>NZ_SBIS02000008.1:300000-523896 GCF_004765815.2 Halorussus salinus | reverse complement strand
CCACGACGGAGACTACGACAACTGAAACGACCACGACGGCGACTACGACGACAGAAACGACCACGACGGAGACTACGACAACTGAAACGACCACGACGGCGACTACGACGACAGAAACGACCACGACCACCACGACGATACCGACGCCCGAGGTCGAGGCGCGGCCGGTCGCCGGATTCCCGCGCTGTGAGGACTTCGGACTGGAGCGAGGGCTACTGCTGACCTACGAGGACGGCGAGTTCACCGGCGAGAACGCCACGCGAATCGGCGAGAACACCTTCGAGTTCGAGGCCGACGGCGAGGGATACCGCATCGAGGTGCGGGTCGCCGAGCGCGACGACGACGGCCGACCGGTCGCGCTGACGTTCGACTCGACGCTCCGCGTGGACGCGGCCATCGTCTACGGCGGTCCCGGCGGGAACGTCTACGACTTCCCGGAGGGCGTCTCCGAGCGGGCGCTCCTCGTCGCCCCGGACGACCCCGGCGGGAACCCGTTCCCCGTCGAGCAGTTCGCGGTGTGCTACGACCCCGAGACGCCGAACCGGGCGGAGAACGTCGGCGACGAGGCCGGAGGTAGCGAGAACGTCGGGGTCGGCGACGATGCCGGGGCAGACGATGCGACCGGGTCCGGCGGGGCCGACTTCCCGCTCGCTGACGACGGAACGACGGGGTGGCTCGGCGTCGCCGCCGGGGCACTCCTCGCGCGCAGACGCCGGTAGTCGGGTCGAAGAACGGGATTTCTGTCTTCGAAAGATACGTTTTGGTGAAAAGTGATAGAGGTTTCTTTGTCGGCGGGCGGGGCGTTCGAAACCGTCTCCTCGGCGGGGTACCGTCGTCCCGGCGGCTCAGACCGACACGTCGGCGTCTCGGAGCATGCGGCGGACGTGGCCCAGCGAGTAGGACACGTCGTACTCGCTGTCGATGAACTCCCGGACGAGTTCGGGGGTCCACGAGTCGGCGTCGAACCCGTAGGCGGTCGGCGAGTCGCCGAGCGCGTCGAACACCGCCTCGCGCTCGTCGCCGGAGAGTTCCGAGGGTCGTCCCGGCCGTTCGTCGTCCTCGACCGCCTCCGAGAGCGGTTTGTCGGCGAGGCGGTCGAGCCAGTAGTAGAGGGTCGATTCGGGAACGCCGTACCGCTCGGCCAAGACCGAGACCGACACGCCGTCTTTGTACGCGATGGCGACCATCAGTCGCTTAGTCGCCTTCGCGCTGTCGGCCGCGTCGAGTTGGTCCTGTAGGGCCGAGAGCGAGACACCGTCGAGCTTGTCCATCGGATAGAATTTTCATATTTGTGGGTGTTAACTTTGTCTGTTTTAATTCAGTTAGCTCTGGGACCGCATCACAAACGAGGTTTCGGGGGCGTTGCCAGTTCCCCCGAGGTTTAGACGGTCGGTCGCGTACGGCCGGGCATGGAGATTACCGACTACGAACTGTTCGAGGTGCCCCCGCGGTGGCTGTTCCTGCGCCTCGAAACCAGCGACGGGACCGTCGGCTGGGGCGAACCGGTCGTGGAGGGTCGCGCCCACACCGTCCGGGCCGCCGTCGAGGAGTTACTGGAGGGCTACCTGCTGGGCGAGGACCCCCGCAGAATCGAGGACCACTGGCAGACGATGTACCGCGGCGGCTTCTACCGCGGCGGCCCGGTGCTGATGTCGGCCATCGCGGGCATCGACCAAGCCCTCTGGGACATCAAGGGCAAGCACTTCGACGCGCCGGTGTACGAACTGCTGGGGGGCAAGGCCCGCGACCGAATTCGCGTCTACCAGTGGATAGGCGGCGACCGACCCGCGGACGTGGGCCGGGCCGCCGAGGAGCAGGTCGAAGCCGGGTTCACCGCGCTGAAGATGAACGCGACGCCCGAGTTGGAGCGGGTCGATTCGCCCGCCAAAATCCGGGAAGCGGAGGAGCGTCTGGCGGAGGTCCGCGAGGCGGTCGGCGACGAGGTCGATATCGGCGTCGATTTCCACGGGCGCGTGGCCAAGTCGATGGCCAAGCGACTCGCCGCGGCGCTCGAACCCTACGAGCCGATGTTCGTCGAGGAGCCGGTCCTGCCGGAACACAACGACGCACTCCCCGAAATCGCGGCCCACACCACGACGCCCATCGCCACCGGCGAACGCATGTACTCGCGGTGGGACTTCAAGGAGGTCTTCGAATCGCAGGCCGTGGACGTGATTCAACCCGACCTGAGCCACGCCGGAGGCATCACCGAGGTCAAGAAAATCGCGTCGATGGCGGAAGCCTACGACGTGGCGCTCGCGCCCCACTGCCCGCTCGGGCCAATCGCACTCGCCTCCTGCGTGCAGGTGGACGCCTGCACGCCCAACGCCCTGATTCAGGAGCAGAGCCTCGACATCCACTACAACGAGGAGAGCGACGTGTTGGACTATCTGGCGGACTCCTCGGTGTTCGAGTACGACGACGGCTACGTCGAGTTGCCCGAGAAGCCCGGCCTCGGAATCGAAATCGACGAGTCGGTCGTCCGCGAGCGCGCGGGCGAGGTGAACTGGCACAACCCCGTCTGGCGACACGACGACGGGAGCGTCGCGGAGTGGTGAGGATGCCCGAGCCACTCGGGGCGTTCCCCGCAATCGAGGACGAGACCGACCGGGAACTCCTCGCGCGCCACCAGCGAGCGGTCCGCGACTTGGAGGGCGTCGGCGTGGACGGACTCGTCTACGAGTACCGGACGCAGTTCCACCGCGACCCGCTGGTCGCGCAGGACGCGACGGCGTACTACCTCGCGGTCCGGAGTCACGTCTGGGACGAGTTCGCCGACCGGATGGCCCTCTCGGCGGACGAACTCGCGCGCCTGAAGGCGCTCCACGCCGACCAGTTCGCCGCGAGCGTCGGCGGCGACTCGACGGAGACGACAGGCGACGCAGACGAAACTGGCGACGCGGACGAAACTGACGGCGCGAACGACGAACCGATGATTCTGACCAAAGAGTAGGCGACGAAGCGACGATTCGGCGGTATATCGTGGAAATATTATATTTTTCGTCCGCAGAGAGGAAAAACAGATTCGAACCGACGGATAATCAGGTGCGACGACTCGGTAGATTTCCCCGCCGGAACCGGGGATTTTTTGTACTATTGGCCATTTGAACCGATACGCCGATATTGGGAGTCGGTGGCACCCTACTTCACGCATGAACCGGGATACAGGAGACCTCACGAAACGTGCGCCGTCGCTCGACCGGGACGGGCGCGCGGCGTACCAGATAGTATCGAACGACTTAGACGTTAGCACGGCCATCGTGGAGGCCGTGACCGAAGTGACCGACTGCGACCGCCTCGCCGACGAGTGCGTCCTCTACGACGTGGTGGACCCGGACGCGCTGAATCGCCTCTTCGAGAACCGCGACGGCGGCGCGACGGGACCCACGGGCCACGTCGTCTTCGGACTCAACGGCTGTCGGGTCGAAGTCCGCGCGAACGGCGACCACGTGGTCTACGAACCCGACGCCGGTGGGGACTCGTCGGCGTCCGCGGCCCAGTCGGCCTGACCGACCTCCGACGGGCCTCCTCGTTCTCCCGCTTCGACTTCTCCGAACAGGAGGGCGCAACGATACCGACGAGGAGTCGCCGCTCTACGCGTCGGGGTCGTGGCGCTCGAACCAGTCGGTCAGTTCTTGCAACCGGTGGACGGCGCGGTCGGGGTCGCCGATGTTGTGGTGTTCGTCGGGGTAGACGACCAGTCTGGCGGGCACGCCCTGCTTCTTGACGCTGACGTAGAGCTGTTCGCTCTGGGAGGGCGGACACCGCCAGTCCTCGCCGCCAGCCGTGACCAGCAGGGGCGTCTCGACGTTCCCCACGTCGCGGATGCTCGACGCGGCGTCGTAGCCCTCCTCGTTCTCCCACGGCAGGCCGAAGTCGTTCTCCCACCAGACGTGACTGTCGTCGGTGCCGAACGCCGACCGGAAGTCGTAGACGCCGTGTTCGGCCGCCGCGGCCGCGAACCGGTCCGATTCCGCGACGAGGTAGCCCGTCGTGATGCCGCCGTAGGAGAAGCCGGTGGCGAACAGGCGCTCGGGGTCGGCCCACCCGCGGGCGACTAGCTCCTCGACGCCAGCCAGCACGTCGGCGGTCTCGCGCGGTCCCCACTCGCCGCGAATCTGCTCGCTGAACTCGCGGCCGTACGACGAACTCCCCCGGTAGTTCGTCCGGAGGACGACGTACCCCTGCCCGGTGAAGTGGGCGAACTCGAAGGAGAACGTCGGCGCGTCGTAGGAGACCGGACCCCCGTGAATCGAGGCGACGACCGGTCGCGGGTCGGGGTCCTCGGGGTCGAACTCGTCGGGGAGGTACGCCAGCGCCTCGATTTCCTCGCCCTCGGACTCGAACGTGACGCGGCGACACTCGGGCGTGTGGCGGTCCGCGAGGAGGTCGTCGTTGAGCGCGGTGAGGCGAGTGAGTTCGGTCGCATCGCCCGACTCGGAAGCGAGGTCCCCGGCGTCGAGCGCGTGGAGGTCCGTGCCCTCCTCGGGGTCCGAGAGGAGGACGACCGCCCGGTCTCCTCGGAGGTCGAATCCTTCGATAGTTCGGTCGCGGCCCTGCTCCTCGAAGGTTCGCTCCGGGACGGCCGCTCGGGTCGCGCCCGCCTCGCCTGCACCGCCCTCGGAGAATCGGACGAGTCGGGTCAGGCCCTCGTCGCCGACCGCGGCGTAGCAGTCGTCACCGTGCCACCCGAGTTCGCCGTAGCGCGCGACGGTCCGGTCGAGGTCGCTCGACCACGAGTCGTAGTCGGACGAATCGTCCGAAACATCCGCCACGTACACCTCCGAGGGCCGATACGCGTTCTCGGGGTCGCCGCCGACGAACGCGAGGCGGTCGCCGTCGGGATGCCAGCGCGGCCGACTCGCGGTTAGGTCTGAATCGGTGACTTTCCGGCAGTCGCTCCCGTCGGGCGCGATGGTGTAGAGGTCCATCACGTAGTTGTCGTCGGGGCGGTCGGTCCGGTTCGAGAGGAACGCGATGCGACCGTCGCCGGACGAGTCGGACGCGTCTCCGTCAGCGGAGCGACCGGAGACGCCGGGCGACCACGCGGGACTCAAGCCGGTGGCCGGTTCGCGCGCGCCGCCGCCGCTGTAGGCGTCGTCGAGGCGAGTCGCCTCGCGGGTCTCGTAGTCCACGACGAAGAGGTAAGTCGTCACGTCGTCCAGCCACCCCTGTCCGTCGAACTTGTGCTGGAGTCGCTCGGTCTCGATAGGGCCGTCCTCGTCGCGCCGGGCCGCCAAGTACTCGCGCTGGTCGTCGGTCGGGTCGCGGGCCGCGACCACGAGTCGGTCGCCCTCCGGTCCCCAGTCGAAGCCGCGCACGCCCTCCTCGAAGTCGGTGAGTTGGCGCGCGTCGCCGCCCCGTTCGAGGTCGAATGCCCAGATTTGGGGCTTCGGCTCGTCGTCGGTCGCTCCCTCCTCGGCGTCGTCCGCGTCCGTCGCGTCGTCCGTGTCCGCCGCGTCGTCTCCGGAACGCGTCACGGCGATTTCGGCGTCGGTGTCCCGCGCCGCCGCGAAGGCGAGCTTCGAGCCGTCGGGACTCCACGCTGGCGCGCTCGCGTCGGACGCCCGCGAGAGACGATGTGGCTCGCGCGAGCCGTCGGTCGGCGCGACGAAGAGGGAGGTTCGACGCTCGTCCTCCTGCCGGTCGAACTCGTCGGCGACGAACGCGACCTCCTCGGCGTCGGGCGAGACCGCGAGGTCGGTCACGAGCGTCAGGTCGTAGAAGTCTTCGAGTTCCAATGAGTCTGGCATGCCGAAAGCGTGGCGCGCCGCCGCCTTGAGCGTGTGGGCACCGGAAAATCGCTACTCGTAGGTCTTCCCGCCGGGCACGATGGCGTCGAAGAACGCCCGGAAGACGCCCACCACGAGTTCGAGGAGCAACGGCACGAGCGGGAGGACCACGACGAGCGCGACGAACACCCCGACCACGGCGGCCCCGGCCTTCAGCGCGGTCGCCAACTTCGAGTCGGCCATGAAACTCCTCACGACGCCGGTCCCCAAAACAGTGGTGTCGGAATCGAGTGGAGTGAGACCGAAGTGAAGGGAGACTCGACGGACCGAGGAGAGCCGCGCGAAATCTGCAACAAGGGATAAGACCGTGAGCGGGCTAGTCGTGCGCCATGACCCTCGACACGCCCGAGGAGCTATTCGAGTACGAACTCCGCGGCATCTACTACGGCGAGCGCCGACTTCGGGACCTGCTGGACGAACTCCAGACCAGCGCGACCGACTCGGACCTCGTGGACGGCTTCGCCGACCACCGCGACGAGACCGCACAACACGTCGAACGCCTCGAACGAGTCTTCGGTCTCCTCGACATCGACGCTCACGAGCGCACGGTGCCGACCTTCGACGCGCTACGGGAGGAGAAGCGCGAGATAGATTCGGAGGGCAACGACGTAGCGGTCCAGAACGCCCTCTACAACCACCTCGGCCGGAAAGCCGAACGCTTGGAACTGACCGCCTACGAGGGTCTGCTGGAAATCGCAGACGCCATCGACGCCGACAGCGAGGTAGTGGACCTGCTGGAGGAGAACCGCGACGAGGATTCGGATGCACTGGACGAGTTGGAGTCGGTTTCGGAAGGGGCCGAGTTCGAGTCGTTCGTCGATAAGTTGCTGTAACGGAAGTTAGAGTGATTGAGAAATTGTAGTTTTAGCTTACTAGTCGAAGCAACCGACGAGAACATCGAGAGGAAAATAATAGATTGAGCGGCCGGGTTCTGTATCAAAATGACTCTGAACAACGTGACCGTCCCGAAAAGCCCGTTCGAGTAACTGGTAGCGACGACCGAACAACAGGGTACTGTTCCGTCGGAAAAGGCCGCTGAGGTGCCGGATACCGGGAAATTATTATACATAATATTAAATAATAATGGACAGATATGAAAGACAATACGAGAACAGATGCCAATATCATACAAATCGTGAATAAAGCTAGTCAAGTTCGAGAAAATACCTCGGGGAAATACTGAAGTGGTTGATGCAAAAGGTGGGAAAATGCTCAATCGGTAACGTGACAATTGTCTAGCGTGTCAGTGTGTGGCGGGGTTCAACATGGGACTGTTCAGTTCCGATTCCAAGTATTGTGCGGTGTGTGGAGGAGACGCAAAGCCAAAAAACGCCCAAGAATGCAGTAGTTGTGGTGCCGCCATTCACGACGAGTGTCTGAAAAGGTCGGGTAACGCAAAGAAAAAGAGTAGGCTAATCCGCGGAGATAAAGTGAAACTCAAGTGTCCAAACTGTGGGCACGTTGGGTCTGCCTGACTGAAAAACTGAACATAGAATTTTTGGGACTCACTAAGCATCCGAACAAGAAAGCCGAGGAGACCTGATACCCGAATCCTCCTCGCTCTACCCATCCCCGAATTCCGCACCACAGTTCCCGCAAGCCATGCTCGCCGAGGGCAACGCGCGCTGTGCAGTCACCAGTCCGCAGTCGTCGCAGACGCCGTAGAGGCGTTTCTCCGGGGCGATGCCGCTGACGAACTCCATGCGCACCCACGCGTCGGGGTTCGTCTCGTCGTAGATTTCCACGCCGTCGTCGGTTCGGGTCCAATTGATTGGGTCTTCGTCCTGCTCCCGTCGCTGGAGTCGTTCGCTCATCGGGTACTCGAAGGGCGACTCGTATCTATCATAAACGTTCCGGATGAATTTTTACTACGAGAGTAATTAAACTCCTCTCGACGGGAGGAGTCCGCGACTGTTCCGGGAGAGAAAACGACTTATCCGGGACGGGCCGAGTACGACCGTGAAACGAATCCAACTGGGGAACACCGTCTTCGAGGGGCAGAACGACGCCTACCTGTTCGACGGCGACGGCCCGACCACGCTGGTCGATACCGGCGTCGCCACCGAGGAGGGCCGCGAGCAGTTGCGGGCCGGACTCGCGGAGTACGGCGTGTCGTTCGCCGACGTGGACCGAATCTTGCTGACCCACTGGCACCACGACCACGCCGGACTCGCGGGCGAGATACAGGCCGAGAGCGACGCGACGGTGTTCGTCCACGAGGCCGACGCGCCGATGGTGGCGGGCGACGGGGCGAACCACAAGGTCGAAATCGAGGAGCGCGACCTCTTCGAGCGGTGGGGCGTGCCCGACGAGAAGCGGACCGAGCTACTAGACTTTTTGGACCTCCACGACCAGATTCAGGGCACGTCGCCGAGTGTCGAGACGTTCGCCGACGGCGCGACGTTCGACTGCGGCGGCGTCGAGTTGCGCGCGGTCCACCTGCCGGGCCACAGCGCCGGACTCTCCGGGTTCGCGTTCGACGCCGACGGTGGGGTAACGGACGACGGGAGGGCCGACGAGGAGACCGGGAGTCGGGGGACCGACGGCGAGCGCCACCTCCTCGCGGGCGACGCGCTCCTGCCGAAGTACACCCCGAACGTGGGTGGCGCGGACCCCCGCGTCGAGGACCCGCTCGGGACGTATCTCTCCTCGCTCGGGCGAATCATCGAGGCCGACTACGACCGGGCGTGGCCGGGCCACCGCGACCCCATCGACGACCCCGCGGGGCGGGCGCGCGACATCGCGGTCCACCACCGCGAGCGCACCGAGCGCGTGCTAGAGGTTCTGCGCGAACGCGACGCCCCCGACGCGTGGACCGTCAGCGCCGACCTCTTCGGCGAGCTTTCGAACATCCACATCATGCACGGCCCCGGCGAGGCGTGGGCGCACTTGGACCACCTCGAACGTCACGGCGTCGTGACGCCGACCGGCGGCGAGGAGGGCGAGGCTATCGAAGACGAGACCGTCGGAGACGGGAGCGTCGGGTACGAACTCGTGGAATCCGACCCGGACGTAGACGCGATGTTCGAGTACGGAACGACCGGCGACGCGGCGGCCGACGATACGGCAACCGACGACACGGCGACTGCGGACGCGACTACGGAGGAGTAACACGTGACCACAGTTACAGTCTGGAACGAGTACCGCCACGAGCGAAACGACGAGGAGGCCCGCGAGGTCTACCCCGAGGGCATCCACGCGACCATCGCCGACTTCCTCGAAGACGAGGGGTTCGAGACGCGAACCGCCACTTTAGACGAACCCGAACACGGACTCACCGAGGAGGTGTTAGACGACACCGACGTGCTGACGTGGTGGGGACACGAGGCCCACGACGAAGTGGAAGACGAAATCGTGGAGCGCGTCCACGAGCGAGTCCTCTCGGGGATGGGCCTGCTGGTCCTGCACTCGGGGCACTTCTCGAAGATTTTCAAGCGCCTGATGGGGACGACCTGCGACCTGAAGTGGCGCAACGAGGGCGAGAAGGAACGGCTCTGGTTGGTCGAACCCGGCCACCCCATCGCCGAGGGCGTCCCGGAGTCCATCGAGGTCCCCGAGGCCGAGATGTACGGCGAGCGATTCGACGTGCCCGCGCCGGACACCCTCGTCTTCAACAGCTGGTTCGAGGGCGGCGAGGTGTTCCGAAGCGGGTGCTGTTACCGACGCGGGTCGGGCCGCGTCTTCTACTTCCGGCCGGGTCACGAGACGTATCCGATATATAAACAGCCCGAGATACAGAAAGTCGTAGCAAACGCCGTCTCGTGGGCAACTCCTATCAGTAATTCCGACACTTCGTTCGGGAACGTCCCGAAACCGCCAGAAGACGGTTGAAACTCCCGATTTTCGTGTTTTAATCAACACTGATAGCGCGGCATCAATTTTGATACTGGAATCAGTAAAGTTAAAAGAATGGAACCATTTATTAGGTAGCCGCGAAACCGCCATGACGTAGAATGGCAGACGCGCGCCACCGTGTCCTTCACGTCGAAGACAACGACTTCTTCGCCAGAGTGACTGCTGGCGTTCTCACCGACGACTACGACATGGACGTTCACACGGTGGAGAGCGCCGACGAAGGGCTCGCCCTGCTCGACGCCGACGAGTTCGACTGCATCGTCAGCGACTACGAGATGCCGGGGATGGACGGCTTGGAGTTTCTGGACGTGGTTCGGGAGGACTACCCCGACATCCCCTTCATCCTGCTGACCGGCGGCGGAAACGAGCGCATCGCCAGCGAGGCCATCTCCGCGGGCGTCACCGACTACCTCCGGAAGAGCGAGGGCAAAGACCAGTTCGCGGTGCTGGCCAACCGCATCGACAACGCCGTCTCCCGGCGACGGACCGAGCAGTTGGCCGAGCGCCAGATAGCCGTCAACGACCTCATCTGGGACGTGAGCCAAGCGGTCCTGCGGGCCTCCTCGCGCGAGGACATCGAGGAGACCGTCTGTGACCGATTGGCCGATTCGGACCCGTACGTCCTCGCGTGGGTCGGGAAGGTGGACGAGGACGCGATGGCGGTCCGCCCGCAGGTGTCGTCGGGCGTCGAACAGCGGTACCTCGACGCGGTGGTCCTCGACCCGGAAGACGGACCGACCAGCGATGGGGGCGACCGGATTCCCGTTCGAGAGGCCGTCGAAACCCGGACCGTGCAGGTCGAGCGCACCGCGACGCTCGAAGAGGGCTTCGATTTGAACGCCGACCCGACGGCGGAGAGATACGCCGTCGCCGCGATTCCGCTCGTCTACGAGGAGCAGGCCTACGGCGTCCTGAGCGTCTGGTCGGACGCGCGCCACGCGTTCGGCGAGACCGAGCGTCGCGTCCTCTCGAAGTTCGGCAACAACGTCGCGTACGCCATCGACTCGGTGCAGACGCGCAAGGAACTCGTCCGGCGCGAACAGCGGTTGCAGGTGTTCAATCGCATCCTGCGCCACAACCTCCGCAACGACCTCAACGTCGTGTTGGGTCGCGCCCAGAACATCGGCGAGGAGTTCCCGCCCGCCGCCCGCGAGGCCAGCGTCATCGAACAGAAAGCCAACGAACTCATCGAGATAAGCGAGAAGGCCCGCGAGGTCGGCAAGACCCTCGACGGCGGCGACCGGAAGAAAAAGCAGATCGACGTGACCGACTGCGTGAGACGCACCTGCGAGGAGTTCCGCCAGTCGTACCCCGAGGCCACGATTACGACGTGTCTCCCGGAGAGCGCGCGCGTCTACGCCGACAAGACCTTGGAGGCCGCCATCAGCGAGGTCGTCGAGAACGCCATCGAACACAACGACGACGACCAACCCGCGGTGCGTGTGGCGGTCTCGGCGACGGGCGACGACGGCGAGTGGGTCGAGATAACCGTCTTGGACGACGGGCCGGGTATCCCCGAGGACGAGCGCGAGGTCCTCACGGAGGGCGAGGAGACCGCGCTCCACCACGGGAGCGGACTCGGCCTCTGGCTCTCGCACTGGATAGTCAGCAAGTTCGGCGGCGAACTCGCGTTCGAGGACTATCACACCGACGGCGGCGCGGTGACGTTGCGACTTCAGCGCGCGGTCGAGGACGTGTCTCCGTGGCAGGAGATTTCCGCGCTCGGCGGAGAATCGTAGCGCGTGCGCTCGGCGGGGAGTCGTAACAGCGACACGTGCGCCGAAACGTGTCCACTTCCTTCAGCAACAAATATATACGTATAAAATAAACAAGTACACGATATGAGTACGCAATCATCGGGATTGGTAGAACGGTTTCGACAACCGGAGTACACGGGCGAGAACCGGTGTACACCGTGTACTATCGTCAACGTCGTCATCGCGGCGGTCGGGAGCGCCGCGGTGTCGTACGTCCTCACGCCGGTCGGGGGCGCGGCGGTGTTCGCTGGCTCGCTGGCGGCTATCTACCTCCGAGGCTATCTCGTGCCGGGGACCCCGACGCTCACCAAGCAGTACTTCCCCGACTGGGTGCTGGCGAAGTTCGACAAACTCGAAGACGAACAGGTGGAAGTGAGCGAGGAGGAACGCGAGCCTGAGGAGGTGCTGGCCGACGCTGGCGCGGTCGAACCCTGCGAGCAGATGGACGACCTCTGTCTCTCCGACGAGTTCCGGGGGACGTGGCACGACGAGATGGACGCCATCAACCGCGACGGGACCGAGAAGAGCCTCCTGAGCGAAGTCCTCGACGTGGACGAGGACAAACTCACCTTCGAGGAACACGACGAGGCGATGGTCGCCCAGTACGACGACGGCCGACTCGGCCAGTGGGAGTCCCGCGCCGCGCTCGTCGCCGACCTCGGTGCCGCGAAGGTGCTGGAGGACCGCTACCCCGACTGGGACGCGCTGACGGTCACCAACCAGAGTCGCGTCCTGAGCGGACTGCGTATCTTCCTCGAATCCTGCCCCGACTGCGGCGGCGAGATTCAGATGGAACAGGAGACCGTCGAGTCGTGCTGTCGCACGATGGACGTGGTGGCGGTCAGTTGTTCGGACTGCGACTCCCGGATTCTGGAAGTCGAACACAACCAGTAAACTCGCAGCGTTCTTTTCCGTCCGTTCGGTCCGATTCTACCGATTGGCTCAGTTCTACTCGTTCGGTCCAATTCTACCGATTGGCCCAGTTCTACTCGTTCGGTCCAATTCTACCGATTGGCCCAGTTCTACTCGTTCGGTCCAATTCTACCGATTGGCCCAGTTCTACTCGTTCGGTCCAATTCTACCGATTGGCCCAGTTCTGCCCGGTCGGTCCAGTTCTGCCCGGTCGGTCCAGTTCTGCCCGACCGGTCGTCCTGTCGTCACTCTCCGGACGGTACTCCTCGCCTTCGGTTCGTCTCCAACCGCCGCACATCCGTGACCCCGTCGTTTCCGCTGTTTCGCCGCTGACTGGACACTCGTCGGGGCCGACGAGGAGGGCCACCGCCGACTCTACTACCGACCCCACCACTGACTCTACTACCGACCCCACCACCGACTCCACTACCGACCCCACCACCGACTCCACTACCGACCCCACCACCGACTCCACTACCGACCCCACTACCGACTCTAACGCCGATTTCACCCCGCAATTTCCGCTGTCGCGCTCCGGACTCGGCCGAGGGGTGACCCCGGAGTTTCCGCTGTCTCGCCGGTTCGACGCCGGGGAGCGTGGTCGGGACTCCTCGGTCTCGGATTCCCGTCGGTTTCGGAATTTCGATGCCGTCGGTTTCGGAAGTTCGATGGATGCTCGTCCGGGAAAGACAGCGGAAACGACGGGGTAGCCGTTCACGGCGTCGGCGGTCGGAACAGCGGAAATATCGGTGTCCTCCGGGTCAGATTTCACGCCCGAGACAGCGGAAACTCTGGTGTGACGGTATCCGGGTCGAGCGTTGCGGCCGAGCAGAACGAGTACGATGGGCGGACAGAAGCGCCGGGGCCGCCGGAGAGAAACGGCAGGACTACCGGATAGTCGGCGGAGCGATGGGGAGTCGGGACGAGACCGACTGACGAAAAGACACCGGAAACGACGGGGTAGTGGTCGGACGGCGTGCGGTGGGAGGGATGGAACGAGGAGCCTCAGTTCTCGGTGCCCCCGTTTTCGGCGTCTTCAGTTCTCGGCGTCTTCCGTTTTCGGCGTCTTCAGTTCTCGGCGTCCTCGAAGGTCGTCTGGTAGTACGGCCGGATGCTCTCGTGGACTCCAGCGAACTCGATGGTCTCCTCGAGGGCGGTGACGACGAGTTGGAGGTCCTGTTTGAGGGCGTGTTCGCGGTACTTCCCGCCTGACATCCCCTCGTTCTTCTCGGTCGAGGAGATGACCCCGAGCATCGCGAGGTCCGCGAGGTGGTCGCGCATCCGGCGGCTGGTGAGCGGTTCGGTGCCGACGTGGTTGCAGAGCTGTTCGTACCGGGGGCGGATGTCCCGCGAGCGGGCGGGGGTTTCCGCTTCGGCCTCCAGCGAGGTGAGCGCGTAGAGGATGAGCCGGGCGTGTTCGGTCAGGTCGGCGACGCCCTCCATGATGCGGTCGCGTTCGAGCTTCTCGCGGGCCTCTTGGACGTGTTCGTCCGTGACCTGCTCGACGGCCTCCTTCCGGGCGAGGTCGCCCGCTTCGAGCAGGAGGTCGAGGGCCTGCCGGGCGTCACCGGCGTCCTGCGCGCCGTAGGCCGCACAGAGCGGAATCACGTCCTCGGCGAGCGCGCCGTCGTGGAACGCGACCTGCTCGCGCTGGCTGAGGACCTTCTGGAGTTCGGTCGCGTCGTAGGGCGGAAAGGACACTTCCTTCTCGCAGAGCGACGAGCGCACCTTGGCAGAGAGCGAGTCGCGGAACGAGAGGTCGTTGCTGATACCGATGAGACCGATTTTGGCGTGTTCGAGGTAGCCGTTGGACCGGGCGCGGGGAATCTGGTAGAGGATGGAGTTGTCGTTGATGTGGTCCACCTCGTCGAGGACCACGATGACGGTGCCGCCCACCTTGTCGAGTTCCTCCCAGAGAAAGCTGTAGACCTGCGCTTGGGGGTAGCCGGTGTTACTTATCTGCTCGGACGGGTCGCGGAGCGTGTTGACGAGGCGCACGGCGACCTGATAGCTGGAGTTCAGCCCGTCGCAGTTTATCTCGATGACGTTCAGCGAGATGTCGTCGTACTTCGCGGCGTCGTTCTGGAGTCGGTTGAGGAGAAACCGGGTCGCGGCGGTCTTGCCCACGCCGCTCTTGCCGTAGAGGAAGATGTTCGACGGTGCCTCGCCGTTGATAATCGGCTGGAGGGCGGCGTGGTACTCCTCTAACTCCTCGTCGCGGCCGACGAGGTTGTCCGGGGTGTACTCCTCTAAGAGCGCGTCGCGGTTCTTGTAGAGGGAGTTGTCCCGGTCGAAGCTGAACGATGACATTGTCGATATCTGGACGCTTGGAGAGGCGGACGTATAAAGTTACGTGGTCACTACGGCGTCCGCTGTTTCCGATGTCCCGAAGGTTTTTATTTCTCGGATTGATTCCGGGGGTGCATCGTTTCCGGAGTCCCCATTGACTTAAACACACACCCACCCCATCGTTTCCGGAGCTTTCCGGCGGAGAGGGTGGGTGGGGTAGAGACTCTGTATATAAGCGCAAGGTTTATATAGGAAACTGTTAAACAGTAACCGTAGTAGAAATAGACGAAATAGACTATATAAGCGACAACGATTACGGTAGCAGTTTGGAGTAGAATTTTTGCTGTCTTAGCCCGTCATTCGGGTAAATTCGTCCAGCTCGTGGTTCGTTTCCACCGTGTCGCGTCAGAACTCGAAACGGTCGCTGAGTGAACGAATCCGACCACCGAGAGACGACAAATCCGGTTGGGTCCGGCTTTCGAGGCGGATCGGGTTCGGTCTTCGAGGAGGGTCGAACCCATTTTCGAGAAGGCGACCCGGATTCTTCACTCACCCACCGCCTCCTCCGGCCGAAACAGCGGAAACGATGGGGTGGGTGTGTCGGAGCCGAACCCCGACCACCCGCCGAAATCACTCGGCCCTTCCCTCGGACGCGAAGACAGCGGAAACAGTGGGGAGGGTGTGGTAGAAAAAAGCCGACACGGGCGTCGTGTCACACGACTCGTTCTCCTCGTTTGCTCCGCTCGAACCTCGCCAATTCCGCCGAATCGAGCCGTCACGCCGACCGTATCGGTGGCCTTCACCTCTTCAGAAATTATTCACTCCGTAGTCGAGACAGCGGAAACAGTGGTGTTGCCGCGGCCTTGCTCTGGTCCCGCCACGCTCTTATCCGTGGTCTCTCTGTGCCGGTATCCGCGATTTCTCGATGTTGACGCCCGTAGTCTTGCCATACTGACGCCGCCGACGTGCGTCTACTATCGCAGAGTCGCATCTTTCTGCCTCGGCGTCCGACGACGTACCAGCGTCGAAACAGCGGAAATGGTGGGGTTGTTTTCTTGCCTTACCAACACGTTTCGAAGTGGGCATCGCTCGCCAAACCGTCGGGGAACCGCTCAGAACACGCTTTTCGGCCCACAAAAGACAGCGGAAACGACGGGGTTCGACCCCTCGCCAGTGGTACTGGCAAGAACTCCGCTATCGAAACTCGGAACTCGGAACTCGGCTACCGAACCGGGACGTGAGACTTCGACCCGCCGGGCCGAGGTCGCTCTCCGAGAGTCATCGACTCGGTGATTCGCTCGCCGTCACGGATCAACTCCACCGTCACCGTCTCGTCCGGTTCGGTCTCCGTGATGAGATACCGCATCAACTCCTCGTGCGAGCGGACCGCTCGAACGTCGGATTCCGATTCCGGCTTCGACTCCAGTTCCGACTTCGACTCCAGTTCCGACTTCGACTCCAACTCCGACTTCGACTCCAACTCCGACTTCGACTCCAACTCCGACTCTGACTTCAACTCCAAATCCGACTTCGACTCCAACTCCGACTCTGACTTCAACTCCAAATCCGACTTCGACGCTATCGCTTCGGTCTCCGCTCCGAGGAGCCTCCCGTGCGACCCGCTACCGACGCCGACGATGATGTCACCGCCGACCGGGACCTCGTGCCCGCGGACCGAGCGCGTGCCGTGACAGCCTTTCAAGCCACCGCTCGCGGGGCCGAGGCGCACGTCCACGACGAGGAGGCCCGCCGGTTCGTCGAGTCCGTTCGCCTCCGCGACGGTCGGCGAGACGTTGACGGTCCGGACGTTGAGATACGAGTGGCGATACTCGCCGGTCTCGATTAGCGTCGGCACGACGCGGGTCACGATGGCCGGAGAGATGGCGAATCCGATGTTCTCGCCCTGTTTGGCTCGGTTGACGCCGACGACTTCGCCGTCCATCGTCACGAGGGGACCCCCGGAGTTACCGGGGTTGATGGCGGCGTCGGTCTGAATCGTGTCGGGGATGGTGAACCCCGACCCGGTCGGCGTCGTCCGGTTCGTCCCGCTGACGATGCCCGCGGTGATGGTGCCGTCGAGACCCATCGGGTTCCCGAGCGCCGCGACCGGGCGGCCGGGGTCGGGGTTCCGGTCGGCGACCGGAAGCGGGGCGGCGTAGTCGGGGACCTCATCGACGCGGACGACCGCCAAGTCGGTGTAGGCGTCCGCACCGACGACTTCGCCGGTCCGCCAGTCGCCCTCGCTGAACCGGACTTCGACCGTGCGTCCGACCGCTGGCTCGCCGACCGTCTCACTCCTCTCGCCTCGACGCCGCCGCCTCGCTGGCGGCGTGACCACGTGTTGGTTCGTGACCACGTGGCCCTCGTCGTCGTAGACGAACCCTGACCCGGCCCCGGCCGTGGTCGGACCGCCCGCGGTCTCCACCGTCGCGTGAATCGAGACGATGGAGGAGATGGCCTCGTCGTAGAGTCGCTCGTAGGACTCGTGGTCTTCCCCGCTCCCCACATCTGTTCCGTCAGAACTTCCGTGTCTGTTGTCTTCGGTCGTCATTCTCGGGTTCGCTCCCGGCGTGCGATTCGTCCGGGTCTCCCGGCGAGAATCGGGGTCGGGCGGCGAACTCACCCGAGGTTAGGACCGACCGGATATAAGTGTGCGGTTGATTCACACGAACTCGGTCGAACGCCGTCGCTCCGTACGTTCGGTCGGACGAGGCCACTCCGCACGCTCGGCCGAGGAGTCCCGCCTCTCGCCCCGCTCGCTCAATCGACCAGCACCGCCTCGGCCGGTCGTCGAGGAGACCGCCGCTCCTCGCTCTCCCGTTCGGGGTAACCCAGTCGGAAGAGGTGCTGGGCCGGACGGTCCGGTCGCCCGAGGAGGTCGACCAACTCCCGCCGCAACCCCCCGACTTCCAGCGCGGCGCTCACCGGATGAATCCCGATGCCGAGCGCGGTCGCGAGCAGACTCAACCGCTCGAACACCTGTCCGGCTCGAATCTGGCTCCGTCGGCCGTCGTCGTCGGTCCGAAGGGCCGCGACGACCGGCCCCTCGCGTATCGCTCGCCCGTCTTTTCGAGCGCGCTGGCGGCCGAGATTCAGGTGGCTCACGGCGAGTTTCCCGACCTTCGCGGCGGGCCACGGGTCGCCGAACGCGCCGCGACCGACCCACCGGCCCAGTTCGCGTCGGTAGGCGTAGTCGGCGTACAACCGCCGGTTCGCGCGAGCGGTCAGGTCCGCGATAGCGTCCAGCGTCTCGGCGTCGGCGACCATCTGGAGGGATACGTCCGCCTCGACGCAGTGGCGGTCCAACGCGGCGAGGTCCGCGGTCGGTATCGGTGTGGCCCGGAATCGCCCGCGACTGGTCCGGCGGTGGGGAATGGCGGTGAACAGTCGCGCTCCTCGGTAGTCGGCGGACGACTCCTCGGCGGAGTCGCCGCCTTCGAGCGGCGACTCCGGTGAACGCTGTGAGTCCGACGACTGGGGCGACCCCGACGACTCCGACAGCCGAACCGTCGCGGCGTGGGAGCTGTCGCTCCCCGGCATGTATGCCACTTCGAAGCCCAGTCCGAAGTGGTCGGCCGCGACCAGCAGGTTCTCCAGCGCGGCCCCGAGGCTGAGATACAGCTCGCGCTTGTCGTGGTCGGCCACCGTCAGCCACCGGTCCAAGTCGGCGAACAGCCGAATCTCGTCGTCGTCGGCCGTGAACAGCCACGGCTGGGTGTTGTGACTCGACGGTGCCAACACTGCGTACCGGACGAGAAACCGGGCGCGCTTCTCCAGCGCCGACTCCTTCGGAAACGCCGACGCTGAGACTCGCCACGGTCGCGGTCCGCCGACCCACCTGCGCCGCAGAGAGACCTGCCCGACCGTCTCGCCGATCGTCTCGCTGGCCCGCGAGACGAGGCCTCGGCGCTCGCGCTCGCTAGGTCGTCGTACTATCTCCGGATTCTGCTCCCCCATAGTTACGAACGCCCGACACGAGCGCCACGGACTTAGTTGTGCGTGTGGTCCGAGGCGTGACTCGTCGTACGACGGGAATTTCACACCACGCCCGGCAACACCGTCACCGCCAGCGCGAGCAACACCGCCGTCGTCACGAAGACGAACACCACGTCCAGCACCGACCCGGCCCGGAGCATCTGGCCGCGCGTCACCTCGCCGGTCCCGAAGACGATGGCGTTGGGCGGCGTGGCGACCGGGAGCGCGAAGCCGTAGCTCGCGGCTACCGCGCTCGCGATGGGTAACAGGAGCGCCGCATCGACGCCCGCGGCCGGGAGGTCACCACCGACTTCGATGAGGACCGGCGCGAGGAGTGCCGCGGTCGCGGTGTTCGACGCGAGTTCGCTCAACGCGACGGTCAGCGCGACGACGGCGGCCAGCAGGACGACCAGCGGGGCCGTCCCGAGCGAACGGACGACCCCGGCCGCGAGCCACTCGGTCGCGCCGGTGTCCGCGAGCGCGTCCGCCAGCGAGAGGCCGCCGCCGAACAGCAGCAGGGTCCCCCAGTCGATTCGCTCCACGTCGTCCCACTCGACGCCGCCGACGAGAAAGAGGACCGGAATCGCGGCCAATCCGACGGTCACGAAGTAGAGGAGTCCCTGATAATCGCCCGCCCCAAGAAACCACCCGGCGTCGCCCGCGCCGCCTTCGCTCCCGAAGAGCGTCGTGTACCACCGCGACGAAAGGAGCGGTTCGAAAAGAAAGCCCAGACCGCCGACCAGCCAGAGCGTCGCCACGGCGAGGAAGACGACGGCGACCCGCTTGGCCGTCCGGTCGAGCGCGCCAGCCGAAGTCGCGGTCTCGCGGGCGCTCCGGCGCGCGGCCGACACGTCTACCTCCTCGGGCGGATAGAGCGAGACGAGCAGGTACCACGCCAGCGGGAGCGTCGCGGCGACCGTCGGCAGACCGATAGCCAGCCACTCCACGAAATCGACCTCGTAACCCGCGTCGGCGAGCGCCGAGACGACGATGGCGTTCGGCGGCGTGCCCACGAGCGTCCCGATGCCGCCGATGCTCCCGGCGTAGGCCACCCCGAGGAGCGCCGCGGTGTGGAGGTTCCCGACGGACTCCTCGGCGGTCGCGTCGATTTGCCGGACGATGCCGACGGCGATGGGAGCCATCAGCGCCACGGTCGCGGTGTTCGAAATGAGCATCGAGAGACCCGCGGTCGGGACCATCACGCCGAGGACGACCCGGCGAGGAGTCGTCCCGACGCGCCCGAGCAGACGGAGTGCGACTCGGCGGTCCAGCCCGTGTTTCTGGAGCGCCGCGGCGAGGACGAACGTCGAGAGAAAGAGAAAGACCACCGGGTCGGCGAACCCCGACAGCGACTCGGCGAGCGTCGGGTAGACCCCGAGCGCGGCGAGCCAGAACGGGACCGTCAGCGCGGTCACGGGCAGGGGAAGCGCGCCGGTAATCCAGAGGCTCGCGGCGAAGACGCCGGTGGCGAGCGCGCGCTGGCCCTCGGGGGTCAACCCCGCGGGCGTCGGCGCGGCGGCGACCGCCACCGTCGCGGCCGTGGCCACGAGGACGACCAGCCAGTTCGGCGGGCGCGGGAGCTTCATGGCCAGTTCGGCGAGCGCGGACGGGTCACGTCGCGTCCCGCGCCCGGTCTCGTCGCTCCGAGTCCGATGCTCCCGACACGATTGCTGGCGTCACTTCCACGGACCGCCGGAAATATCTTCGGGGCGACAGTTCCGCGAGGAGGGAACCCTTCCCGAATCTTGAAGCGGTCCCTCTCGCTCCTCGATTCGGTTACGGTCGGTCGAGTACTCTCGCGTCCACGCAGCGCCACACCGTTCGAGTACTTGCGCCCGCCGACGCAGAGTTTTACCGCTGGAAGGCGTCTTGCAGAACATGGCGACGGACGCACAACTTTCCCGACTGCTCCTCGTCGCGCTCGCGGTGTTACTGTTGCTCCCGGTCGTGACGATGCTGTTCGCGTGGCCGCTGATGGGGATGGGATGGTGGATGCACGGTCCGGCGAATCCGACCGGCCCGACCGGTCCCGGCGGGTTCGGCGGGAGCGCCACGCCGACGTGGATGTTCGGCTTCTGGGTCGTCGGCTTGGTCGTCCTCGCTGGCGGTGGGTATCTCCTCTACCGCGCGATATCGAACTCGTCGTCGGACCCCGCCCTCGAAGAACTTCGCCGGGCCTACGCCCGCGGCGACCTCTCTGACGAGGAGTTCGAGGAACGGCGCGACCGATTGCAGAGCTAGCCCAGCGTCACCGCTCGGCGACGACGAAGAACGTCTCGGGGCGCTCGTCCGCGCGGACGACCGAGAACCCCGCGTTTTCGAGGAGTTCGACCGCTTCGTCGCGGTCGTAGCGTTCGCCGACCGGCGGCCCGCTCTCGCCGTCGCCGTTCGCGCTCCAGTCGCCGACGACGAAGCGCCCGCCCTCGCGGAGGACGCGCGCGACCTCTACTTCGGCACCCGACCTATCGTCGGCACCAGCTCGGTCGGCCGCGCCGTCTCCGTGGCCGTCCCCGGCGAACTCGTGGAACGTCATGGTCGAGAAGGCGGCGTCGAGTTCGCCGTCGGCGAACGGCAGGTCCCCGATGTCCGCCGTCACGAGCGAGACGTTCTCGGGGACGCCCTTCTCGCGGTACAACTCGTGCATCTCGCTCTGCACGTCCACGGCGCGGACTTCGCTGGCGAACGGGGCCACGTCGTCGGTGTAGAACCCCGTGCCGCTCCCGAAGTCGGCGACGGCGCTCCGGTCCGGGTCGAGGTCCAGCGCGCCGACTAGCTCCTCGCGCGAGAGATACCTGTACCGCGATGCGTCTTCCAACTTGTCGGCCGACTCGGGGTCGAAGGTGTGAAAGCCCATCGTCTCCGACTCGGTTGCCGACCCCCTTAACGACTGTGGGATGTGCGCGAAAGAGACAAGACTACCGCGGCGGGACCGACGAGTGCGTCTTAGCTGTACCGCTCGACGAGCTTCGTCAGGGTCTCCTCGTCCTGCACGCCGACGACCTGCTCGACCTGCTCGCCGTCGGCGAACAGCAACAGTGTCGGCACGCTGCGGACGCCGTACTGCGTGGCCAACCCCTGATGCTGGTCGATGTCCACCTTCGCCACCGCGGCGTCGGTGCGCTGTGCGATGGCCTCCACGGTCGGTTCGAGCATGTTGCACGGACCGCACCAGTCCGCGTAGAAGTCCACCAGCGTCACGTCGTACTGGGTGGTCACGTCCGAGAACTGTTCGACGCTCTCGACGTGGACGGGTTCGCTCGGGGCCTCCGCCGTCCCGGCGTCTCCGTCGCTCCCGGTGGCGGCGTCATTCTCGGTGGCGGCGGCGTCACTCCCGGCCGCGGCGGCGTCGCCTGCGCCGCTCCCATCGCCGAGGAGTTCGTCGCGCTTCCGTTCGCGGATGGATTCGAGTTCGTCTTCGCTCATCACGTCGTGGTTCGGGTTCAACGAATTTAACTGTTTTGTAAAAGGCGCACAATACTGGTCTCCGTCGTGTTGCTCCGCTCCGGTTATACGTAGCGATGGAAACAATTAACAACAAATCGTGTGACGATAGGACGAGACATGACCTACTGGTGGGTTAACACGAACAGCGAGTCGCTCCCGGACGACGGTCGGCGGCCCCTCGACGCCGGTGTCGTCGCGACGTACGGGCCGAGAGACGGGTTCCCCGACCGAGCGTCCGCTGGCGACCGCGTGTTCGCCTTCCTGAGCGGCGTCGGCGTCGTCGGGTTCGGCACCGTCCGGGACGACGACTACGAGACCCACGCCGGGTCGGACGCCGGGTTCTACTCCGACGAGACCGAGCATCACGTCTCCGTCGCGTGGCACTACCTCCTCGATTCGCCCGACGCGGTGGAGAGTTCGGAGGCGGCGGCGACGCTCGGCTACGACGCGCCCTCGTTCGTCGGCACGTACGGCGAAATCGACTCCGAGACGCCTGAGGCGCTGGTCGAGGAGGTCCGGTCGCGGGCGCGGACGATAGCTCGTCCGGACCCCGACAGGAGTCGTCCACAGACGGAAGCGGCGGGCTACTACTTCGATTTGTCCGCGATTCACGCCGCGCTCTGGCTGTTCGGGGACCTCCGGTCGGCACCGACGACCGACGAGGCGGTCCCGGCCGCGGAGGGGTTGGTCGAGTACTTCTGTAACTGGGGACCACACCGGGAGGCGACCCACGACAGTCACGCGGCGTCGGTAGACCTCACGAGCGACCGCGCGGAGGACGTGGTGGACACGTGGAGCAGCGACATCTCCATCGCGCTCGAAGACCGGTGTGGGGTGGACGTGAGTCCGGACACGGTCGCGGCGCTCGGCCGGGAGTTGGGTCTCGGGACGTTTCCGGAACTCACCAACGACTACCTGCTGAACCACCTCTGGGACGTGTCGGCGCACCTCGACGCGATAGACCCCCGAAGCGACGAGGGACCGCGGAACGTCGTCCCGGTCTACGACGACCTGTACGGTGAGCTACCGGCCTCGTTCCGGGAGTACTGGCAGAACAAGGACACCGACGGCGAGCCGATAAATCGCATCCGGGTCGCGGCGCTCGACCGGCACGCCGACGGGAAACTCAGTCCGAAAGCCTACGAGGCCGACGAAAAGCGGGTCAACGACGACCACGACGGCGACATCACGACCGGGTGGCGGCCCTACACCATCCTCGGGGGCGTCTACTACGACTTCCTCAAGCCGCGGCTTCGCCACCACTTCGAGGCGGTGGCCAGCGAGTTGTCGTCGTTCGCGGACGACGGCGGGCTTCGGACTCACGTCGTGGACTTCATGGGACCGATGCAGAAGCTCCGGGAGTTCGGCTGGTGTTGCGTCTACCCCGACCCCGACGAGGGCGAGTCCCACACCGACCACTACCAGTTGTACGTCGGGTTCCACCACGACTACGTGAAGTACGGTCTCCACGTCGGCGACGACCGCCGGACCTCCGACTGGCGCTCGATACTCGACTTGGAGCGGGCCGACCGACCCACCGACGAGCTTCGGTGGCACCGCGTCCGGGCGAAACTCGCGTCGGTCAAATCCGAGTTCGACCGGCTCAACGAGTTCGGGCCGGGTCCGCGCCCCGACGAGACGCCGCTGGACGTGACCGCCGACCCCGAAGTCGAGATTTCGGCCGCGGACGTGGAGGGGCTTCACTTCCCCGAGACGATGGCGACGGGGTTGGACGACCTGCTGAATCAGGTTCGGGCCGCGCTGAACGCGGGCAACCACGTCATCTTTACCGGACCGCCGGGCACCGGGAAGACCGAACTCGCCGAACAGGTCGCGGCGCATCTGGCGGCCGAACACGACGACGTGTACACCGGGACCCACCTCACGACGGCGACGGCCGACTGGTCCACCTTCGAGACGGTCGGCGGGTACATGCCCGAACGCGACGGCGACGGCGAGTTGGCCTTCCGGCCGGGGCAACTCCTCCGGCGGTTCAAGCGCGACGGCCGCCAGCGAAACGACGTGACCGTCATCGACGAGATAAACCGGTCGGACATCGACAAGGCGTTCGGCCAGTTGTTCACCGTGCTGTCGGGCCAGTCGGTGCAGTTGCCCTACGAGACCAAGCAGGGCAACGAGATTCTGGTCCGCCCGGCGCGTGACGACGACGCCCCCGACGGGGACGCGGGCGGCGACGACGAGTCGGGCGGCACCGACCTCTCGCTGGAGGAGTACGTCGTCCCCGACGCGTGGCGGCTCCTCGCCACGATGAACAGCTACGACAAGACCTCGCTGTACGACATGAGCTACGCGTTCATGCGCCGGTTCGCGTTCGTCCGGGTGGACGCCCCGACCGTGCCGGGACCGGACGACACCGACCCGACGCCCGAGGAGTTCGCCGCCGGGTACCTCGACGCGTGGGACGACGTGGGCGTGGACCCCGGCGACCCCGTGGTGGCGGGCCTCCTCGGGGCGTGGCGGGTGATGAACGACCACGAGTACGCTCGGAGCCTCGGCCCGGCCGTCGCGCGCGACATGCTCGCGTACGTCGAACAGCTCCCGCGCGGGACCAAACGACAGCGCCGCCGGGCCATCGCCGACGCCGTGGTCGCCTACGCCTTCCCGCAGTTGGAGGGGATGGTCGAGACCAGACGCGAGAGCGTGCTGGACGAACTGGCGAGCCTGTCCCGAATCGACGGCGACGCCCTCGACCGGGCGGCGACCGAGCAGTTCCGGAGGTAGCCCGGAGGCGTCGCATGGAGCCGGACGAACTCGTAGAGCGGGTGGCGACGGACCTCGAACTGTACGTCATGTCGGGCGAGCTACGGAGCGACGCGGTGGGCGAGGCGCTCGCGGACGCGGCCTTCGGCGAGCGGGCGGTCGGCTTCGAGGACCTGCTCGTCCTCCACTACCTGCTGGAGTCCGAGACGGTCGCGTTCGCCGACGCGCTCCGGCGGCGGGTTCGAGAACTCCGGACAGGTACGGCGACCGAATCGACGGTCACGCGCTCGGAGGTGTCGAGTCGCATCGACTGGAGCGAGACGATGCGCGAACGCTACGCCCGGAACCCCGACGACTCGACGCTGTTCGTCACCCAGTCGCGCTACGAGGAGTACGACTTGGACGAGAACCTCCTCTTGCGGGCGCTGTTGGACCGGTTCGAAGCCGGACTCGACACGTGGGCCGACGAGTTGGCGGCCTACGACTGGGGCGACGCGTGGAGCGACGGCCTGCTGGACCGGACCCGCCGGACGATAGCGAGCAACGTCGTCCTGAACCGGATTCGGGACCCCGAGCCGGGCGAGCCGACGCCAGCGATGGTCGAGGCCGCCCGTCGGTCGCGCCACGCGCTGTACCGCGAGGCCGCCGAGCGATACCGGCGGTACGAGGCGGTCTGCTCGTCGGACCCGGACCGCGACGAGTTGCGCGACCTGCTGGCGAACACGCTCGTCGTGCCCACCGGTTCGGGTCGCTCGGCCGAGCGCACCTACAGCACGCTCTTCGAACTCTACGTCCTGTTCGCGGTGGTCGAGGAGCTATCGGCGGTGGTCGGCGCGTCGGGCGACCTCGCGCCGATTCGCCGGGGACGGGACGAAGTGGCGCGCTTCGAGTTGGCCGACGGCGACCGACTGCTGGTGTTCTACGAGCAGGCCGCCGGGTCGAAGGACTTCTCGTTCCTCGGGAGTACCGCCGACGCGGCGGCGGGGTCGGTGACGCGCCGCGAGGAGACCCGCGAGCGCACCCGCCGGATTCGCGGGGAGTTGTTCGACACCGACTCGCGCGTGGCGACCAAGCGCCCCGACGTGCTGGTCGTCTACGAGGAGTCCGGCCGCGTCGTCCCCGACCGCTCGTTCGT
The DNA here is from genome assembly GCF_004765815.2 of Halorussus salinus. Classification (NCBI taxonomy): domain Archaea; kingdom Methanobacteriati; phylum Methanobacteriota; class Halobacteria; order Halobacteriales; family Haladaptataceae; genus Halorussus; species Halorussus salinus. Next base: position 498,016 of record NZ_SBIS02000008.1, on the reverse strand, counting down.
GGTGGAAGTGAAGTACCACGGCGACGGCGAGTCGGGCGCGGCGACGGTCGAGCGCGGCGTCGAGGAACTACTGGAATATCTGGCGTACATGCGCCACGACGGGCGGTTGGTCTTCGACGGGGGTCCCGACGACTGGTACGGCGCGGACAACGGCCTGCTGGTCGTGGACGACGACGACTCGCTTGCGACGCCCATCGACGCCGACAGCCCGGTTCGGGTCGCGCAGGCGGGCGACCTCGGGGCGGTGCTTCGCCAGCAACTCGCCGACCTGTACGGTGACCTCGCGCGGCCGTCCCGAGAAGAGTCGTCCCGAGGAGGGTCGTCCCGAACGGACGAGACCTAACGCTACCAATCCTATAGAAATATTTCCCGTTTCCAAAGCAATGAAGAGCGTTGCGTAGCGGTGCGAAGCGGTGCGAAGCGGGGCGGTGCCGGGCGGTGCGGCGCGGAGCGGTCCGCTGTCGCGGTGCGGTCTGCTGTCGCGGCGCAGTCTGCGATGCTGTGCGGTGCGGTTTGATAGGCGTCGGCAACAGCGCGGTTCGCCGTCGCGGTGCGGTTCGCCGTCGCGGTGCGGTCCGTTGTCGCGGTGCGGTCTGCGGTGCTGTGCGGTGCGGTCTGATAGGCGTCGGCAACAGCGCGGTTCGCGGTGCGGTCTGCTGTCGCGGTGCGGTCTGTTGTCGCGGTGCGGTCTGCTGTCGCGGTGCAGTCTGCTGTCGTGGCGCAGTCTGCTGTCGTGGCGCAGTCTGCGATGCTGTGCGGTGCGGTCTGAGAGGCGTCGGCGACAGAGCGGCCTGCGGTCGCGGTGCGGTTCGAGCGGCGCTACTCGTCGCCGAAACTGCCGAGCGACTGGTCGCCGCCGAGGAGTCGCTCGTACCCCTCGTCGTCGGTCACTTCCGCCAGCGACTCGCAGGTCTCGCGCAGGTCGTCGTCGTCGCGCCACTTCTGGAGGTAGTTGCCCACGGTCTTGCCGTGTTCGTAGCGGTAGCGCAGGAACTGGGCCTTGTCCAGCGCCGACAGGGACTCCTCGACGGTGCCGTTGACGCGCTCCTCGATGTACGCCTGCCGGGCGTCGTCGTTCCACGTCCCGAGGCTGAAGCCGTCCGCCGTCGAGAACAGTTTCTTGGCCTTCAACTGGTCGGGCGTGACGTTCGCCGACCGGCACTCCAGATTCACGTCGTCGTAGGAGGGACTGGTCGTCCCGAGGAGACTCAGGAACACCTCGACCTCGCCGAGTTCGCTGTTCTCTTGGATGATGCCGTAGATTTCGTCCACCACGTCCTTGGCGTCCATAATCTCGCCGTAGCGTCGGACCTCGCCGTGGTGCTTGGAGTACTCGTGGTAGCACTCGCCCATCTCGATGACGCCGATGTCGCCGGACTTGAGTTCGCGGTTCTCCTCCAAGTCCGCGCGAGTCTCTTGGGCGGTCTTGATGATGTTCCGCCGGAGGTTGCGCCACGTGATGGGTTCGCGCTCCTCGACTGGTCGGGCGATGACGACAATATCGAACGAAACTGCCTCACCACCGATGAACTTGTGAAGGTCGGAGTTAATCGGATACGTCGCCGTCACTTCGAATCCGCTTTCACAGAGTGATTCAAGCAACTCACCCCACGATTCGGAGTCGCTGTGATGATACGTGAATGCGACTACTCCATTTTCTTTTACTGCACGGCGAATCACCGAAAAGGCGTGGTGAAGTTCGGACTCGAAGTCTTCTACGTCTTTGTCGAGATACGGATTCGTGACTATGCTTTCGGCGCGTGGGGTCTTTTCGGCAGAAAAGCAGTCGTACTCGTCTTCGAGAAGGATTTTTAGCCAGACGTAGAAGAAGTCGGACACTTCTGAATAAATGATGTTGTCGTAGTACGGTGGGTCAGAAATGATTGCATCGTACTCATCTTCCGAGCTGATTTTCCGCATATCTCCTTGGTAGACTTCTGACTTATCTCCAATTGTGCCAGCAAATTTGTCAGTTTCTATCGTTTCTCCTTTCTTTACGTGCCGTTCAGTAGGTGCGTTCGCGTATTCGACACCACTAATCACCATATTCCAGATGGATTGGAACGTTCCCATCCCGTATTCTGCTCCCCAAACGTTTCCTTCAGATGGTTGTTGCGGAGGGTCGAACGAATTTGTCTTAAAGATGTGATTGGAGTGATTTCTAGATGGCTGGTAAGAACACATCAAAGTATTAGTTCGTAAGCAGTCACTGAAGGCCAGCAGAAGATACTCCTTTACGTTTTGGTCTTCTATCCCTTCTATTTTCTTGAGAAGTTTAGAGAGAGATAGTTTCTGGCGTTCATTTAACATATCCTCCCAGAACCTGTACCCATGATTGAATACGTCGTTTCCACTGATAGAAGATGACGCCGTGATTGCACCTTCTGGAATTTTTTCATCAGGAATGTACTGGTGCAATCCTTCCTGTTGCTCCCACACGGAAGCGGCCTCAGAATAAAGTGCTTCGTCAAAAGCACTTACTGGTTTGTATCCCTTCGATTCGCTTCGTGAACCGGTATTTTCGTCGCAGGTCGGACAGTACCACTCGACGGCGTAGAGTCGCAGGTCGAACCCGCCCTGCTCCTGAATCGCGTCGGTGATGCCGTACTTTTGGCCGCAATCTGGGCAGGTGTAGTTACTACCAGAAGCATTGCCCTCCTCGGGCACGAACTCGTGGGCGCACGACGAGCAACTGCACTCGCTTCGCCAGTCGTCCACCAGCACGATGTCCCCGCAGTCCGGGCAGAGAACGTTGTACTTGTCGTCGTCGTCGTAGCGACCCTTGGCGACGCGGTAGTCCTTGAACAGCGGCACCGTGTGGCCACAGGACACGCAGTCCAGTTCCTTGACCCAGAAGTTGTACATCACGTCGGCCTCGTGGTCGTGGCCGTGGGCCAGCGGGTCGTCGCTGGCGTCCGGGGCCTCCTCGGTGGCGGCCGGGGCCTCCTCGGTGGCGGTCGGGGCCTCCTCGGTGGCGGTCGGGGCCTCCTCGGTGGCGGCCGGGGCCTCCTCGGTGGCGGCCTCCTCGGGCGCGGCGTTGGGACAGGGTGTCCGGTAGTACTGGGTGATGTCGTCTGCTACGTCGTCGCGGACCTCCTCGAACGCGGCTTCGAGGTCCGCCACGTCGGTCCGGCCCGCTTCGAGTTCCTTCTTCGTGACGAACCACGCCACCGGATTCAGGTCGTACCCGACCGTCTCCGCGCCGAAGCGCGACGCCTCGACCAGCGAGGTCCCGCCGCCCATGAACGGGTCGAGAATCTTCTTGTCCTCGACGCGCACGTCCTTGGGGTAGAGGTCCCACAGCGACTCGGGGTCGGCTTGGTTCACGTTGCCGAGGAGGTCCCGAATCTCGTCTGCCCCGCCGCCGAAGTCCGAGAGCGTCTTGTTCTCGCCGGGTTCGAACACCGACACCTCCTCGGGGTCGTCCAGTAGCGCGTAGAGACAGATGGCCCGGAAGACGCTCCCCGGTCGGCGCGCCCACCACTTGTGCATCGTGTAGATTGGCCGGTAGTACTGCTTGGCGCGACTCTCCTTCTCGGCGATTTCGTTGATGCGCTCGATGGGAAAGCCCCGCTCGATGGGGAGTTCGGGTCGGTCTGACTCGCCTGCCATGGGTAGATACCGCTGTTGTTGGGCTTGGTGTTGATAAACCTGTATATGGATTCGCACGACCGCGCCCTCCTCGCGTCCGACTGCGACTCCACCGGCCTCCTCGCGTCCGACTGCGACTCTACCGGCCTCCTCGCGTCCGACCGCGACTCCACCGGCCTACTCCCGACAGGACCGACACGCCGGTCCCGCGTCCGTCACCCGAATCGGGTTCTCGGCCCCGAGGAGCGACCCACACTGGTCGCACGCCGCGTCCCCATCGACGCCGACGCCCCGGCCGTAGGGCACCGTGTAGCTCCCCGCCCGGCCCTCGTCGCGCACCGACACGACCAAATCGCCCTTCTCGTAGGCGACCGCCGTCGCCGCGGTCGCCGTGAGTTCGACCGCGACGCTGTGGCGCGCGCGAATCTCGCGTCGCCTTACGGGGAACCCCTCGGCTCGCGCGGTCTCCAGCGCGTCGAGTTCCGCCGCGACCGCCTCGCGCTCGTCGCGCACCGCCGACCGCTCGTCCAACGCGGCCAGTCGCTCCGACCGGTCGGCGGCCTCGTCCAACTCCGTCGCTATCGCGTCCAGTCGCTCGGACAACTGCTGGCGTTCGTCGCGCAACTGCTCGATTCGCTCGCCCTTGAGGTCGGCGTACTCCTCGAACTCGACGTTCGCGGCTCGCGTCGCCCGACGGCGCACCGACTCGACTGCCGACGAGACGGCCTCCTCGGCGTACTCCCGGCCCGCCGACAGCAAATCGGCGACCTCCTCGGCGTCCGGCCAGCGGTCGTCGTCTGCGACCCCACCGCCCGCGGCCCCACCGCCCACGGACTCGTCGCTCGCGGTTCCATCACCCGCGGACTCGTCGCTCGCGGTTCCACCGCCGACGACCACGCGCTCGGGGTCGAGCGCCGGACCGGCCGTGACCGACTCGAACCACGCTTCGAGTCCCGGCAGTCGCGCCTCGGTCTCGGCGTCCATCGCCACCGGAACCAGCAGGTCCCGCTCGAACTCGCTCACCGTCTCTATCGACGCCTCGAAGCAGAGACAGACCGCCCGGCGCGTGTAGTACGACCGGAACGACCGGTCTACCACGCTCGCGGGCGACTCGGCCAGCCAGTCGGGGTCGGGCACGTCCGACACGCCGTCCGCCACGCGCCAGTGGCCCACCGGTGCAGACGCGGCGTCGGCGTCCAGTATCGCGGTCACGAGCGCCCCGTCGCCGGTTCGTTCGTACTCGCCGGGGCCGAGGTCGTCGCGGTCCGGGTCACGGTCCTCGCGGTCGCCGCCCGCCGCCCCGCGCCCCACGCGGCCCTCGTCGCGGTCCACCAACCGAATCGTGCCCTCGGGAGCCGCCGCCAGCGCCTCGTCTAACGGACCGATACCCGTCGGGTCGGCCGACTCGGCGGTGACTTCCCACTCGTCGTCTCGACGTTCCACGGCCACGTCGCTGTCCCCGAGGAGCGCCCCGAGGTAGGCGTCCACGCGCTCGTCGGTGCGGTCGAGCGCGAAGTCGGCCGCCTCGTCGCCGCTCATCGTCCGCCCCCGCCCGCGTCCCGAGTCGCGTCGCTCGCGTCGCTGTCGTCACTCTCTCCCGTCGCGTCGCCGTCGGCTCCGGCACCGAACTCGAACCCGGAAAACACGTCGTCGTTGAACTGCTCCATCTTCTCGGCCAACTCCCGTTGCTCGGAGAGGTCAACCGCCATCGCGTCGAAATCGTTCTCCAACTCGACTTCCGAGTCGGCGCTCACGAGTCGCTCGAAAATCTCGTCCTCGAAACTCGACCCCGACTGTTCGAGTCCCGAGAGAATCGTACTCAGTTCGCCGACCGTCTGCTGGAAGAGGTCTATCTTGTGGTAGAGCTTGTCGAGGACGTACTCCTCGACGGTGTCGTCCAACGCGACGTTGAACACGTACACGTCCCGGTCCTGCCCGATGCGGTGTACGCGCCCGATTCGCTGTTCGACCTTCATCGGGTTCCACGGCAGGTCGTAGTTCACCATGACGTTACAGAACTGGAGGTTTCGGCCCTCGTTCATCGCGTCCGTCGAGACGAGGATACCCCCTTCCCGCCGGAAATCCTCCACGATGGCCTCCTTCTCGTCGCTCGAATGGCCGCCGTGGAACGTGTGGACCGCGTACCCCTCGTCGGCGAGCGCCCCGACGAGTTCCCGCTGGGTCGCCCGGAACTGCGTGAACACGATGACCCGACCCTTCTCGACGCGCTCTCGCGCCTCGTCCACGATGTCCAGCAGTCGCTCCTGCTTGGTCACCGTCTCGATGTCGTCGATTCGGTCGCGGATGGTCCGCAACTCCTCGCGGTTGGTGAGTTCCTGCTGGTCGTGGAGGCGCTTCTCGATGGTGTGGGCGAGTGCGGCGGGACTGCTGACGACCTCCTTCTGCAGGAGCATGAGGACGAGTTTCTGGCCGCCGTCTCGGCTGTAGGCTCCTTCGACGTACTCGGAGACGAGTCGGTAGAGTTCCCGTTCGGCGGGCGTCGGGTCGAACGTCCGCGTGTCGATGTGGCGGTCGGTGAAATCGACATCCGTCTCGGCCCGCCGGTTGCGAATCATCACCTCCGAGAGCCGGTCCCTGAGTTCGGTCGTGTTGACCAGCGTCTCCTGACCGCTTTCGAGGAAGTAGTGTTTGAAGGTCTCTCGCGTGCCGAACAGACCGGGCCGCAGGAGCGAGACGATGTTGTACAGGTCGGTCACGTCGTTCTGAATCGGCGTGGCCGTGAGGAAGAACGCGTACCGGTACGCGAGGCGGTCTATCAGGTCGTAGCGGTCGGTCTCCTCGTTTTTGACGTAGTGGGCTTCGTCCAGCACGAGTACGTCCCAGTCGCGCGCGAGGACGGTCGTCCGATACCGGTCGCTCTTGGCCGTGTCGATGCTGGCGATTATCCGGTCGTGGGCGTCGAACCCCTCGAACTCCTCGTCGTAGTTACAGACGTACTCTAGCCCGAACTTCTCTCGCAACTCCCCTTGCCACTGCTGGGCCAACTGTGCGGGCGTCAGCACGAGTACGGAGTCGGTGGTGTCCCGGTAGGCCATCTCCTTCAGAATCATCCCGACCTCGATGGTCTTGCCCAGTCCCACCTCGTCGGCGAGCAACGCCGTCCCGTTCATCTCGAACAGCGCGCGGTACGCCGCATCCACCTGATGTTCGAGGAGCTTCACGGCTTCCGAGTCGAGCGTCGAGAGCGACTGGAGCGAGGCGTCGGCCTCGCCAGCGAGCAGTCGGCGAGCGTGAATCGACCGCGCGTGACTCGGCCGCGCGTGGTCGCCAGTGGGCGTCTCGTCGCCCGACGACAGCGCGTCCGAGAGCGCGTCGGCGGATTCGGCCGTGACTTCGACCGACACGAAGTTGGCCGATTCGTCGCTCGTCCGGTCAGGGTCGGCCATGCGTTGGTCTGTCTTCCTTCCCCTATATCAAATTACACTCTTTCCCGTCGCGGTCGGCGTCGGTGCCATCGCTACCGGCCGACCCGCCGGGACGCTCCCCCGGAGCGCCCGACTGACGAAGGTTTTTAAACGGTCCCGCCACAGGTTCCAGTAATATGGCTCACCGAGACGGGCAGAACGACGACCGAGACGCTTCTCGTCTCTCTCTTCCCATCGAGCGAGGGTTCCCCATCGAGCGCATCAACGAGATCGCCGAGAAGGAAGGCCGAGCCAAACGGCACTACCGTCCCATCTACACCATGCACAAGTGGTGGGCCCGTCGCCTCGGGTGCGTCTTTCGTTCTATCTGTCTCTACGCCCTCCTCGACGGCGAGACCGAGATTACCGCGACCGAACCGGGCGAGGAGACCACGAAACTGAGCGATTTCGGTCTCGGCACCGACGACCTCGACACGTGGGTCGAGACCGTCGAGGCCACCGACCCGTCGCCGCTCTGGAACCTCTACGCCAAGGACGTGACCGTCGAGGACAAGACGGTACTCGACCCCTTCATGGGAGGAGGCACCTCGCTGGTCGAAGCCTCGCGGTTCGGCGCGGAGGTCGTCGGCAACGACCTCAACCCCGTGGCGTGGTTCGTCACGAAGAAGGAGATGGAGGCCGGGCGAACCGACGTGGAGACGCTCGACGCGGCCTTCGAGGAGGTCCGCGAGGCGGTCGGCGACGAGCTGGCGTCCTACTATCGGACGCCGTGTCCGAACGCCGCCGACGCGGAGGCCGCCGCTGGCGGTGACGCGGAGGGCGACGACGCCGCCGACGCCGCCGCCGACACCGCCGACGCCGCCGCCGACGACAGTGACGGGGACGCCGACGGACACCTCGCCGACGTGATGCACTACCTCTGGGTGAAGGAACTGGACTGCGTGTCGTGCGGTCACGCCGTACCGCTGTTCTCGGACTACCGCGTCGCCAAGGGGCGGTACGACCGGGCCGACGAGTACACCGTCTACTGCCCGTCGTGCGAGGACCTGACCTACGTCGAGGACTGGCGGAGCGAATCGACCTGCGACCACTGTTTCCACGAGTTCGTCCCCGAAGACGGGACGGTGGGTCACGGCGACTACTCCTGTCCCGAGTGCGGCCGGAAGTACGGCATCACCGACGCTATCGAGGAGCAGGGCGGGTACGACCGGAAACTGTACGCCGTCGAGTACTACTGTCGGGAGTGCGACGAGCGCGGACGAGACATCTCCGAGGCGAAAGGCTACGAGGCCCCCAGCGAGTACGACCGCGAGCGGTACGCCGAGGCGGCCGCCGAGTGGGACGAGTCGCCCGAACTCCGGGCGTACGTCCCCGACGAGGAGATTCCGGAGGGCGCGATTACGGCCGCCTCCTCGATTAGCGGCAACGACGTGTTCCAGCACGGCTACGAGCAGTGGACCGACATGTTCAACGACCGGCAACTCCTCGCGCTCTCGAAGCTCCTGCGGGCCATCGACGGCGTGGACGACGAGAACGCCCGCGAGTACCTCCTGTTGGCGTTCAGCGACATGCTCCGGTTCAACAACGCGATGGTCGGCTACCAAGCCTCCCGGAACCACATCAACGACCTCTTCCAGACGAACTCGTTTGCCCCCCAACAGCGCCCCGCCGAGGCGAACGTCTGGGGGACCGACTACGGCATGGGCAACTTCCGGAAGAACTGGGAGATGGTTCGGGAGGGCGTCGCGTACGCCAACGCGCCGACCGAGCGATACGTCGAGGAGGGCGAGTCCGTCGAGACCGACCCCTTCGAGACGCCAATCGGCGAGGACTTCGAACTCCACCGCGGCGACATGCGGACCCTCGGCTTCGAAGACGAGTTCGACGCGGTAATCACGGACCCGCCGTACTACGACAACGTCATCTACTCGGAAGTCGCCGACTACTTCTACGTCTGGCAGAAGCTTCTCCTCTCGGGCGAGTACGACGGCTTCGACCGGGACGTGACCCCGCGCGCCGAGAGCATCGTCACCAACCCCTTCCTCGACAAGACCAGCGAGGACTTCGAGTCGGAACTCCACGAGGCGTTCACGGTAATCCGGCAGGCCCTGACCGACGACGGCGTGCTGGCGTTCACCTACCACCACAGCGATTCGGAGTCGTGGGGCGAACTCCTCGAAGCCCTCTGTGACAGCGGGTTCGAGGTGACGGCGACCTACCCGATTTCGGCGGACGTACAGAAGTTCATCACGGGCGACGCGGTGTCGTTCGACATCGTGGTCGTCGCCCGGCCGATAGCGGAGCGCGACCGGACCCCGATTAGCTGGCGGACGCTCCGGAGCCGAATCTACGAGGCGGCCGTCGAGACCCGACAGGAGTTGGCCGAGGGCCGCGACCTCTCGCGGGGCGACATCGGCGTCGTGGAGATGGGCGTCTGTTTCCGCGAGTACTCGAAACACCACGGGAACGTCCGGCGCGACGGGGACATCTTGGACGCCAAGGACGTGGTGGACGAAATCTACGGTATCGTCCAAGAAGCGAGCGAAATCGGCCTCGTAGACGTGTTCGTGGACCTCCTCGAAGCGTCGGACCCGACGCTCGACAGCGTCACCAAGCTCTGTCGCGGGACGAACGCGGACGCAGACGAGTTGCGGGAGATGCGGTTGTTCTCGACGGACGACGGCTTCGAACTCGGCACGTGGGACAATCAGGAGCGACAGGCGTACATCCGAGCGCGCCTCGACCGGAACAGCGACGAGAATATTACCGCCCTCGACAAACTCCAGTTCCTCCGCCACCGGTACGAAGCCGGGAAGACGGTCGGGAACTACGTGGAGCGGTGGGACGTGGACGACGACCTCCGGACCCTCGCCGCTCGACTCGCGGACGCGACGGGCGACGAGACGTACCGGCGACTCCTCGGCGACCGCGACGTTTCGAGCTTCTGATTGCGACGCCGATTTCGCGGTTCTCCTCGCTGGCGTACCGGGAATCGGGCACCGTAGTACTTATGAAAGCCCTTCTTCATCCTACCAATATCCAATGGCCAGCGATTCCCTCCCTACTACGATTTCGGACACTGTAACACTCAGCGAGGAGTTACGCGAGGAAGGCCGCATCGACGGGCAGGTCAAACTCTACAACATCGACAAGAGTAGCGAGTTCGAGTCCGACGCCGCGACGTTCTTCGACCGGACGGTCCCGACCCAAGGACTCCACGAGACGCTGACTATCCTCCGCGATTCGCTCGACGGCGAGGACCCGCGCCAGACCCACATCCTCTACGGTCCGTACGGGTCCGGGAAGTCCCACCAGATGGTCGCGCTGTATCACTGCTTCGACGACCCGAGCGCCGCCAGTGAGTGGGCCGACGGTACTATCGACGGTCTCGGCGACGCGCTCCCCGAGGACGCGATTCCGATTACGGTGGCGATGCAGTACGAGAACAACGACTACGACTACCTCTGGGAGCCGTTCTTCGAGGCGCTGGACTACGATGTCGGGTCGTTCGAGAGCGGCGGCTACCCCGACGTTCAGACCATCGAGGAGGCCGTCGGCGACCGGACGGTCGCGTTCATCGCCGACGAACTCGAAGACTGGTACGACACCCTCGACGACGACCGCGAGAGCGCCAACCGGGCGTTCCTCCAGTCGCTGTTGGAGGCGACCGCACTCCCCGACCTCGAACTCTACACCATCGTCTCGGTCCTCCGGAAAGGCTCGAAGGTCCACGACATCCTCGACCGCGAGGACGCCGTGGAGGTGAACATGAGTAGCAAGGTGAGCAAGCGCGACGTGTTGCTCCACCGCCTCATCGACGACGTAGACGACGAGGCCGCCCGCGAAATCGTCAACGGTTACGTGGACGCTTACGAGACTTCCGACTACGTGGAGGTGGAGTCGGGTCTGCGCGAGGAGATGCGCGAGACCTACCCGCTCCACCCCGAACTCATCGAGACGCTGGAGTCGCGCTACTACGAGAGCGACGACAACCAGAACACGCGGGGGATGATATATCTCTTCTCGACGCTCCTGCTCGAACTCCGGGAGCGGACCGACCTGATTACCCACGGCGACGTGGACGCCGAGACCTTCGAGGACGAACTCTCGAAGATAAACTTCGAGCGCCCGTCGGCGTGCGTCTCCGACATCGAGAACCGGGTCCGCGGGGAAGTCGAGTACGGCCGCCGGGTTCTCAACACGATTCTGCTCTACTCGCTCAACGACAGCCACGGCGAGGGCGCGGAAGTCTCCCAGATAGTCGTGGGAACCTACCAGACCGGCAACCGTATCTCGGACATCTACATCAACCTCGAACAGCTCCACGGCGTCGCGTGGCACCTCCACAAACTCAACGGGAAGTACGCGATACGCGAGAAGCGAAACCCCAACGCGCTCATCAGGAACGCCGCCAGTGACGTGTCCGTGGCCTCCGCGAAGGGCGAAATCGCGGACATCGTGACCGAACTGTTCGGGCCGGGGACCCACACCGTCGGCTTCCGGACCGACGACATCCGGTCGGTCCCCGACTCGCGGGACGTGAAGGTCGTCGTCAAGAGCGACGAGTGGGGTCCAGAGGAAGTCGAGCGCGTCATCACCGACGACGGCCGCGGGCGCAACTGGCGCAACACCTTCGTCTTCGTCCAGCCGCTTCCGGACGAGGCCATCGAGTCGGGCACGCGGTACATCGACAAGGCCCGCTACGTCGAGGGCGCGCGGCAAGTGCTGGCGGACGACGCCCTCGACCGGGACATTCGGGCGCGAATCGAGGCGATGAAGAGTCAAGAAGAGGAGGAACTCCGGAAGGAACTCCGCCGGGCCTACGGCGAGGTCGTGGACGGCGACGACCTGCTCGACGAGTTCGAGACGGCCAACCCGATGGACCTCGACGTGTTCGTCTTCGACGGCGACGAGTACAGCGCCCGCAACATCGCCTCCGAGGCCGCCGCCGACCCCTTCGACCTTCGCGGGCCGACGTGGACCATCACCCAAGACCTCCTCGACCGAAAGGGCGAGACGACGCCCGAAGACGTGTACGAGGAGTTCCTGCGGGAACCGAGCTACCCGATTCCGGGGAGCGTCGGGGCCGTCATCGACGCCGCCGAACCCGCGCTCGAAGACAAGTCGGTCCTCGTCCACACCGCCGAGGACGGCTTCGACGAGTCGATGGACGACCTCACGCCCAAGACCACCATCGTCCACGCCGACCCCGTCGAGACGTGGACCATCGAGGAGGTCGAGGAGGACCTCCGGACCCAGTTCGGCGGCGGGACCGACGAAGTCGATATCGGCGAGTACTACGAGGACCTGCTGACCCAGACCGACGTTCGCATCGACGGCGACGAGAAGGACACGCTGATGATGGCGGTCGGTCGGCTCACGAGCGACGACGCCTACGTCGTCGTCCGCGGGACGAAACTCCTCGACGAGCCGCAACTCGACGCCGCGGTCCGTGACGTTTCGGAGGCCGAACTGATCGGCTCGGCCGAGATTCGGGACCGCATCGACGCGGCCATCGACCGCGACGGCCGGGCGAGCGTCGAGCGCATCGTCCGGGAGATTCGGGGCGACCCGGACGTGTTCCTGCCGCCCGAGCGCACCGACACCGCGGTCCGGAAAGCAGTGACCGACTGCCTCGCGGAGAACTACCTCCTCGAAGCCGGGCGGCGCTATCTCTCGGACCTCGGGGACAGGGACCCCGCGAACGTGACGCTCGTGCCGACGGTCTCGACCCGCGTCGGCGAGGAGATACTCGACTACATCGAGGGCGTGGAGCCGAAAGGGAAGTTCACGGTCACACAGGTCCGCGACCGGTTCGGTAGCTCGGTGTCGGAGGCGGCGGTCCAGACGTTCCTCCTGCGGAACCTCGGCGAGGAGACCGCCCCGGAGTACACCGTCGGGACGAACGGCTCGTCGGACCCGAGCGACTGGATGAACGGCTACCCGTTCAAGAAGCCCGGCGAGGTCGAGACGTGGGACTTCGAGTATCAGGGCGACAGCCCGACCGAGATGCGCAAGAAGTGGCGACAGCTCCACCGAGAAGGCCAGCTCAACTACGGGTCCATCAAGTTCGTCCTCCCCGGCTCAGCGGGCGTGCCCGAGGAGATGCGGGACATCGCCGCGACCGAGCGCACGCACGTGGACACGACCCTCGAAGCCGACCAACCGTACACCGTCTTCTCGAAGCTGTTCGACAAGGTGCCCGCCGACGCGACGGACATCCGCGTCGAGATGGAGTTCCGCAAGGAGTAACCCACGATGAGCGACGACATTCCAGCGAGTGAGAGCGAGCAGTCGGACGCACAGCGCCGCGAACTCCCGATAGAACGCGGGTTTCCAATCGAGCGCGTCAACGAGATCGCCGAGAAGGAGAGTCGCGCGAAGATGTACTACCGGCCAATCTACACGATGCACAAGTGGTGGGCGCGCCGCCTCGGGTGCGTGTTCCGGGCCATCTCGCTGTACACCCTGCTGGACGACCCCGAGGAGGTGTCGGTAGACGACCCCGGACAGGAGAACGAGACGCTGGCGGACTTCGACTACGAGGGGGCCGACGTAGCCGACCTGTTGGAGCAGGTCGATATGACCGACCCCGAATCGCTGTGGGACCTCTACCCCAAGGACGTGACCGTCGAGGGCAAGAAGGTACTCGACCCGTTCATGGGTGGCGGGACCTCGCTGGTCGAAGCCTCCCGCTTCGGCGCGGAGGTCGTCGGCAACGACCTCAACCCCGTCGCGTGGTTCGTCACGAAGAAGGAACTCGAAGCGGGCCGGACCGACGTGGCGGACCTCGAAGCCGCGTTCGAGGAGGTCCGCGACGACGTAGCAGACGACATCACCCAGTACTACCGGACGCCGTGTCCGAACGGCGACCACGAGGCAGACGTGATGTACAACTTCTGGGTCAAGGAGTTGGACTGTGTGTCGTGCGATTCGACTGTTCCCCTCTACCGTGACTTCCGAGTCGCGGCAGGACGGTACGAAAACGACGACAAGTACAACGTTCTCTGTCCCGCCTGCGAGGAGGTCGTGCTGGTGGACGACTGGCAGAGCGAATCGGACTGCTCGGAGTGTGGTCACGAGTTCACGGCGAAGGAGGGTCACATCGACTACGGCGACTACATTTGTCCTGACTGCGGTCAGAAGTACCCCGTCACGGATACCATCGAGGAACAGGGTGGCTTCGACATTCGACTGTACGCGGTCGAGTACTACTGCCCGCATTGTGACGAGCAGGGATGCGAAAAGAGCGAGGTGAAAGGCTACAAGTCGGCCGCGGAGGCCGACAAAGAACTGTTCGAAGAGGCCAAACAGGAGTGGGAGAATTCCGACGAACTTCGCCAGTACGTGCCGGACAAGCCGATTCGGTCAGGATGGTCGACTGATGCAAATCAGTTTGACGGTTCCATGTCCGGAAACGGAAACCTCCCGAGACACGGTTACGAAACATGGACGGACCTTTATAATGAACGTCAACTCCTCGCCCTGTCGAAGTTAGCTAAATCTATAGATAAACTCGAATCGACGAATATCAAGGAGTATCTTCTTACCGCACTGTCAGATTCTCTCCGGACGAACTGTATGATGGTTACGTACGATGGCGGTTACAACAAAATAGACCATATCTTCCGGATAAATCGGCTGAATCCCCCACTCTATCCGGTCGAAAACAACGTTTGGGGGACTAAATTTGGCCGAGGGACATTCACTTCGTCGTTTGACATTGTAAAATCGGGCGTTGAATACGCAAAGTCCCCTACAGAGAGATACGTAGAAGATGGCGAAACTTCCAAAACAGCAGAGTTCTCCAAATCAATTGGAGATTCTTCCACTATCCGTCAGGGAGATGTGCGAAATTTAGACGAAAGAGACGAGTACGATTTGGTCATTACCGACCCACCGTACTATAATAATGTTCTCTATTCTGAGTTATCTGATTATTTTTACGTCTGGCTAAAGCCTGTTCTCGAAAATCAGTACGATTGCTTCGAGCCAGAACACTCCCCTCGTTCGGAGAGTATTGTCGTCAACCCTGCATCAGACAAAGACGTTGATGACTTTGAGTCCGAATTGAAACAGGCATTTTCCGCGGTTCGTCGTGCGCTGAAGGAAAACGGAGTACTCACGTTCACATACCACCACAGTGACTCTGAGTCGTGGGGTGAACTGCTAGAGGCACTCTGTGAAGTCGGTTTCACTGTCACCGCGACATATCCCGTTTCCGCAGACCTAAGTAAGTTCCTCGAAGGTGAATCCGTCTCGTTCGACATCGTGGTGGTCGCTCGGCCCGCAGAAAATCGCACTCCGATTTCGTGGAATGACCTCAGACGAAACATCTACGAGACGGCCCGCGAGACGCGCACGAAGTTAGAGGAGAACCGCGACCTCTCGCTGGGCGACATCGGCGTCATCGAGATGGGCGAGTGCTTCCGCGAGTACTCCAAGCACCACGGCAAGGTCCAGCACGACGGCGAGATTCTGGACGCCAAGGACGTGGTGGACAAGATTTACGGCATCATCCAAGAGGCCAGCGACGAGGGCATCGAGGACGTGTTCGTGGACCTCCTCGGGACCGACGACCCGTCCTACGACGACGTGAACAAGCTCTGTCGCGGGACCAGCGCCGCGCCCGAGGAGTTAGCCGAACTGCGTCTCTACACCCAAGACGACGGCTTCCAACTCGGGACGTGGGACAACGAGGCCCGGCGGGCCTACATCGAGGAGCGCGTCAACGGCGAGGGCGGCGACCACCTCACCAACCTCGACAAGATTCAGTTCCTCCGGTACCGCTACGAGGAGGGCAAGAAGGTCGGCAACTACCTCGACAAGTGGACCACCGGCCAAGACCTTCGGGACCTCGCGGGGCGACTCGCCGACGCGACCGACGACGACGCCTACCGGCGCGTCCTCGGGAACCGCGACCTGAGCAACTACTGAGCGGGCGTCCGTCGCGGCGGTCGAGTCGGACGTATCAGCGACTACTCGTTACGTATTTACCACTTCGATTCGAAAATCCGAACGAGTAATGTCCGAACGTGGCCGACTGCGTGGGGTGTACAACATCGTCGTCGCGGGGGAGTACGAGACGGTCGAGTACCAGATTCCAGTCGAGGAGTTCCGCGACCGGCTCGAATCCGACGACGTGCCCGACGAGGTGACGGTCGTGGGTCTCGAAGACGCCTACGACGACGAGTTTATCGCGGACCTCTCGCGGGTGATGGACCGGCGCGCCGACGACTTGGAGAACGCCGACCCGACGCCGATGATTCAGTTCGAAATCGACGCCGACATCCACCGCGGCGACGTGGCCTTCGACATCTTCACCGACGACGCCATCTACCCGCTCCACGAACTGTTCGGCCGCCAGATGCAGTGTCGCAACAGCGAGAAGACGTGGTTCACCGTTCCGTTCTGACCGTCGGCGCTCCGTTCTGACCCTCACCGTCCCGGCCCGACGCTCACCGTCCCGGCCCGACGCTCACCGTCCGGTTCTACAGGCTGAGCAGGTCGAGTGCCTCGGGGCTTGACCCCGAGGCGGTTCACCGTCCACCGTTCCGTTTAGCCGGGTCCGTCCGCAGTTCGATTTCGACCGACTCCACGCTCCCGTCGCCGCCCGCGTTCAGGAAGTAGCAGTCCAGCCACTCCTTGCCAGCCGAGCGGTCCGAGCAGAAGACCGGGACGCAGGTGTGTGCCAGCGGCGACCGCTCGTCCAACGCGAGTTCGATTCGGTCGCGCGCCCACTCGCCCTCGTCCTCGAACTCCGTGACGTTGCCCGCCCGCCACGACAGTCGCCCCGCCATCTGGAGGACGCGCCACGAGAACTGCCGCCGATTGCGGTAGGTGAACGGCCCGCTCATCGACTTCACCGCCGCGAGCGCGTCGGCGTCCACGCCCTCCAAGCAGACCGCGGTTTCGACCCCCGACGCCACCGGCCCCTCGACGGCGCGCAGGATTTCCAGCGCCGGTTCCCGTTCCACCAGCACGTCGAAGAGGTAGTCGTGGACCGCCGCTTCGTAGCTCCTCGGCGAGAACTCCTCGTCCGCGTCCGGGCCGACGACCCGGAGCCGCGCGTCGGTCTGGGTCACCCGCCGCTCTTTCGGCTCGCTGAGCGGACAGAGAAAGCCGAGTTCGTCCGTCTCCAGCAGGTAGGCGTAGCTGAACAGCCGCGAGCGCGAGGGCGACCGCTTCACGGGGTCTTTCCCCTCGGCGTAGTACTTCGAGTCGAGGACGGCCAGACTCTCCTCGCCCTCGAACAACTCGTGGTCGGGTTGGTGGAACACGTCGCCCTCGTCCTCGAAGGGCGTGACCGTCGGCGAGTCGCGCATCGCCACGCTGGCGGTCGAATCCACGTGGTCGTACGCTCGAATCTCGTCGAGTTGCGCTTCGAGGACCGCCTGCGAGTACTCCTCGAACAGCGTCTCCATGTTCATCACGTAATCGACCACGAGGTCGTACCGCCCGTCGCTGTGCTGGTGGCCCAGCGACGACGAGAGTATCGCCTTGGCGACGTACAGCGCGTCGTCGTAGTAGTGGCGCTGTCGCGGCAGGTCCCGAAGCGACAGGTCTCGGTACGCTCCCACGTCCCGACTGTCGCTCGTGATGCCCATCGCTTCGAGGCGGCGCATCTCCCGGTGTAGCTCCGAGTATATCCGCTGGTGTTGCTGTGAGAGACCGTCTCGGGCGCGCTCTCGGAACAGTTGCAGGAGCGTCGTCCCCGCGTAGTGCAACAGCGAGTTGGCCGCGTTGTCGTACTCGACTTCGTTCTGCACCCAGTGAGGCTCGGGCGCGCCGCGAGCGTGGTTCGACAGGGTCCGTTCGAGGTCTATCCGGCCCCGCCCGTCCACGCCGTCCACCCGGCGGACGTGCAACTCCCGGAGGAGTCCCCGGCGGTGGATGGTGGTCAGTCCGTCGAGGAGGTTGATGGCCAACGCGACCAAGATGCCGTCGAGGTCGGCCTCCTCGTCCAGCAGTCGGTCGGTCGGGACGCCGCGGTAGTCCGTCGAGCGCCGCCGTTCGTAGACCGCCAGTAGCATCTCGAAGATGCACGACCAGTCTACCTTCGGGTCGATTCGGACCGCGGCGCTCGGCGTGAGACCCACCGTCCCCACGAGGTCGGTCGCGTCGATTCGGAGCCTCGCACCGCCGTCCAGCGTCCGGACCGTGAGTACGTCGTACTCCCGGCCGTCTTCGACCGGTTCGATGGCTCGCTGGGACTTGCGGTACAACCCCTGCCGTTCGACGGTGAACGACGCCCGCTCCATCCGCTGGTCGATATCTTCGGGGCAGCCCCGGATTTCGATGGTGCCCCGCTCCGGGACCGGATACGTCCGAATCGACGGGTCGTAGTCGTAGGTCGCATCGACGCCCGCGGCGCTCTCGGCGTCGCCGACCGGCGTTGCGACGGTGTCGTTCGTGTCGGTGTGGTCGGTGTCGCTGGTCGTGCCGGTGTGGTCAGTATCGTTCGTCGTGTCGGTGTGGTCGGTCTCGTTCGTCGTGTCGGTGGCGTCGGTGCCGTCCGTGTCGTTCGTCATGTCGGTCACGTACCGAGTTGGCGGCGCTCCTCGGCGAGTCGGCGCTCGGCCAACGCCGCGGCCGGTTCGAGGTCGAACGCGGAGAACTCGTCGTCGAGCGTCCGATAATGTTTGGCGATTCGCTCCATCTGCGGGAACGCGGCGGCGTTCAACAACCGCGGGACCAGAAACGTCTTGTACGCCTGCCCGACTGCCCGCGGGAGTTCGCCCTCGTACTGCCCGCCGTCGTCACACGCCGCGCCGACGAACGCGGCCACGTCGCGGTAGTGCATCGGGCCGAACCGCATGATGGGTCCCTGCGAGGTGTCGTCTCGCCCGCGGTTGACCCGCCGGAAGTCCGCCTCGAACAGTTCGCGCAGGCGGGTCGTGTCCGTCTCCACGGTCTCGGCGACGAACTCGTCGAGCCACCCTTCGAGGAGTGCCCGCCGGTTCTGTTCGGGGTACTCGTCCAACTCGACCATCGCGAACCGGCGCGTAATCGCGTCGTCGAGTTCGTTCACCGTGCGGTCGGACATGTTCATCGTACAGATGACGTTCACGCGGTCGTCCAGTTCTATCGTGTCCCCCTCGTCGGTCTCGAAGATGGTCTGGTGGGGGTTCTCGATGGCGGTGTAGAGCGGCCCGAAGATTTTCGAGATATCCGCCCGCGTGATTTCGTCCAAGATGACGCCGTAGTCCACGTCGAACTGCCGCGCGCGCTGTACCGCCTCCGAGACGCACCCGAGTTCGCGGTGGTACTGGATGCCGCGTCCGGAGGTGTCCGGCGAGATGCCGCCTACGATGTCCGACGGCGTCCACGACGGCGTGGCCGTGTTCAGCGTGTAGCCGACGCAGGTCCGCTGTGCGAGTTGCTTGGCGAACGTCGTCTTGCCGGTTCCAGTCGGCCCGTACAGCACGACCGGTTTCCCCGTTTCGAGCGCGACCGTCGCGTTCCGGACTACTTCGTCGGGGACGAGAATCTCCTCGGGGGTCTCGTCGCCGCGATAGCTCACGAGGCGCTTGAGTTCCAGCGGTGCCAGCTCCGAGTCGAGGACCGCCTTCCGAATCGTCCCCAATCCCCGCGGTCCGTCGTGGGTCTCGTCCAGTTTCTCCTCGGCGATTAGATACCGGAGTACGTCCACGCTCGCGGCGTTCTCGATGGCGTTTTTCGTCTCCGACTCGTTTCGCCGGAGGACTTCTATCTCGTCGCGGGCCTGCGAGAGGGAGATGCGAGTACTCATTACCAACAGCAACCGAGTCGCCGTTCTTAAATCCCGACGCAACTCGTCGTTCTCCCCCTCGCCCGCGGTCTACCGCCCCGCCCCCGCCAGCCGTCTACTGACCCGCCACCCAACCACCCGCGGTCTACCGACCCGCCACCCCGAGGCCCTCGGCCAGCAGCTCGTGGGACCGAAGCCCGTCGTCGTGGTCGGCGACGACGTGCTGAATCATCACTTCGTCCACCCCCACGCGGTCGGCGAGTTGCTCCACCACGTCGGCCAGCGTCTCCGGACTCCCCGAGAGCGCGCGCGGCCACTCGTCGGCGTCGAGCGTTGCCGGTGTCGGCTCGGGGACGCCGCCCAACTCCCCGATGGCCTCCTCGACCGACGGGGTGGTCCCGGCCTCGCCGCGTCGCAGGCGCGCGAACGACGCTTCCGCGACCGCCCGGAGTCGCGCCGCCTCCTCGTCGGTGTCGGCCGCGATTGCGTTCACCGCGACGATTCCATGTGGCTCCGGGACGCTCCCGGCCAGCCGCGACGGCTCGAAGTTCTCGCGATACTCCTCGAACGCGCGCTCGGCGAACTGCGGCCGGATGAACCCCGCGAAGCAGTACGGCAGGCCGAGTTCCCCCGCGATGGCCGCGCTCGACGGACTCGACCCCAACACCCACGGCGTCGGCGTCTCCTCGCCCGACCGCGGAATCGAGAGGTCGCCGTACTCGTGGTCCTCGGGATAGTCGTCGTGGAGGTGGGAGACGACGGCCTCTATCTTCTCGCGATGCTCCTCGTCGGGGTTCTGGACGCGCCGGGAGGTCCCGAGCGCGCGGTCGGCCGCGGGCGAGCCGTTCGCGCGACCGAGGCCCGCGTCGATGCGGCCGGGCGCGAGCGCGTCCAGCGCGCCGAACTGTTCGGCGACCTTGAACGGGCTGTAGTGGTTGAGCAGGACCGCGCCGGAGCCGAGCCGAATCGAGTCGGTCTCGGCCGCGAGATGCCCGAGCAACACCTCCGGCGTCGTTCCGGCGAGTCGGTCGGCCATCGCGTGGTGTTCGGCGACCCAGAACCGGGATAAACCGAGTCGTTCGGCCTGCTGTGCGGCTTCGACGGTGTTCGCGTACGCGTCGGTCGCGGTGCCCTCGTCGGGGACCGGCGAGAGGTCGACGGCAGAAAGCTCCATGTCGGGGTTCGGAGATTGGGCGGAATAACAGTTTGGCTACCGGCCGTCTCTCGGGCGTTCCTACTCGGCGAACTCCAAGACGACCTCCTCGGCCTCGTAGTCCTCCACGAACGCGCCCTCCCCGCCGACCAGATACTCGCCCTCGCCGGTCGCCACGACCAGCGCGGCCTCGACCGGGAAGGAGTTGTTCGCGGGTTCCACGAGTCCCTGCCGGACGCCGACGACTCGGCCCCTTATCTCGTCGGGACCGTCCCCCTCGTCGCCGTCCGTCGGGTGGCCGCGCACGGTCGCGGTGAGCGGGGTGTCCGCACGGTGGCGGAGCGTCGCCTGTAGGACCGCCTGCCGGAAATCGTCGTACGTCCGGGGCAGTTCGTGGGGGTCGGCGACGTACACCTCCTCGGCCATCGGCCAGTAGTTGCCGAAGAACGAACCGACCATGACGGGCGCGAGTTGGTTCTGGGTGAACGTGATGGCGCGCTCGCCGCTGTTGGCCCGCGCTATCATCTCGTGCGGAGCTATCAGGCTCCGAGTCCGGTCGGCGGTTATCATCGTCGGCATCGACTCCTCCCACGCGCGAGCGACCGTGGCGAGTCCCTCCAACCCGAGGTCGGCGTCGAGGTCCGCGCCCGTCACCACCAGCATGACCAGCACGCCGCGGTCCACCGCGTCGCGCAACTCGTCGGCGACCTCCGAGAGGTGGTCGTGGGGGAGCGACAGCGCCACCTCCTTGTCGGCCTCGCGGATGAGTCCGGTGATTCGCTTGAGTACCGTCACGCGGGACTTGACGACCTCGAAGGCGTCCGACTGGGGCTCGACCTGCGAGTAGTGGGCTTCGAGCGCGGGGCGCATCTGCTCTACGTCGTCGGTCAGCGCGCCGACGACCTCCTCGGGCGGGATGGCCCGAACCGTCGTCGGCACCGAGTGGTCGTTGACCGAGACGAACCCGCGGTCCTCTAGCTCCTCGCTGACGCTGTAGACGTACCGCTTCGAGACGCTGGCGTCGTCGGCGATGACGCTGGTCTTCGCTTCGCCGTGGTCGAGGATGGTGAGATAGATGTCTATCTCCTTGTCGGAGAAGCCGAACTTCCGGAGCAGTTGGGAGAGCGTCGGGTCGTCCATCGCCCGAAGAATGCCACGGCCAGAACTTAAAAACCGTGTCTGGCGGCGGCCCGCGCGCTCAGCGTTCGCTCCGAAGCACGACGCAATCTCGGACTTCGACTCCCTCGTCGGTGGCGACCTCCTCGCCGGTCAACAGGTCGGTCTCGCCGACTGATTCTTCGACTTCCACGGTGACCTCGCCCTCCCGGTCGCCGAAGTCGAGGAGAACCACCAGTCGCTCGTCGCCGTCGTCGCGGGCGTAAGCGACGGTCCGGTCGTCCCCGACCGCGTCCACGCGCTCGACTTCGCCCGACCGGAGGACCGCCTGCTCGCTCCGGAGTTTCGAGAGCCGACGGTGGAACTCGGTCAGGTCGGCGTCGCCGTCGTACCACTGCATCTCGCCGCGTTGCTCGGCGACGCCCCGCTCCTGCCCGTAGTAAATCATCGGCGCGCCCGGCAGGGTGAACGTCGCGGCCGCGGCCGCCCGGAGCGCCGCGGTCCCGCACTCCGAGACGTAACGGCTCTCGTCGTGGTTCTCGACGTAGCGGAGCAACAGCGACGACTCGGGGAACCCTTCGCGGTGGTTCGCGTCGAGCGCGTCGAACAGCGCCTCTGCCGGGGCGTCTCCCCGTCCGATGTCGCGGAGCGCGCCGTAGAGGTCGGTGTCGTAGTGGGCGTCGAACTCGTTCTCGTGGAACTGGGGGTCCCGCGGGATGGTCTCGTCCAGCAGGAGGAATTCCGAGTCCTCGCGTTTCACTCGCTCGCGGACCTCCTTCCAGAAGCCGTGGGGGACGCCCCACGCCACGTCGGCGCGGAAGCCGTCCACGACCGGTGCCCACTCGTCGACCACGTTCAGCATCCACTCCCGGACCGCCAGCGAGTCGTAGTTCACGTTGGGGATGCGCGTCCAGTTGAAGTAGTATCCCGGCGACCCCTCGCCCGCCCAGTCCACGTCGTCTACGTCCACGGCGTCGGCGGCGTCGGCGGGCACGCGCTCGTAGTAGTCGGCGTACTCGGGCACGCCCGCCGCGTGCATCTGGAACGCGGGGTGGTCCCGCGAGGTGTGGTTGATGACGAGGTCGAAGACGACCCGGATTCCGGCCTCGCGGAGGCGTTCGACCAGCGACGCGAACTCCTCGCGGGTCCCGAGGTCGCTCGCCGTGTCGAAGTAGTCGGTGACGTGGTAGCCGTGGTCGGTCGGACTCTCGACCACGGGCGTCAGCCACAGGCAGTCCACGTCGAGCGATTCGAGGTATTCCACGCGTCGTTCTATCTCGGGGAACGTCGTCTCGACGGTCTCGCCGGTGAACCGCCGGACGAAAATCTGGTACACCGTCGCCTCCTCGGCCCACTCCGGCGGGTCGTTGGGACGGGAGACGTTGACCTCTCTGCCACCGGAAACGACCAGCGTGTCGGCGACGCTGTGGCGCTCGGCGACCGCGACGGCGTGGACGCGCGCCTCGTCGGGCACCTCCTCGACCGGGACGCGGAGTTCGCTCCCATCGACCGTCACCGCCGAGTCCGGCAGGTCGTCGCGGTCGTCCAGCCAGAACTCGACCTCGGGACTGCTCCCCTCGGGCGCGGCCTCCGCGCGCGCGGTCACGACAAGGGTATCGTCCGCGACGCGGCCCTCCAGATGGACCCGCGGTCGCCCCGGCCCCTCGACCGTCACGTCGATGGTGTGGACGTTCTCGAACTTCTCGTCCAGCACGCAGATGCCCTCGTGGTCGCCCGGCGCGAGGAGCAGGTCGGCGACGTAGCTGTCGCCCTCGCGGCCCATCAGGTCGCGCCCGACCGTGTAGTCGTTGAACGGGCCGATAATCGGCAGGTCTCCGACCTCCTCGGCCGAAATGGGGAGGTCGCCAATCGGTGCCTCGAACCGGACCTCCCGGCGCGGGTCGGGGAACGCCCGGACCGTCTGGCGGTGGGTCCCGTCCGGGGCGTCGAGTTCGACCTCGTAGACGCCGGGCGCGTCCGGGTCGAGGTGGACGACGGCGCCGTCGCCGAGGTCCACGTCGCTCTCCTCGGGACGGTCGCGCACTCGCCACGAGAAGTCGGCTTCGGGGTCGGGGTGTCGAGGAGCGAGTTCGACCGACGTGCCGACGTGCGTGAATCGCGGTGGACCGGGTTCGTGCATGTTCTCACCCCTCGCGGGGAGACACTTCACTATTGCGCAAATCGTGTATCCGTGAACTACAATTACACCAAAGATTATTATTCGGGGTCCGCCTTCGTTCAGGCAATGCAACTTCGCGACGCGCTGGACGACTTCGTACGCTACGAGGACCACGATACCTGCTTTCCGGGCGAACGCCGGACGACGACGGGCCGCTTTTCGGGCTACACGCCGAGCGACGGCGAGGGGCGACTCGTTCACGTCGCTCTCGACGGCCGGATTCGGGACTTCGGCTACCCGCTTACCGGTCGCAACGGACTGGACTCCTCCCGACTCGGCGTCCGACTCGACGGCGACGTAGTGTGGTTCGACGACTGCGAGACAGTCGGCCAGTCGTACGCGGACGGGACGACGCTCGTCGTCACCGACCACCGACTACCCTCCGGCGAGACGCTCACGCAGTACGACCTCACGCTCGGGCAGGCCCACATCACGCACTTCGAACGCGAGGAGGCCCCCGAAACCGAGGAGGTCCCCGATTCCGCCTCCGGCGAAGAGAACGGCGACTCCGACGAGGAGACCGGAGGACTGCAACTGGTCGCCGCGCTCGGCTTCGGTCCGGAGGGCCGCGACACCGGCATCAGCCAACTCCACCACGCCGACGCGGTCGAACTGTACCACGACGCCGAACACGATTACGCCGCCAGCGCGACCGGGTTCACGACCGCCACTGGCCGCGTGCCTCCGGAACTCGGGGAGTTGCTCGACGCCGACCGCGGGGACGATTCCGACGAGGAGGGCCGCCGCGAGGAGGCAAGCCTGAGCGGCGACGTGATATGCGAACTCCCCTTCGAGGAGGGCGCGGCGACGCTCGCCACGCTGTTGACTGACTCCTCCCGGACCGACCGCGCCGCGGCGCTCGACCGTCTCGACGCGGTTCTCGACGCCTACAGTGACACCGGCGCACTGAGCGAAGCCGCGAAAGACCACGCCCCCGAGGTTCCCGACGACCTGCCCGAGAGCGACGCGGTGGCCGCCGACCTCCGCGCGCTCGGTCTCCTCTCTGCGCCGACGGGCCTCCGCATCGCCGGGCCGGAGTTCGACCCCTACTTCACCCACTCCGGGGGCTACGGCTACACGTGGTTCCGCGACGACGCCGAAATCTCCCGGTTTCTCCTCCAGTCGGACCGACGGTTCGACCTCGGGTTGGACGACTGGCACGCCCGGAGCGCCGAGAGCTACTGCGAGACGCAACTTGACGACGGGACGTGGCCACATCGCGTCTGGCCGCGCAACCGCACGCTCGCGCCGGGGTGGGCCAACAGCCACCTCGCGGTCGGCGAGGAGGTAGACTACAGCGACTATCAGGCCGACCAGACCGCCAGCGTCGTCGCATACCTCGCGGACGCCCTGCCCGCGCTCGACGGCGACCTCGCCGACCGCGCGACCGAGACGCTCGCGGACGCCCTCTCCGGCCTCGACCGGACGCTCACGGACGACGGTCTCCCCGTGGTCTGTCAGAACGCGTGGGAGGACGCGACGGGCCAGTTCGCCCACACCGCCGCGACGTTCCTCGAAGCGTACGCGACGGCGGCCGCCACCGACGCGGACCTCGCCGACGAAGACCTCGCTAACGCCGACCTCGCCGACACCGCGGGCGAGCGCGCCGACCGCGTGTACGCCGGATTGGACGACCTCTGGGTACCCGAGCGTGGAATCTACGGCTATCGCATCCTCCCCGACGACGAGTCCGGCGACGGAACGACCGACGCGGACGACGAGGACACCAGTGACGGCGACAGCACTATCGACGCGGGCGACATCGACCCGCGCTGTGACTCGGGGTCGCTCGCGCTGGCTAGCGCCCACCTCGCCTACGACCGCGCGGCCGAAGTGGACGACGAGCGACTCGACAGACTCGTCTCACACGTCCGGACCGTCGTGGACGAACTCCACCGCGACCCCGACGCCAGCGAGGTCCGCGGACTGGCACGCTACGAGGGCGACGACTGGCGGACCCGCTCGCAGGACGACGAGAAGATATGGACCGTCTCGACCGCGTGGGGCGCGTTCGCCGCCGCCAACCTCGCGGCGCTGTTGGAAGACCACGACGACTCGCGCGCCCGAGAGTTCGCGGCGACCGCCCGCGACCTACTGGGACTGGTCCTCCCGGACGGCCCGCTCTGTCGGAACGGCGACCTCCTGCCCGAGCAGGTGTTCGACGACGGGACGCCCGACAGCGCGACGCCGCTGGGGTGGCCCCACGCCCTCCGGACGACGACCCTCGCGCTACTGGCCGAGCGCGACCTGCTCGCCGACGAGGAGGTCGCGGTTCCGAGCGAGTAACGAGCGTCAATAGCGCGGCTATTTGTTCGAACTTCTCGCTGTAACCGTCGCTTAGTTGAGGGCGTGAACTGGTCGTCTCGGCATCATTCGCGTAGATGCTTCGAGTAACGTGCCAGCATCCCAGTGCGGTTGCGACGACCTCAAGCAGCACCGACTCACGATTCGGACGACCGATGCTTCGTCCCTGAGGAGAATCCGAAGGGCGCTCACTGGATGTACCGTCGTTCAGCTTTCCCGAAACAATTAACTGACAATCTAATTATTAACAAGTACAAGATGTATCTGCGTCACGTCTGAGTGGGATTCGCCTCACTCCACGGTGGTCGTTCGCTCGTAGCGACGCCACCCTCGGGCGAATCTGTCTTTTACACCGACTAGCGACTGCTCCGGTCGTGACCGCTATGGCACGACTCGCTTTTGACCACCTCAGACACACTACCAATGACGGACACTACACCGACGAAAGAATCGACTACGACCGACCCCGCGGCGACCGACGAACTCGCTGAACGACTCCGGCGTAGTGGTGTCAATCTCACGACGACCGACCCGACTGCCGACCACGCCGACCTCGATCCGGTAGGTGACGCGCTCGCCGACGCCCGCATCATCGGCCTCGGTGAGGCGACCCACGGAACGAGAGAGTTTTTCCAGCTCAAACACCGCATCGTCCGGTATCTCGTCGAAGAGCAGGGCCTACGACTGTTCGCGATGGAAGCGAACCTGCCCGAGACGATGGCGCTCGACAATTACGTCGTCCACGGCGAAGGTGACGCGCTCGAAGCACTCGCCGGGACGCACTTCTGGGTTTGGCGGACCGAATCCGTACTCGCGTTCGTGGAGTGGCTCCGTGAGTTCAACGCCGAGCGACCGCTCGACGACCGGGTTCGGTTCTACGGTATCGACGCTCAATATACGACCGGAGCGGTCGAACGCCTCGACAAGTTCCTCGCCAGCGCCGACCCAGACCTCCGAAAGGAACTACAGGCGGACCTCGACGCAACGAACGACGAGGGTGACATCAACGACCAGTACATGAGCGACCACGACCCCGAGGCGACCGAGCAACTGCTCGACCGACTCGGAACTGCGTTTGAGGAGCGTAGGGAGGCGTTCGTGATGGCGACCAGCGAACGGGAAACCGTGATGGCCCGGCGCTGTCTCCGCGTTATCGAGCAGGCACGGCAGCGCCGCACGGCCCGTGAGACCGATGGGAAACAAGCCTCGATGGTTGTCCGGGACGAGGCGATGGCGGAGAACCTCTCGTGGGTGCTGGAGTACGAGGCCCTCGACCGCGCCGTACTCTGGGCACACGACAGCCACATCTGCCGGACGGTAAACTCGGGCGCGCGAGTGGAGTCGGCCCCGTCGCTGGGGAGCTATCTCGCGGACCGATACGGTGACGACTACTTCGCACTCGGATTCGACTTCCTCGGTGGGTCGTTCCGCGCGATTGGCATCGAGTTGACTCCCGAGAGCGAACTCACTACGTGGTCGCTCGACGAGCCGCCAGCGGACTCCATCACTCGCGTGTTCGCCGCGGCCGGTGGCAACCTCGCATTCCTCGACTTCGACACCGCCAGCGAGAACGACCGACTCGATGAGTGGCTTGCCGAGCCGCGGGCAAAGCGGAAGCTCGGAGCCGTCTACTACGGTCCCGACGGTCCGTCTGAGAACGAGAAGGACGGACAGGCGGCCCACAACGCAGTTCGGGTCCTTCCTGAGGCGTTCGATGGCCTACTGTTCGTCCGGGAGACGACGCCGTCTCGCGTACTCGATAGTCCGGAGTACTGAGTCGAAGCTCGCATGTTTGCTGAATCCGCACCACGAATTGAGCAAATCTATCATATTATTTACGTACATTGGTCTGGATAAAGAAAACGTATTGTCAGCTACTGGTAACGCTGACGACGAGAGGAGACAGCGTTTGCTGACGGAACGACGAAATACGTCGGCGCGGTCAGGGCGTGGGGGCCGCCGACTCCTCGGCCTCGTAGAGGAGGGAGTCGCCCTCCTCGGCGTCGAACAGGTGGAGGTCGGTGCTGTCGAACGCGACGTGAATCGCTTCGCCGGGGTCGGGTTCCACGTCGGAGGGGACCCGCGCGATGAACTCGTCGCCGAGCGCGAGGTGCAGATAGTTGTCCGACCCGACCGGTTCGAGGACTTCGACCTCGGTCTCGACGGAATCGCCGCCCGGTCCCGATACGGACACGTCCTCGGGGCGGATGCCGAGTCGAACCCGGTCGTGGCCCCGGACCGCGTTCCGGAGGCGCTCGTCGGCGAGCGCGTACTCGAAGCCGTCGGGGCCGACGAGCGTGGTCGTCCCGCCGCCGGACTCGACTTCGACGGTCAGGAAGTTCATGCTCGGCGAGCCGATGAACCCGGCGACGAACTCGTTCGCCGGGTCGTCGTACACCTCCTTGGGGACGCCGGTCTGCTGGAGTCGCCCGCCGTTCAGGATGACGATGCGGTCGCCCATCGTCATGGCCTCCTCTTGGTCGTGAGTGACGTAGATGGAGGTCGTCTCCAACTCGTTCTGGAGGCGCTGAATCTCGGTGCGCATCGTGGTCCGGAGCTTCGCGTCGAGGTTCGAGAGCGGTTCGTCGAACAGGAACGCGTCGGGGTCCCGGACGATGGCTCGGCCCAACGCGACGCGCTGTTTCTGGCCGCCGGAGAGTTCGTCGGGCTTCTGGTCCAGCAGGTCCTCGATGCCCATCATCTCGGCCGTCTCGCGGACCGTCTCGTGGCGCTCGTCCTTCGAGAGGTCGGTACTCATCCGCAGTCCGAAGGCCATGTTCTGCCTGACGGTCTTGTGGGGGTAGAGCGCGTAGTTTTGGAACACCATCGCCACGTCGCGCTTGCGCGCGTGAACGTCGGTCACGTCCTCGCCGCCGACGTGGATGTGGCCGTCGGTCGGTCGTTCGAGTCCGGCGATCATTCGCAGGGTAGTCGATTTCCCGCAGCCTGAGGGGCCGACGACGGTGACGAACTCGCCGTCCTCGACGGTGAGGTCGACGCCATCGACCGCGAGAATCTGCCCGTTCGAGTACTCCTTCGTGAGGTCGTCCAGCGTAACTGTCGCCATCTTTCTCCATGTGTACGACCCTCACGGTTTAACTCTTGCCTTCTGAGTTGAATTTGTGAGGGATTATTTCGTCGTATCTTCTAGGCGACCGGTCGGATTCGCCGATTCGTCCGCCGCGAACCGACGGATTCATACTCCGCGGTAACAGGCGACTCTCGTATCGAACGCTCTACCGCCCGATTTCTCCGGGTGGGCGGTTTCGAGGAGCCCGAGCGCGTGACCCGAATCCCAAACTTTAAGTCGTGAACGAATAATTCATCACGTATTCACCCCATGACAATGAATCGCAGAAAAGCACTACGGAGCATCGGTAGCGCGGGACTCCTCGCCGCGCTCGCAGGTTGTGCCAGTGTCCAGCAGCAGAACGAAACGACGACCGCCGGAGGAGACGACGGCGAGAGCGACACCACCAGCGGCGATAGCACCGACACGACCACGACCGGTCCCGCCGGAACCGCGAAAGCGTGGTACCGGCTTCAGGACACCGAGCTAGAGGCACGCGAGGCCGCCCTGAAGCAGTTCAACGACAATTCTCGACACACCATCGAGGGCGCCGACGTGTCCGACCTGAAGAAGAAGACCACGAGCGCGATTCCGGCCGGACAGGGACCGAAGCTGTTCGACTGGGCGCACGACTGGGTCGGCGACTACTACCAGCGCGGGTTCGTCACCGACCGGAGCGACCAGTTGAACGTGGACCTCGACACCTTCACCGACGCCGCCGCGGGAGCCGTCCAGTTCGACGGGAACGTCGTCGGACTCCCCTACGCCGCGGAGACGGTGACGCTCGTCTACAACACCGACATGGTGGACGAGGCACCCTCGACGGTCGCCGAGATGAAGTCCGTGATGGACGAACACCACGACCCGGCAAACGGTACCTACGGACTCAGCTACCCCTTCGACCCGTACTTCGTCAGCGCGTGGGCCCAAGCGTTCGGCGGCTACTACTTCGACCCCGAGGAGGACCCGATGCTCGGTCTCACCCAGCCCGAGACCATCGAGGGCTTCCAGTTCGCGCTCGACAACTTCAAGCCCTACATGCCCAACGACCCCGGCTACGAGACGCAGGCCGCCCCGTTCCCGTCGGGTAACGCCGCGTTCGCCATCAACGGCCCGTGGTACCTCTCGACGCTCAACGACAAGGGCGTCAACTACGGCGTCACGAAGCTCCCGACGCCCGAAGGCGGCGAGGCCCGACCCTACACCGGCATCCAGATGTGGTACTTCGCCAAGGCGATGGGCAACGACGACGCGGGTACCGCGGCCGCACAGTCGTTCGCCGAGTGGTACACCACGAACGAGGACCTGCTCGAACAGGCCGCGAAGAACCAAGGGAGTATCCCCGTCCTCGAAAGTCTCGCCGGGAGCGACGCGCTCCCCGCGGACGTGAAAGCGTTCTCCCAGACAGTCCAGCAGGGTATCCCGATGCCGACCGACCCGAAGATGGGGAAGGTCTGGCAACCGCTCACCGACGCGGTGACCAAGATATTCAACGGTGACGCGAGCGTCGAGCAAGCGATGCAACAGGCCGAGAAGACCGTCCGACAGAACTGGGAGTAGCCCGAATCTATGAGCACCGCCTCTCGCGTCGCGCGACGGGTCGAAGAGGTCCCCTTCCTCGAACGGGAAGACGCCTCTCTACTGTTGGTACTGCCGGGACTGTTCGTGTTCTCGGCGTTCATGCTGTTCCCCATCCTGTATCTCCTCGGCATCTCGTTCACGAACGCCGAACCCTCGAACCTGTTCGCGGGCGAGGGCGCGGCGTCGATTCTCACCTTCGGGGAGGCGTCGTTCGTCGGGTTGGAGAACTACGTCACCGTCCTGACCGACCCGCAGTTCTGGAACTCCTTCGGCATCACGTGGCTGTTCGTCGCCACGAGCGTCGTGCTGAAACTGACGCTCTCCATCGGCGTCGCGCTGGTCGTCACCGGCGACAGGGTTCGGGGCAAGCGCCTGATGCGCTCGCTCATCATCATCCCGATGGGACTCCCGGCAATCTTCACCATCACGGTGTGGCGGGGCATCTTCAGCTCGGCGCAGTTCGGACTGGCGAATCAGGTGCTTCAGTCGCTGGGACTCTCGACGGTATCGTGGCTGAGCAACCGCTGGATGGCGTTTCTCGCGTACAACGTCACCGAGGCGTGGCTGGCCTATCCGTTCATGGTCATCATCACCGTGAGCGCGCTTCAGGACGTGCCCGACGAACTGCACGAGGCCGCGAAGGTGGACGGCGCGGGCTACGCGGCGCGGTTCCTCCACGTCACCCTCCCGTCCATCAAGCGGCCGGTCCTGTTCGCGTCCATCCTCACTGCCGCCGCGTCGTTCCAGCAGTTCCTCATCCCGTACGTGTTCAACGAGGGCGGTCCCGCGCGGGCTAACGAACTGGTCGTCGTCTACGGCTACCGAGAGGCGTTCACCTACTTCGAGTACGGACAGGGCGCGGCTATCAGCCTCATCGCGGTCGCGTTCATCGGCGCGTTCATGTGGCTGAACGTCAAGCGCGGCCGACTCGCTGACGGGGTGAGCGAGCAATGAGTCTCCTCGGTTCCATCGCACGCAGTCTGAAAGACGACGCCGCTGGACTCGTGACTGCACCCGCCGACACGGCCCGCGAGATGCGCTACACCGCCGAGGGCGTCGTGAACGGCGACATCCCGCCGTCCCGACCGCTGAAGACGCTCGGGCTGACGATGGGTGCGCTGGTCGTCGTCCTCGCGCTGCTGTTCCCCATCTACTGGATACTCATCTCGGCGCTGTCGGGGACCGGCGGGTCGATACATTCGGTCGATGGCCTGCGACTCCTCCCCGAGCAACCGTCGCTACAGCCGTTCATCTGGGTTCTCGGCGACCTCATCGTCCCGAGCTACCAAATCGGGCTGGGGATTCCGCTCACCGACACGGCGCTGGTGTTCGACACGCCGCGACTGGAACTCCTCGACGCGTCGGCCTACGGCGTCGACGACCCCTCTGAGTTCAAGACGTTCTTCTGGAACAGCCTCACGGTCGCCATCCCGACGGTCGTCCTGTCGATGTGTCTCGTCGTGCCCGCGGCGTACGCGCTTTCGCGGCGGGAGTTCATCGGTCGGCGCAAGATACTGTTCGGGTACGTACTCCTGACGCAGGTCGGAGGAGGCCTCGGAATCGCGTTGCTCATCGGCCTCTACACCGTGTTCGTGCAGGTCGGGCTCAACGACAACAAGCTCGCGCTGTCGGTCTACTACGCGGCGACGGCGGTTCCGTTCAACACGTGGCTGTTGAAGACCTACATGGACGGCATCCCGGTCTCCTACGAGGAGGCCGCCGTCGTTGACGGCGCGCCCGCGTGGCGCGTGGTCGTGGAGGTCATCCTGCCGCTGTCGAAGGCGGGGCTGGCGACGGTGTTCATCTTCACCTTCCTCACGGGGTGGACCGAGTTCGTCGTCGCCCAGACGATACTGGGGACCGACAACTACACGCTCCCGGTGGGACTGTTCTCACTGATATCGGAGTACTCGGTCCCGTGGGCGCGGTTCTCGGCGTTCGCGTTGACGTTCGCCTCGCCCATCATGCTCATCTACCTGTTCGCTCAGCGGTACATCGAGGGCGGACTCTCGTTCGGCGGGATGGAAGGGTAGGGCGAACCGCCATCGGGCGGTCCGTCCGGACCGCCTCTCGACCCGACCGCTCCGGTGCGAACGACGCGAAACACTGTGCTAACCGGTTATCTAATTCACAATTCTCGCGCTCGGCCAGAACCATACTTATTAGACCATCAAACGATTAGATGTGAGTCGAATTAATGGCCCGGCCAAACCGACAGCGCGAGCGCGAGCGCGACCGTGCAGAAGAGGCAGAAACCGACGAGAAGCAGGGTCAGCAGTGTCCCGAGTGCGAGTCGGACAATCTCGTCACGAGCGGCGACAGCAACGAGGTCGTCTGCGAGGACTGCGGGCTCGTCGTCGAAGAACAACAGATAGATCGCGGGCCGGAGTGGCGCGCGTTCAACCACAGCGAGCGCGAGAGCAAGAGTCGCGTCGGCGCGCCGACGACGCAGACGATGCACGACAAGGGGCTGACCACCCAAATCGACTGGAAGGACAAGGACGCCTACGGTCGGTCGATCTCCTCGAAGAAGCGCAGTCAGATGCACCGCCTGCGCAAGTGGCAGGAGCGCATCCGGACCAAGGACGCGGGCGAGCGCAACCTCCAGTTCGCGTTGAGCGAAATCGACCGCATGGCCTCCGCGCTCGGGGTACCGAGGTCGGTCCGAGAGGTCTCGTCGGTCATCTACCGACGCGCGCTCAACGAGGACCTGATTCGCGGCCGCTCCATCGAGGGCGTCGCTACCAGTTGCCTCTACGCCGGGTGTCGCCAAGAGGGCATCCCCCGGAGCTTAGAGGAGGTCTCGGAGGTCTCGCGCGTCGAGAAGAAGGAGATCGGCCGCACGTACCGCTACGTCGCGAAGGAACTCAGCCTCGAAATGGAGCCGGTAGACCCCAAGGAGTACGTCCCGCGGTTCAGTTCAGATCTCGGGGTGAGCGAGGAGGTCAAGATGCAGGCCAAGGAGATAATCGACGAGTCGGCCGAACAGGGCCTGCTGTCGGGCAAGTCGCCGACCGGGTTCGCGGCCGCGGCCATCTACGCCGCTTCCCTGCTCTGCAACGAGAAAAAGACCCAGCGCGAGGTCGCGGAGGTCGCGCAGGTGACGGAAGTCACCATCCGCAACCGGTATCAGGAACAGATCGAAGCGATGGGCATCCACTGACTCGCCCACCGCGGGACCCCCGATTTCGACCGGTCGGAGACTGTTCGTCCGGCTACGCGATTGCCCACGCCGATAGAGGAAAGCCTCGTCGGACGGACTGAGAGAGCCGTCCCGACCGATACCGACGTACGCGGCGGACGCTCTCGAACGCTTGCGGCCGAAAATCGGGCCGACGCCGAACTCCGGAAGAACATCACGACGGAGGTTCGGGGCCTCGGTATGTTTCCTATCTTTTATCAGTAGTGTGGTAGAACTGCCGAACTGGAAGATGATTTCACGCCGCTCTGCGCTCCGCTGTCTCGCCGCCGGTTCCCTCGTCGGAGTTCCGAGCCGAATCGGGACGAGCGCCGACGAGCGCGCGACCGACACGACCGGCGAGCTTCGAGTATCGCCTACCGCCCTCCACTACGACGAGGAGTTCGACCTCAGCGTCACCGGGCTGGCCCCCGGTGCGAACGTGACCCTCACCGCGCGAACGGCCGACCGAGAGGGTCGCCGGTGGGCCTCGTTCGCTCGCTTCACGGCCTCGTCCGAGGGCGTCGTCGACCTCGCCGAACACGCTCCAGACGCCGGCACCTACGACGGCGTCTCCCCGATGGGGCTGGTCTGGTCGATGCGGCCGACCGACGGCGACGCCTCGATATACATTCCGCCGAGGGGGACCAGTGACCTGACGCTCGCCGCGAGCGTCGGGGGCCAACGAATCGGCGAACAGACCGTCAACCGGCGGTTCGGCCCCGAGAAGCTTCAGGTACGGGACGCGCCGGACGGACTCGTCGGCCTGCTCTTCCGGCCGAGCGGAGACGGGCCGTTCCCCGGCGTCGTCGTCCTCCACGGCTCGGGCGGCGAACCGGACTATGGCACCGCGCTCATGCTGGCGGCGCACGGCTACGCGGCCTTCGCGCCCCAGTACTTCGGCGACCCGGAGCCACTCCCGGACCAACTCGCCGAGGTTCCGCTCGAATACCTCCAGCGAAGCGCCGACTGGATGCGCGGCCGTCCGGCGGTCCGGGAGGGACCCGTCGGTCTCCTCGGGACCTCGAAAGGGGCCGAGTTGGCCCTCCTCGCGGGGGCGACCTTCGATTGGGTCGGCGCGGTCGCGGCCTACGCGCCCTCGGGCGTCGTCTGGGCCGGGTTGACCTACGGCGGCGAGACCACCTCGTCGTGGACCCTCGACGGCGAGGAGGTCCCCTACGTCCCGACCGGGTTCCCGCCCTCGGTCGTCGGCGACTACGCCGCGTCGTGGCCGCTGGGCGAGTCGGTGTCGCTGCGCCCGACCTACGAGGTCGGACTGGAACAGGCTAGCGACGAGCGAATCCGGCGGGCGACGATTCCGGTCGAGAACATCGACGGCCCGGTGACGCTGGTCTCGGGCGAAGACGACCGCCTGTGGCCGTCGGCAGAACTCGGCGGGATAGCCGAGCGGCGACTCCGCGAGCACGACCATCCCCACTCGGTCCGACACCTCACGGTCGAGTCGGCGGGACACGCCATCTCGTTCCCGTACCAGCCGACCACCGGACTCACCACCATCGACAGTCCCCTACCGGGGACGACGACCGCACTGGGTGGGTCCCCCGAAGGACTCGCGCGCGCCGCCGAGGAGTCGTGGCCGGTCGTCCTCTCGACGTTCGAGGAGGGACTGCGATGAGCGCGCGAGACGCGCTCCCCGACGCTCTGTGGACTGTGCGCCCGGCCGTCGCCGCCGCGGCCGTCCCCCTCGTCGTCGGTCTCGCCGCCCTCGCGGACGGCTACCTCGTCCCGGCGGACGCCGCCGAACTCGTCTTCGTCGCCACGAGCGGCGTCGCGCTCGGACTCGTCGGACTCGTCGGCTGGTGGTGTCACGACCGCGGCCGTCGGGCGGCGGTCGGAGTCGCCATCGCGGCCGTCGTCGGAGCCGTCGGTCTCGGCCTCCTGCGGCCGGGCGTGACGGCGACGCGCGTCGCCGGCGACGCGGTTGCGGTCGGAGACCCGCTGCTCGCCCGGTTCGTCGGCGTCGGTCCGTGGCTGGTCGTCGTCGTCGGCGTCGTCGGGGCCGTCGAATCCGAGATTCCCGGTCTCCGAGCGACCACCGGGCGAGACGCGACCCCCATCGGCCGCCTGCCACGCCGCGGTGCCCTCCGACTGGCCGCGGCGAGCGGCGTCGCGCTGGCGGTCCTCTCCGCGCTTCCGGTGTACCTCCTCGGTAGGAGCTTCGGCGACCCGGCGCTCCTCGGGTTCGCCGTCGGCGGGTGGTTCGTCGGCGGCCTCGCGGTCGCGTACCTGTTCGCGCGCCACCGCGTCGTGACGCCGCTCGTCTGTCTCGTGGTCGTCGTCACCGCCGCGGTGGTCGCGGTGGCGACCGGCGGGTCGCCGCTCGGCCTCCCGACCGCCTGGGTCGTCTGGCTGGTGCCCGGATTGGTCGCTGGCACCGTCGAGGCGCTCGGGCGACGCGTCTTCGCCGCCTTCCGGTAACTACCCTCCTCGTTTCGGCGAGACCGCCGTCGTCTCGGCGACGCGTCTGGGGTCGGCTCGGAACCTCAGAACCTTCATGTGACGGTGCCCACTGTGTCTCGGTATGGACAGAGACATTCTCACGCAGGCACTCGAATACGCCGATCTCACGTCGTATCAGGTCGATGCATATCTCACGTTGCTGGAGATGGGTGTCGCACCGGCCATCGAGGTCGGTCGGGAGAGTTCGGTTCCCGTCTCGCAGGTGTACGACGTTCTCCGAAGTCTGGAGTCGAGGGGGTACGCCGAGACCATCGAGCGGGAGAAACTCTACGCGCGACCGTCCGAACCTGACGAGTTGGTCGGCGAACTCGAATCCCGAGGAGAACTGCTTCAGGACGCCGCCGAGGAGGTCCACGAGCGGTACCGGGAGCCGGTGCAGATGGATGCTAGAATCGGCGTCACGAAGCGCGTCGAGACCGCGGTGGAGAACGCACAGGACCTCGTGGGTGACGCCGAGACCGTGGTCGAAATCGCCGGCACGTACGAGCAGATACAGTTGCTCTGCCCGGCGCTCCGCGAGGCCCGCGAACGCGGGGTAATCGTCCGGGCGTCCGTCTACGCCAACGACGGGGAGCTACCGCCCGAGGAGTTCGACCCCGAGGGTGCGCTCTCGGAACTGCGCGTCTGCTCGATTCCGGGTCCGTTTCTCGTCGTCATCGACCGTCATCGGACGTGTTTCGCGCCGAACACGCGCTCGGACGAGGATTACGGCGTTCTCGTCTACGACCGCATCCTCCCGTTCGTGTTCCACTGGTACTATCTGACCTGCCTCTGGAACCTCTACCCGACGGTCTACGCGGACGACCGCGACCGGTTCACGTACGTGACCCTCGAGGAGTTCGTCTGCGACTGCTCCCGACTGGTGGACGAGTACGACCTCCGCGTGCGAATCGAGGGTATCGACTTGGCCACGGAATCGGAGACGGCGATGGACGGAACCGTGACCGACATCTCGTTTCTCGGCGACCACCGCAAGCGCGGGCGGGCGGCACTGTCCGACCTCGGGGCGTTCACGGTCGTCACGCTCGACGCGGGGGACGAGACCTACACCCTCGGCGGGTGGGGCGCGGTCTTCGAAGACATCGAGGTCCGGACGATTTCGCTGGTCGGTATCGACGCGGGCGAGACGCCGCTCGCCCGAGCGGAGTGACCGGCGACCTCACCGGACGGGTCAGTCGTCGGCGACCGCTTCGGGCGATTCGTCTGCGACCGCTTCGAGCGACGCGTCGAGCGACTCACACCGCAGCGAGAGCGGTCCCGACTCGAAGCGACCGGTGCCGTCGGGACGGACGACCTCGAAGGCGTCGGCCGACACGTCGAACTCGACGGTCGTCTCTTCGCCGGGGTCGAGCGAGACCCGCCGGAAGTCGAGGAGTTCCTCGACCGGCGTGACGACCGAGGCGTACTCCCGGCCGCCGAAGAGTTGGACGACCTCCTCGCCCGCGCGCTCGCCGGTGTTCGCCAGCGTCACCGAGACCGTGACCGACTCGTCGGCGGCGAGCGACTCGTCGGCGACCGAGAGGTCTCGGTAGTCGAAGTCGGTGTACGAGAGGCCGTGGCCGAACTCCCACAGCGGGTCGTACGACGGGAGGTGTTCGTCGTCCCCGATGGGGTAGGGGTGTGGCAGGTAGTCGTGTCGAACCGGGAGGTGGCCCGCCGACCGCGGGACCGAAATCGGGAGCTTCCCGCTCGGGTTGTTCCGCCCGAACAGCGTCTCCGCGACCGCCAGCCCGCCCTCCTCGCCGGGGTAGTACGCCTGGAGGACGGCGTCGAGGTTGTCCGCCGCCCACGGGACCGCCAGCGGTCGCCCCGAGACGAGGACGAGCGCGGTCGGCGTCCCCGTCTCGTGGACCGCTTCGAGGAGGTCGCGCTGGGCCGCCGGCAGCGTGAGTTGCGCGCGGTTCGGGAACTGGTCGGTCGGCCCGTTCACGTCCTGCGGGCCGAACTCGTGGAGATACCAGTTCTCCCCGAGGACGACGACCGCGGCGTCGGCCTCCTCGGCCGCCGCGACCGCCGCGTCGAGGTCGTCGCCCTCGTCGATACCGGCACCCCGTTCGTGGCGGACCGTCGTCTCGGGACCGGTGACCGACTCGATTCCCTCCCGAATCGTCGTCCCGTCGAGTTCGTCGTCCTCCTTGAGGCTCCAGCCGCCGACTTGGCTCGTCAGTTCGTCGGCGTTCGGGCCGGTGACCAGCACCTCCCCGAGTTCGGGGTCGAACGGGAGCCGGTCGTCGTCGTTCTGCACGAGCGTCATCGACTTTCGCGCGGCGTCGAGCGCGACCTTCCGATGGGATTGGTCCCCCAGCGTCTCGGCGGACGACGCCGCATCGACGAAGGGGTCCTCGAACAGTCCGAGGTCCGACTTGAGCCGAAGGACCCGCCGGACTGCCGTGTCGATGGCCGACTCGTCGACGCGGCCCTCCTCGACCAGCGACACGAGGTGGTCCGCGTGGTCGGCTCCGCCCAGCGAGTGTACGTCCACGCCCGCGGTGAACGACCGGTGGATGGACTCCCGCTGGCTCCTCGTGACGTTGTGGTTCTCGTGGAGCATGTTGATGCCGTTCCAGTCGGAGGCGACGTAGCCCTCGAAGCCGAGTTCGTCGCGCAGGACCGACGAGAGCCAGTGGGACGAGCCGTGAGACGGCTCCCCGTTGATGGAGTTGTAACTCGGCATGACTCCCTCGACGCCCTCGGCGAGTACCTTCTCGAACGGCGGGAGGTACTCGCGGTACAGCGACGAGACCGACCGCTCGACCGGCGAGGCGTCTTCGCCTCGCTCGGGGCCGCCGTACGCCGGGAAGTGTTTCGCCATCGCGGCAACGTCGGCAGTCGCCGCCCCGACCCCGCGAGCCTTCGCGGCGGCGAGTTCGCCACAGAGATACGGTGACTCGCCGAACGTCTCGAACGTCCGCCCCCAGCGCGGCTCCCGAGCCACGTCGCAGGTCGGCCCGTAGGTGAGACCCGCACCGGTCGCGGCGGCCTCTGTCGCGGTGACGGTCCCTATCTCCTCGGCGAGCGAGCGGTCGCGCGCCGCCGCGACGCCGATGTTATGCGGGAACACCGTCGTCTCCTCGACGTAGGCGTGGCCGTGAATCGCGTCCACCGGAATCAACACCGGAATTCCGAGGCGGGTCTCCTCGCGGGCGATTCGTTGGAGTTCGTTGGCTATCTCGACGACCTCCGTCGAGTCCCGATGCGGCGACGCGCCGTAGCCGAACGGCGTGACGAACCCGATACCGTGGTCGCGCACCGACGCCTTGGCGTCTTCGACGGTTCGGGTCTCGCCCATCGTCCCGACGTACGTGCCGGCCAACTGCGCGGCCTTCTCCCGGAGCGTCATCTCCTCGAGGAGGGTCTCTACTTCTGCGTCGCTCTCGTCTCGTTGCGTGGTCTGGGTGTCCTGTCTCGTCATAGTGTCGTTGTCGTGGCTGTTTCGTTGTTCGCTGCATCTGTTACCGTCACTGCGACCGTTTCCGGGGCGTCTCGGGTCCGCAGGTCGGTCGTCCCCGACGAGGTGCTACCCGAGACGGTCGTCGTCGTGGTGTCCAGGGTCGTTCCCGCGCTGTCGCGGAGTTCGACGGCCACCGACCGAAGGTCGCCGTCGGCGTCTGCCACCGCCCAATCGACGCTGGCGTCGGTCCACGGTCCCCTCGCGTCGGTCGTCGTCGTCACTGACTCGACGGTCGGACCGCCCGAGTCGCCGGAGTCGTCACTGCTGGTCGTCGCCAACTCGTTCGCCGGAACCGACAGCGACGTGCCGTCGGAGAAATCGACGGTCGTCGCGGTGTCGTCGGCGTTGTACGCGACGTAGGTCGTCGTCGTGCCGTCGTCGAAGACGGCGGCGAGGGGTGCGTCCGCGGTGATACTCGCCTCGACCGCTCCGAGGTCCTCCATCGCCGTCACCCATCGGTAGGTGTGGGCTTTCGACTCGCCGAACTCGACGGGGTACGACCCGGCGCTGGCCTCGAACAGGGACCGAGCGTCCGCGGGGTCGCTGAACGCGCGATACGACCACAGGACATCGGGCCAGTAGTCGAAGCTGTCGCCGCCGTTGGCCGTGACGAGTTCGTCGTACGTCGCCGCCGCCGCCGCGCGATTTCGGCCGAGCGACAGCGAGTGGCCGCCGACCGGGAGGACGTTGATGCCGTGAATCGCCTCCACGTCGTCGGTCCACCACGTGTCGTACTTGTAGCCCGCGCCCCAGACCATCCCGGCGTAGCTGTAGTCCCAGTCGGCCGGATGGTTCTCCTCGTCCACGTCGTACCAGTACTCGTCTACTGCGGTCGTCTCGTGGGCGATTAGGTACGCCCCGAGGTCGCGCAGTTCGGTGTTCCCGGTGTACTCGCCGTAGCGCAGGACGGCCGCGTATGCGTTGACGGCCTCCGAGGAGGACTCTTGGTTGTTGCCGAGGTCGAACGCGGGGTTCCCCGCGGCCCACGAGTGACCGGCGTAGGGCGCGAAGTTCCGCAGGAACGGATACATCGAGTCCGTCCGCGAGGGGTTGGCGTAGTCCCGAATCAGGTGTTCGACCATCCCGCCCCAGTTCGCGTCGTCGGCCCACGTCGGGTCTCGCCGAGCGATTTCGGCGGCCGCCGTGACGTAGTAGCCGTAGTGGAAGTGGTGGTCGTTCAGTTCGGGACCGGAGCCAAAGGAGTCGTTGTACCCGACGAGCGTCCCCCACGTGTCGTCGTAGTAGAAGACATCCTCGGAGTCGCTTGCCCCCGAGACGGTCGCGTCGAGCCACGTCTCCAAGTCGTCGCGGAGCGCCGCGGC
Source organism: Halorussus salinus (assembly GCF_004765815.2). NCBI lineage: Archaea > Methanobacteriati > Methanobacteriota > Halobacteria > Halobacteriales > Haladaptataceae > Halorussus > Halorussus salinus. The sequence continues at coordinate 456,474 of NZ_SBIS02000008.1, read as the reverse complement.
GAACGCGTCGGCGGCCGCCGAGTCGCCGACCTGTTCGGCGATGGGCCGCAACTGCGCGAGGCGCTCGTAGTTCTTGCCCGTCCAGTAGGTCCCGTCGCCGGGAGCGTCGGGTCCGGCGCGAATCAGGGGCGATTCGGCTTCGGCGTCGTCCACGTAGCCCGCGAGGCGACTCTGCTCGACGGACCCCACGTCCGGGAGATACGGCAGGTCCGGCGGGAGGTCGAGCACCGTCTCGAACGACGAGCCCGTCGTCGTCCGCATCGTCCCGCGCGGGGAGACGAACGTGTCGTCGTCCAGCGCGGTGGTGGTGTGCTTGTGCTGGTGGGGGTAGAGCGCGGCGATGGTTCCGGTCGCGCTCGATTCGGCGCGGGCGTTCGTCTCGAACATGTGGGTCGTCCGGACCTCACCGGCGCTCTGGTCGTAGGTCCACGAGACGGTCGTGCCGGTAATCTGGTTGTAGGCGTACGACTCGTAGCGCGAGAGCGCCGTCGTCGTCGCCTCGGGGAGGACGGCGATAGCGACGTACCCCGCTCCACCGAGACCACTCGTCAGCGTCGCCGAACCGAGGCCGTTCCACGTCGCTCCGCTCGGAGCGAAGACGCCGTAGTGGTGGCCGTTGACCGAGAGTCCGAGGAGATTCCCGCTGTCGGCCCACACGGTCGGCGTCGCGGCGAACGAGAGTTCGGCGTCCGCCCCCGTCACCTCGGCGAAGGCGAACGGCGAACCTTGCGCGAGCGTCACGTCGAGTGTCGGGGTGGTCGAGTCGCCCGCACCCCACCGGACCTCGGTGTGCCAGTCGCCGTAGCCCGCACACTGGGTGTCGGCGAACGACCCGCCCGTGGTCGAGATGGTGAGGTCAGTGGTGTCGTCCATCTCGGCGACGTTGCCTCGGTTCTTGTCGCCCGAGACGTTCGAGAACGTCCACTCGGTCGGGTGCGAGAGGTCGAGACCCTCGCTGGTCGGCGTGCCGACCAGCGGGTGTGCCCACATCGCCGACCCGTACTGGGCGAAGAGGACGCTGCTCCACCAGTCGTTCGTCGGATACGGAGCCGAGAGGTCGCCCGTGGCGTAGACCCGTTCGGGCGGGGACTCCTCGCCGGAGGGAAGGGTCGTCGCGTAGCTTCCGGCACCGACGCCGACCACGCTCGATGCGACCCGAGGAGCCTCGTTCTCGTCGTCCGAGGGTCGCCCGATGCAGTCGTCTCCGGTGGCCTCGCGGGCGTCCGCGAGGCCAGCGAGTCCGACCGTCCCGAACGCGCCGACGCCCGAGAGATAGCGGCGGCGACCGACCGAGCGGTCCGTCGCCGATTCGTGAGTCGCTGATTCGTGGATTGCCGATTCGTGAGTCGTCCGTTCGGTTTTCGTCGTAGATTCGTCCGGCGCGTTCGCGTCGTCTGTGGCGTGTTCGTCTGTCATGGGGGAGTCTGAACGGTTATCGTTCCGCCCCGTCGAGCGGGGGACTATCCCAGTAGGCTCCGTCGTCGGTCGCCCGGTAGCACGCGACCCGGTGGCGCTCCTCGTCGCCGACGAGCGTCTCGGACGGTGCCGCCTCGCGGCACTCCTCGGTCGCGTTCGGACACCGCGTGTGGAACCGACAGCCCGAGGGCGGGTTCACCGGGTCCGGGATGTCGATTTCGCGCACCGGCGGCTCGCTGGGGCCGTCGTCGCGACCGAGTTCCGGGGTCGCCCACTTCAGGACCTTCGTGTAGGGGTGTTGGGGGTTCCGGAGGACCTCCTCGGCGGGGCCGAGTTCCACGAGTTCGCCCAGATACATCACGCCGAGTCTGCCGCCCGCGTGTTCGGCGATGTACCGGGCGTTCGACAGGTCGTGGCTGATGAACAGGAACGAGGTGTCGAACTGCGCCTGTAGTTCGAGGAGCAGGTCCATCATCTCGACCCGCAGGCTCACGTCCAAGGCGCTGACCGCCTCGTCGGCGAGGATGAGGTCGGGGTTCATCAACAGCGCCCGAATGAGCGCGACGCGCTGTTTCTCGCCGCCCGAGAGCTGGTGGGGATACCGGTTCGCGTAGTCGTGGGGCGGCGTCATCCCCACGCGCTCGATGAAGTGCAGGACGCGCGCCTCGCGGTCCTCGGGACCGAGCGACGGCTCCCACCGCTTCAGCGGGGCCGCCAGCGACGACAGCACCGTCCGGTTCGGGTTCAGCGCCGAGCCGGGGTCTTGGTGGATAATCTGGAGCGACCGGCGAATCTCGTCGTGGGGAATCGAGGAGTCCGACCGCCAGCCCTTCGCCTCCCAGATGTCTTGGCCGCGGTAGCTGACCGAGCCGCCGGTCGGCTCTTGGAGACCGATAGCGGCCTTCCCGAGCGTGGTCTTCCCGCTCCCGGACTCGCCGACGATGGCGACCACGTCGTTCGCCCCGATGTCGAGGCTCACGCCATCGACGGCGCGAACCGTCTCGCGGTCCGCGAACGGGTTCAGTCCGCTGTCCTCTTTCTCGAAGTGAACTTCGAGGTCCGAGAGCGAGAGGACCGTCTCGTCGGTACTCATCGCTCGCCCTCCGTCGCCAGCGAGACGTACTCGTCCACGTCGGGCCAGTGATGGCAGGCCACCTCGTGGGTCTCGGACACCGCCTCCGTCTGTGGCTTGCGCTCGCGACACTCGTCGGTCGCCATCGGACACCGCTCGTGGTACGGACAGCCCGCCGGGATGTCCACCGGGTCGGGCGCGGACCCCGAGATGGGCCGCATCTCCGAGAGCGGCGCGTCGAGGTTCGGAACCGCGTTGAGCAGCGCGCGCGTGTAGGGGTGGCGCGGTTCGTGGACCAACTCCTCGGTGTCGCCGACCTCGGCGAACTCGAAGGCGTAGAGGACGCCGATGCGGTCGGCGAGTTTCGTGACCAGCGGCAGGTCGTGAGTGATGAACACCATCGTGAGGTCGTACTTCTCGCGCAGGTCCGACAGCAGGCTGACGATGGACCGCTGCATGAGGAGGTCCAACGCCGCCGTCGGCTCGTCCATCACCAGCACTTCGGGTTCGAGGACGAGCGAGAGCGCGATGAGCGCGCGCTGTTTCATCCCGCCCGAGAGTTCGTGCGGGTACGAATCGAGGACGCGCTCGGGGTCGAGATAGAGGTCCGCCAGTAGCTCCTCGGCCCGTTCCATGCCCTCGGCCACGTCGTAGTCGTGGGCTTCCAGCGTCTCCACGAAGTGTTCGCGGAACGCCATCGTCGGGTTGAACGAACTCATCGCCCCTTGGAACACCATCGAGATGTCCGCCCAGCGGAGGCTCCGCAGGGGCTGTTTGTCGAGTTCGAGAACGTCCACGGGGTCGCCCTCCCGCGGGTAGTAGGTGACGCTGCCGTCGGTCTGTCCGGGGTCCACGACGGCGTTCAACAGCGCCGAGGCGAACATCGACTTCCCGGAGCCGGACTCGCCGACGATGCCCAGAATCTCGCCGCGTCTGATGTCGATGTCCACGTCGTTGACGACGTAGGAGGTCCCGCGGTCCATCCCGAACGAGACCGAGAGGTTCCGACATTCGAGGACGACATCGTCGTCGCCGGACCGACGAGCCTCGGCGTCGGACGCGGGCGTCCGGCTCATAGCTCACCTCCGAGCGAGGCGGTTCGAGCCGACGTGTCGGTCGGCTCGTCGCCGCTCCCCTCGGTCGTCTCCGCGTGCCGCGCCCGGACGCGGGGGTTGAACACGCGGTCCATCCCCTGCGCGAACAGGATGAGCGCCATCGACAGCAGGATGATGGCGACCATCGGCACGAGGAGCCAGTGGGCGGCGTCGACCGTGAGCAGGCCGCCGTTCGAGTAGGCGAGTTGGAGCATCACGCCCCAGTTGACGACCTCCGAGAACGGCAGGAGACCGAGGAAGTAGAGGCCGACCGACGCGAAGATGACCTGTCGCATCGCGTTGACCATGTTTATCATCACGAACGGCATGATGTTCGGGACGATCTCCTTGGCGACGATGGTGGGCGTGGATAGCCCCATCGCTTGCGACGCCTCGACGTAGGAGGTCGACCGAATCGTCAGGACTTGCGAGCGGATGGCGCGAGCCATGCCAGCCCAGCCCTGTAGCGAGAGGACGATGCCGAGGACGACCGGACTCTTCGGTTCGAGCAGTGCGACGAGGATGAGCAACAGCGGCAGTCCCGGCAGGGTCATCACGATGTCGATGAGTGTCGAGAGCAACTGGTCGAGTCGACCGCCAGTGTAGCCCGCGAGCGCGCCGACGCTCGTCCCGAGGACCGTGACGAACAGCCCGGCGGTGGTAATCATCGTGAGCATGCGCGGGGTCGCGTGGACGACCTGTTCGAGAATCCCGCGACCGACGTTGTCGGTGCCCAGCGGCCAGTGAACCGCGACCCACGGCACGGAGACACCGAACAGCGACGTACTCGTCACTTCGTACCAACTTCCGCCGACGAGACCGCCCTCGAAGGGACCGACGAGGAGCGGTGCCTGTCCGACGCGGGGTTCGGCGACCAGCGCGGGGCCGACGACGCCCATTACGAGGAATCCGACGACGAGCGCGGCTCCGATGCGAGCGCGAACGTCGTTCCAGACGACGCGGAGCGGCGCGACGAGCCAGAGGTCGAGGACGCGGCGATAGCGTTCGCCGCGGCTCAACGACGAGTCGGCGACGGTTCCGAACCCGCCACTGCCGACCGGCTGGGTCTCGGACTGATTGCCTTGGCTCACGAGGCGTCACCTCCCGTGGAGACGCGGGGGTCCACGAGTCCGTACGTCAGGTCCGCGATGAACGCGCCGACGACGACCCCGAGCGTGATGAGGACGAACCCGCCCATCATGAGCGGGTAGTCGCGCGCTTCGACCGCGGCGACGATGTAGTAGCCGAGTCCGGGGTAGGTGAACACCTGTTCGAGGATGGCCGACCCGCCGATGATGGCACCGAACGCCAGTAGCAGTCCCGTGTACATCGGGAGGACGGCGTTGCGGGCGACGTACCGCAACGCGATTCGCGTGTCCGAGAGGCCGCGGAGTCGCGCGACACGCAGGTAGTCCTCGCCCAGCACTTGGATGCTGTTGCCCCGCATCGCCAGTGCGACGCCGCCGAACCCGGTGATGACGACGGTGGCGACGAGCAGACTTGCGTGGTACACCGCGCTGGCGACGAACTGTGCCGTCGCGACCGGTCGAAACGGGTCCACGATGGGCACGATGCTCGAAGAGATGTGCCCACTCGTCGGAAACCACCCGAGCGTGAAGCCGAACACGTAGAGGAACAGCAGCGCGGTCACGTAGTTCGGCGTCGAGTTGAGGACGATACCGAGTCCCGTCGTACTCACGTCGAACCGGCTTCCCTCGTTGTAGGCCATGACGGCTCCGAGAGAGATGCCGAGAACGAACATGAGCAGGATGGCGACCGAGAACGCGAACACCGTCCACGGAAGCGCCTGCCCGAGAATCTCCGAGACGGGGGCGTTCTGGCTGACCGAGTGACCGAGGTCACCCCGAAGGATGCCGGAGACGTACGCGAAATACTGCTCGTGGAGCGGTTGGCTGTAGTCGATGTTGATGTAGTTGGCGACCCGGCGATTGATTTCCTCCTGAGAAAGGTCCGGGTTGTTACGGATGAGCTGGCCGCGAAGCTGGTCGGCCGGGTTCCCCGGCATGAGTCGAACCAGCACGAACGAGAGCGTCACCACGAAAAATGCCGTGAAAACCGCCTGTAGCGTCCGCTTGACGAAGTAACCGAACATCCCAGACTCACTCCGGCTTCGCGGTCAGCTTCCCTTCACGGGGGAGGTAGTACTGGGGCCAATCCACGATGGCGTCCTCGTCGTCGCTCGTGGTGGTGTTCCAGTCGTCGGTCGTGACCCACGACTGGTCTACCTTCTCCATCAGCGGAGCCATCGGGAGATGCTGGTTGATGACCCACGCCAGCTCCTGGGTCTTTTGCTTGGCCTCCTCGCCGGTCAGGCTAGCGAGTTTCTGTAGCTCGGCTTCGAACTCCACCGTCCGCGTCTCGCCGTCCGGGTTCCCGATGGGTGGCACCTCGGCCGAACGGGGGAACTTCAGGATGTCGCGCGAGCGGGTGCCGTTGAGCAGTTTGTTGAGCGAGAAGTACGGATAGAGCTTGCCGTCGGCCCAGCCGAGACCGGCGACGCTGTACTCTTGATTGCCGTAGATGTCGCCCCAGTAGGACTGACTCGGGTTGAGCGACGCCTCGATGCCGAAGTCGTTGAGGTCCTGCACGATGGACTGGCCGCCGGCGGTCCAGTCGTTCCACCCGGAGGGAATCTTGAACGGGAACGACAGCGTCTTGCCGTTCGCGTCGGTCCACGTCCCGCCGTCCTTCGAGAACCCGGCCTCTCGGAGGAGTTTCGCTGCGCGGTCGGTGTCGGGTTCGTACCGCTCGAAGTCCGACAGCGAGTCGCCGAGCCACTCCTTGTAACTGCCGTCGAAGTTACCGGGGAGACCGCACGGAACTTCCACGGGAACGTGCATCTTCTCGCCCGCGGTCTGTGCGAGTTTCTCGCGGTCAATGACGAACTGAATCGCCTGCTTGACGTTCTGTTGGCCGTAGTGTTCGTGGTCGTGGTTGAACATGATGCCCATTCCCCAGTTGGCGGGCATCTGAATCTCCCGGACGTGGTCGCCGTAGGACTGTGCGATGTTGCTCGGCGTGAACACGTTGTCGATGCCGTCGACGGTGTCGGTGCGGAGCGCCTGCCACTGCTTCTGATTCGACTGGAGGTAGTTCCACTTGAACTGGGAGAAGTTGATTTTATCCGCGTCCGGGTGGTCCTCGACGCGTTCGGCGAGCAACTCCTGATTGCGGGCGTGAACGAACGCGAACGGACCCGTCCCGTTCGGTTCTTCGATAGTCTTCTCGGTGAGACCGGGGGCTTCGCCGTCGGATTCGTACGCCTCTAAGAACTCTCGGAACTCCGCCGGAGGCGTGTCGAGTGCGATGGGTTTCAGCGAGTAGAGGAACACCTCGTCGGCGACGGCCCGCTTCAGTCCGAGTTCGAGCGTCGATTCGTCGGTGACTGAGACGTTCTCGGCGGCGACGATATTGCTGAGCGCGGCACCGTCGTGAATCTCGAGTTTGAGTTTGAACGCAACGTCTTCGGCCGTGACCTCCTCGCCGCTGTGCCAGTGGAAGCCGTCGCGGACCGACAGCGTCACCGACTCGGAGCTGATGTCCCACGATTCGAGGACGCCCGGCATGAACTTGCTCGTCGCCTCGTTGACGTAGATGAGGTTCTCGAACAGCGCGAGCGCCGCACGGTCGGGGTACTTCTGTCCGTACGGGTTGAACTGCATGTCCTTGGGAACGTTCGTCGTCGCGGTGACGAACGTCTCGTCGGTCATTTCGAGCGAGTCCGACTTTTGGGTCGTCGTGTCGGTCACGCCCTCGGTTCCGGACGCCGTCGTCTCGGTCTGGTCTCCTTCCACGGCGTCTTCGTTCGACCCTGCGCACCCGGCGAGACCGACTGCGCTGGCCGCGCCGATAGATTGTAACACGCGTCGGCGCGTCTTTCGAGGTACTCTCCGCCTATGTCCCGTGTCCTGAGGGGGCATACCATGATAATACACACCGTTATATATACATATTTTTCATGATAATTTTGGTGTAGGCACTCAATAAATACTTTTGCTTACACTTAGCGGGCGACGAGCGACGAGGAGAAGACGGCGCGACCGGCCGGCGTCAGGGTTCGAGAAACGGCAGGTCCCGGCGTGCAGCGATCGCGATGGCGACTCCAGTGAGTAGGAGGATACCGAGCGTCACCTGCGAAATCGCGTATTCCGGCGTTCCAGGTTCGGTGAACCGGAATCCGATAGCGAGGAGAACGAGGAGTATCGCGTCGAGCGCGAACAGCACGGAGAGGACGCTCCGGGACATACAGGCCCTGTGAGAGCCACCGGTAAGAGTATTCCGCCATTCGCTCTCGTCGCGAGTCGCTGGCTCCGAGGCCGTTTCACCCGCAGAATAAACACGTAGTTGATACGTTTTCCGTCGCCACCGGCGGTGTTCGCTCTCACCGCCCCCGGAGCGTCCCGACTCGACTCGCTTCTAGGACTTCCGGAAACCACCCACTTGCTCAACTCCCGCGAACCTGATACCACAGCCGACGATAACCGATACTCGAATTCTCCGGACTGGCTTCGTCCCCCGAGAGGTCGAACGCCGCGACGCCGAAGTCACTACCTCACCGAAATTTTCGCGCCGCTCACCGACGGCAATCCCACCGACACCACGCTTCTCCTCGGCCTTCGGGCGTCGGAAAGACCCGTCTCACGAGTACGCCGCCGAGCAACTTCGACAGGACGCTCTCGATGTGGCATCCCAGTACGTCAACTCGAATACTCCTGTTCGAATCCCGAGGACTCCGACACTGACATTCACCTTCGTCCCGAGATTTCGGGCCGTGTTTATTACACTCCGTAGCCAGTCGATAGATGTCGGACATGATCGAACGTTGCCTGTCTCCTCTTCGATAACTCGGCACGGTCGGCACGAGCAGTTGCCTGAAAGCCACGACGCATCGGAAGTTAACACATATATCCGCAACCGTGTATTCCTCCGTTATATGCAATTCTGTGACGAGTGCGGTTCGATGATGCACACGGAGGGCGACACGTGGGTGTGTCGCTCCTGTGAGAACGAGGAGTCGCGGGATTCGCAAGCGGAAGCGGCGATGACGACCCAAGATGGACAGCAGGACGACGGGGCACCCGCCGTGGCCGACGCGACCCAAGGCTCCACCGAGACGATGCAGGAGTCCTGTCCGGCGGACGACTGCGACAGCGACCGGGCTTACTACGAGATGCTGCCGAAGCCGGGCGGCTCCTACGAAGTTCGGCTGTTCACTTGCGTCGAGTGCGGCCACAAGTGGCGCGAGTCCTGACGGCGCATCTCGCGAACCCCGCCGCGTAAATATGTACAGACCGCCACATCGGACTCTCAAATCTCGGGGTTACGGTAGCACTTCTCCGTCAGGATTGGCGGTTCGACCGTAGTAGGGTACAAATTCTGAACGTAACGGGTTCGCGAGCTGAACACCGAATAATTGGCGGGAACTTCGTACCGAATACCGAACGTACATCGACAACGACCGCGATCCGATCCGGTGGGAAGAACCCTGCGAGAGATGGGAGTGAACCCCTGTCGTTACCCGACTACGTCCTCGACATCCGGGTGATTCCTGTACTCGCCGAGGTTGGCGGGCACTTCGCCATCCGGGACGGCAGCGATTCGGTCGCGGATACGCTGCCACTCCGCGTGCCTACGCAGTACGTACACCGGAATCTCGTCAATTCCTGAGAAGCGTGCTAAGTACAGCCTATGAAAGCCTTCGGTCCAGATTAGCTCGCCCGAACTGCCGACCAGCACCATCGGGTCGAGTTCGTGAATTCCCTCGATTCCTTCCGGAGTATCGTAGATAGTCCCGTGGTTGGGCCGGTAGCCCTCCTCGCGGATGCGCTCGTAGAGAGCGTCGACGGCAGGGTAGCGTTCCTCGACGACCGTTTCGAGATTTTCGTACCCTCGAAAGTGCCCCTCGTCTTCGATGGACTCCGCCACCCAGTCGTGGTAGACTGTCTCCTCCCATTCCCGGTCCTCCTCGAAGTGCTGGCGGAGTCCCTCGTACATTCGGTTGTCGGTGAGACTCCGGCAGTTCTCGGAGGAGTCCCAGTCGCCGCCTCGCACGCGTCCGAGACCCCACGGTAGAGGAGCGATGGCCAACCGCTCGGGGTCGGTCGGGTCGACGTAAATCTGGCTCCAAGGCTCCGCGGGGGCTTCGTATTGCTTTCGGTTACCGTGGTCGTGCCATTTGGTGTAGTAGCGGAAATCCGGGAGGTGTACCATGAAGGCGACTGTAAGACGCTGATCGCGAAAACTATAACGAAATTTACTTATTTAAATATACATGAAGTATGATGGGATAGCTTTGGTCAGAGACCGTGCTTATTATGAACAAAAACCGAGCTACTCTGTTACTCGGCCTGAATTTCATAACGACCTTGGTAGTTTCAGTTGACGTGTAGTACGCAGCTAGTCCCGGATACGGTAAAGCCACAGGACGGCTACCGCTGCATCCAGAATATGATCTCGGCGGACGTGGGCGACGAGTTGGGCGTCGCCCCCCACGAAGTGCTGTGGACTGCCGAGGAAACGAACACCGCGAAGATTCACTCGTCGGGACGAAACTGAGAGTCCGGTTCGCTACAGGAAAATAATACTGAAACAATAATTTCGACATTTTTATATTTCTTGTATGTCGAGTCCGAAATGCACCTTGCCACCCAGCATGGTGCGATACGGAGGATTCATACCGCAGAAATCCCCTTTCCCCCGACCCTCCTGCGGAGTGTCCGTCCTCCAATCCCCTATTTCGACTTACTCTCATCTGGTCCACGAACCTCGCCTTCGATGGGGAAACCTTCGATGTCGAGTATCGCGGCGTTCTCCTCGAGATTACTGACCCTTGCTCGACGTTGGCGCAAACAACCACCGAAGTGAGTACTGCTATCGGCGCCAGTGATCGAGGAGGGCGCAACTCTCGTCCAGTTCGATGACGAGCGGTCGGTCGTCGAGACTGACGGTAAGCCTGACCGCTGGCGATTTGCCCTCGCAGTCGGTGACCTCGCTTACCCTAGCTAGGTCGTGTGGTCCAATCTGGGCGTCCGCCGGTCCGAGTCCGCGCTCGGCGTAGAGGTTTTCGACGGCGGGGTGACCGAGAACCGCGTGGGCGACCGGGAGCGGATACGACACCCAACAGGTATCGCAGGCCGCCGTCGCGTACGCGATATCGTCTAAGAGATACGAGTCCGGGGCGGATTCTCGCGGAAACGAGAGACCGGCGGTGCCCCAGCAGTGTGGACACAGACCGTTGCGGAAGAGTCGCACGTCGCAGGCGTGTTTGCGAAGCGAGATGTCGATCGTTTCCTCCAGCGTTCGATCCGTCATCGCTCGCGGCGGGGTCGGATACGCGACCGCCGCTCCGTGAGACGGACAACCGAGGTACAGGTGGTGGTCCCGGTAGGAAGCGACGAGCGCCCGCTGGCAGTGAGGACACTCGTAGTCGGTCTCTCGCTCATCGACCGCAACCGCATCGCCGTCGTACGTCCCTGATCGGATGACCGACACGATTTCGAGGGCAGCCACTCGCGGGCGGTACCGACCGTCGACCTTGCGAACGAACGTGTCTTGGAGTTCGTCGAGGTGGTAACTGAATCGGCTGGTGTCCTCGACGCCGACCCGTTCGCGCAGTTCCGAAAACGAGAGCCACCCGGACGACCACGCCTCGTCGTACTGCTCCGCGAGCGCGAATAGGATGCGAACGCGCGTCTCGTCGGTCAGCGCCGCGTACGTGTCCTCGTATGATCCGTCCGCAGGGTCCGTCATGCTCCCCAGTGCGGGTTTCTGCGCCGTACGTATTCCGATTTTTATGTAGGGTTTCCAACTTAATGGCCGTGCAGATAACACTTACCACTGTTCCTGCACACTCATCGCCCATGTCGAATTCGCCCTCGGCGGTGACTCCGGTCGTCCCCGGAAGACTCACCAACCGGACGGGAACCGCCCGGACGCGAACAGTCCTCGTTGGGAGCTGTCCGGTCGAAAGAGCTGCGAACGTCGCGGTGATATCGGTCGCTCGCCCGGAAAGCGGCGGCTCCAGAGGTGGCTGCGCGTGAGCGACCGCGGCACGAGAGTGGAGGATGTCGGAGCCAGTTCGGAGGAGCTACCGTCGAGTGAATGTGCGGCGCCACCGGTCGAACGGGCGGGCACCGTCTGGGTAGCGCAGGCCGCCGGGTTCGCCTACCGGACGCTCCGCGATGTCAGTCGAAGCTGGACGGTACTCGGCGTCGCCATCGGACTCCCGCCGATGATGTACCTCCTCGTGACGGCGACGCGGTCGTTCGACCCGACTACCAAGGGGCTGTTCGCTGTCGGAATCGCCGCCTTGGGCGCGATGATCGCCTCTTTGACCGTGTTCGGGAGTCAGCTCGCCGTCGACTTGGAGGCCGACCGATTTCGCGCGTACCGTTCGATGGCGGTGAGTCCCTCGGCGGACCTCGCGGGGCGGATGGCGGCTAGTTCGACGGTGGCGGCACTGGCGCTTATCTTCGGACTCGCCGTCGGCATCCTCGATGGCGCTCCGCTCGGCGTCGGGAGTGTGGTCCAAGCCGCGACGGTGGTCGCCGCGCTCCTCGGTCTGAGCGTCGTGCTTATGACCGCCGCGATCCCCATCGTCGTTGCGGCGAACAACGAACAGTACGCGCAGTTCGCGTTGTCGCTTGTGGCGGTGTTCGGGTTCATGCTGACCGGATACAACGGGATGCTGCCGTCGGTGGCGATCCTCGACCAGTCGGTGGTGCAACTGTTCCCGAACGTACTCGCGACGCGCGCGATGGCTGTCCGACTCGTCACCGTGGAAGGGGTCTCGGCCATCGACTTCGTCGGGACAGCAGGTCGTCTCGCCACGCTCGCCGTCTACAGCGCGGGAACAGCGGCGGTCGGTACGGCCCTCGCACGGTGGCAGTTGTACGACAAGGAGGTCCTCCGATGAACGAGTCGGTACTCGTCGCCGAAGATATCGCGAAATCGTTCGGTGGGACCCCGGTGTTCGACGGAATCGATCTGACCGTCGATACCGGCGAGATCGTCGTCTTGATGGGACCCAACGGAACGGGGAAGTCCGTGTTGGTCTCTTGTCTCGCTGGCGGGCTAGTTCCGTCCGCAGGGTCCGTCGAGATTGACGGCGAACCGCCAGCCGCCAGTCCCGGTGCGACGAGCTTCCTCCTTCAGGACGCGCTAATTCTCGACAGACTAACCGGACGGGAGAACATCGCGTTTTACGACCGACTCAACCCGTCGTTCACCGACAGGTGGCGGACGCTGGTCGAGGAGTTCGGAATCGGTGAGCGGCTTGACGACCGGGTGGAACACTACTCCGGCGGGATGCGTCGGAAACTCGAACTCGCGATCTCCCTCAGTGTCGAAGCTCCGCTGTACGTCCTCGACGAACCCACTGCCGCCCTCGACCTCACGATGGTGAGCGAGATCCACCACCGGTTATCGACGCTCCGCGACCGCGGCAAGGCGGTCCTCGTGACGACTCACCTTCCGATGGACGCCGATGTCGCCGACCGCATCGTATTCTTCACCGACGACGGCGTCGCGGCGGAGGGGACGCCAGCGGAGATCAAATCGTCGGTCCCGCCGGTGGTCGAGACCTCGCTGGGGAACACCGACGCGATCGCCGACGACGTAATCGACGGGCGGGTGTTCAGGGGCGACGGCGTCGTCCGGGGACTCCTCGCACCGGAGACGGACCCGTCGGCGGTAGCTGACGGGCTCGCGGACGCCCGTGTGACCGAACCGACGTACGCCGACCTGTTCAATTACTACACCCATCTCCGTGGGTAGGCGGGGGCGAATCGTCCGGTGGCTCGGCTATGGATGCGTGGTCTCAACGGATTACAACCGCGTATTTATCCACTGACCTCGTATCCCATCGTATACATTAGAGAACACAGGTGACGAGGTAGTCATTGGTCCGGTCTAACTGCAACGTTCCAGCAAGCCGACGGCCAGACACTAGACCGCGCCACTACGAATGCCCCCGAGCTGTCGGCTGATTCGGCATGGTCTTTCGAGGTTGTCCACTCCGATACGGGTGAAGACGCTCGAACTGTCGCGGACTACACGCTCACTGTTCGAGTAAACGAATAAAAATGTCGATGGTTGGAATTATCTAGGCTTCGTTTTCGTTGCGTGTAATCTCGTAGGTGAACCCGATGGCGTTTTCGGGCATGACCTTGAGGTTCCACGCGCCTGCGTCAGGGTCGTCGACGCGGTAGACGAATTTCTTCCCGTCACCCCGGACGCCGTAGGCGCCCTGTTGCTGGACGTTAGGATTGTTGCTTTCGCTCAGGTCGACGAAGCCCTTGTTCGTCACTTCGACGCGCTTAGCAGTGACCATAGTGCCGTCGGGCGCGACGAACGTCACGTCGAAGCTCGGGGTAGTGTCAGTGCTACTGTAGTAGCTCGTTCGAGGCCCGAGCGTGAGGGTGATATTTTCGGTTTCCTCACTCACCTCGAAGGAAGTCGTGAAGGGCTCCTCGGGCTGGTTCCAAACCTCGAAGTTCAGATTGATCTGTTGCCAGTGGTTGTTGTTGCCGTCGCGGTTGGGGTCTTTCAGGCCGAGGTCAAGCTGGCTGCTGTATCGGTTGCTGTCGGCGCTCTCAGGGGGCGATACCGTGACCGAGACGGTCGCAGTTTCGCCCAATTCGATTGTCGAAGGAGCGTCGATATCGAGCCATGCGGGGTCGAGTTGCGAAGAACTCCCGCCGTAGCGGTGGCGTTCTTGGCTGAGCTGGGGGCTGAGCGGGACGGCTTGGTCGCCGGTGTTCTTGATGACGATTTGCTTGGTGGCGGTGTCACCGGCTTCGACCTGTCCGGTCACGTACGTCCCGGAGACGATTTCGACGGTGGGCTTCTTCCAGACGTTGATGCGGACGCTGGCGGCGTGGACGGGTCGGGCGGGGCGACCGGGGTAAGTCACGGTTTCGTCGGTGAACGCGACTTGACCGCTATAGTGGCCCGTCTCGGCGCTCTCGGGCACGGAAATCGTAACACTGAACTCGGTTTCACTGCCAGCGCCGACGGTCGAGTCGCCCTCGATTGTGACCCACGACTTCTTGATGAGGTTTTCCCCGGTCGGCGGGATGTAAACGTGAGGATCGAGTGTCACTTCGGAGTCCTCACGGTTTGTCACCGTGACGGTGAATTCCGTGGACTCGCCGGGTTTGAGGTCGGGGTGGTCGTAGTCACTCTCGACGTAGAGTTTGGTGTAATTGGATGTCTCGGAGGAGGAGCCGTCCGAGGTAGTGCTGGCGTTGACTGTCTGGGTTTGATTCGCGGTGGTTTCTTGAACGGACGATACGCCTGAATCGGTCAGGGTGGATGGGTCGGTGGGTGCCGTTGTCTGTGCTGTGGCGGCTGGCATTGCACCGACGACCAACACCACTAATGCGAGTACTCGTAGTTTCATGGGTTGCGTTGCAACTCACGCTCCCAGCTACTACCTACGTGGAGGGCAGTCGGGCGGCGGAGTTGCTCGTGTCCCAATTCTTAGCGACAATACATATAACTTCTGTCTTGAATGAATAGTATACATTCACAGGCGAAAATATCTCTAGTGTGTTATAATATACTTACTAATAGGGCATAAATTTATGGACTGTCTTAGGGTGTACGGCTAGTCGTCTCTTTGAAACTCCTCGTAGCCGGAGCCTGTCCGGGGTCGGACGGAGCGGTCGTTCGGTAAGGAGTCCGAATAGGTGTTTTTGCGCGTCGGACGGGTGACCGCATTCTGTACGAGACCAACCGGTATCCGAACGAGGACGTTACTAATCGGTAGGTAGGTATCTTGCTGGCTTGAAAATACGGACGTAGGTGTCCGCCGTGTCGTTTTAACCGTGTGAGGAGTCCGACTCCGTCTCGGTCCGCAAGTCGAAGTCGTCTGGAACTGCGGCCCCGACAGCGGGAAGTTGTCGGAGTTGCGGACGTAAGAGGACGTAGACGGCCGTGAAGGCAAAGCCGCTTGCTGCTAGCGCCATGGTCGTTGTCGTTCCAAGCGTTTCGGCGATGATACCGCCGACGAGTGAACCCAGCGGGAGCGTCGCCCCCGAAGCAGTTCCCTTCGTCGCAGTGACCCGGCCCAGTAAGTCGGCCGGGAATACTCGCTGGTTCAGCGTCGACGTAAGTACGCCCGATGCGCCAGCGGGCACCCACGCGAGGCCGAACAGAACTACCGTGAGTGCCGGTGTCGGAGCGAACACCGCCAAGACCCAGCAACCCGCACCTAGTCCCTGAGAGATCAACACCCACCCGTAGGGGATATCCTCTACAGAGGGGCCAGCAATCGATCCGACGAGTCGCCCGATGCCGAGGGCTCCCAGCAGCAAGCCGTAGATTCCGGGTCCGCCGAGACCGTCGCCGAACGCTGGCAGAATCGCCAGCGTGACTCCTGTGGCGAAGTTCACCACCGCAGTCGTCAGCACCAGTTCGATAAAGAGGGTTCCGCGGAGGACCTCCACACCTGCCCGTAGATCCGAAACGTACGACCGGAGTACCGATTCGACGGTCGGTTCGGATTCGTCGCTCCGCTCTCGCTCGTCTCGATGCACCGGCGTTCCCAGCGTGATACCGGCGAACAACAGGGCGGCAACGGCGAACGTGAGCGAGTCGGCGAAGAAGAGTGCCGTCGCTCCGAATACAGCGATGAAACCACCCCCAATCGCGTCGAACACCATATCCAGTCCGAGCGTCACCGCCGACAGGGCAGAATTGGCCTCGGAGAGTCGCTCGTCATCGACGATACGAGGGAGTAGCGCGGTCTCCATCGGCGCCATTACCAACGATGCAACCATCAGAACTGGAACGACGACGAACAACACGCCAACGCTGAGCCGTCCAGTGACCGCCGCGAGCGGCAGAACGAGCACAACGACGCCCTGAACCACCTGTGACCCGACGAGGAGGAACCTGAGTGGCAGACGGTCCACGAGTGGTCCGGCGAACAGCTGTAGTAACCACGGGAGCAGGAGTATCGCGTTCAGGGCACCGGTGACGACGGTCGAACCGCTCAACTCGAAGGCGAGCCAGAGTACGGCGACCGTATAGAGGCTATCCCCGGCGTTCGTCGCGAACTGGCCAGCGAAGAACCGACGGAAATCTCGGTTACGCCCCAGCAACCGCATCGCAGCCATCATCGCGGACCCTCCTCGCGGAGTGTCAGCGCATCGTAGCGTGATTCGGACGAGCAGTTCAATTTCAACTTCGACTTCGACTCGAATGTCGGTACGCGGCCGTGCGAGCCCCGGTTGTTAACCGGTGGCTCAATCGGTGTCAGCATCTGTGTGTGTGTCTGGTCGAGAGAGAGTGCGACTACCGAGGAGGTAGCGAAACGAACCCGAGTGCTGCGGCTATCGGGCCCGTCGCGCGGCGGGAGGGGAAAGGGGGTCGAACACCGGCCGTACCGTGGGCCAGCAGGGCATAGAACGACTCGCAAGGAAAATCTGGGCGGTCGGCAAAAAGTGTACTGATTCCATCCAACCATACAAAAACAAACATAAAATACTTTATATTAGATAAATTTTTATTACGTTTAGTTGATATACGAGGGGAAGACCGTCGGGCGAGCAGTCGAGAATACGTCGGCGTTCTCTGACCCGAAATCACCATTCCGCGTAGGTGATATACTCGACATCCTCGTATTCGAGGAGCCACGTCCCGTAGAAATCGTCCTCGTTCAAGCCCTCGTGCTGTCGGATACGCTCGATTACCGCCTGAAAGGCATCACCGTCCTCGAAGTACCCGCCGTCGATTGCACCCTCGACGACCGTCCGCTCGGCGTCGGACAGGTCCGTGAGCGCGAACAGGTACTGCTCTCGAATCTGATCCGCGAACGTGTCCACGTCGGCAGCGATCTCCGTCACCTCGTATCGGTACTCCGCCTCGGTTGCATCTCGGGAGTCAACTGCCACGCGATACCGGTTCCCGTCGTGGACGAGAACGTCGTACTGTCGCTCCGGGACGAACACCGAGTCGTTCCCCACCTCCTCGGCGCTTCCGTACCCGACGCCCACGTCGTACCCGTCGTGGTTGGACCGCGGTTCCTCCGAGAGAATCGAACCGAGGCGGTCACGGTCCACCTCCGGGAGGTCGTCGTACTCTATTTCGCCGAGTTCCGGCGTCGTCTCCTCCGGATTGAAATCGAGGAGGACCTCGTAGACCGTCACCTCGCTACTCCGGAGTCGCGTCTCCGAAACGCTATAGAAGGTATCGTTCACCCGGACGGTGGTGGTGTGGTCGAACAGCTCGTACCGTCCGGTCCGCGTCGCCGAGCCGTTCTCGCGGGCCGACGTGACGACCGCGTGTTCTTCGGACCCCGGCTCGGTAGCCATCGAAACCTCGTCGGCGATATCGTCTGCTGTCGCGTCGTTCATATCGAGAACGACGGACGGGTGGCCGCATCCGGCGAGGCTGACCGAGAGGAGGGCGGCTCCGGACGAGAGGAACTGGCGGCGTCGCATGTCGTTCCAGACTAACAACCGAACTGAATGTTTTCCGGTTCGTCTTCGCCGGAAGGCGTTCTCGGCGGTCGGCAGCGACGCGTATTCGCCCGAGGAGGCCCGAACGGTCGTAGCGACGAAGGTCGAGAGTCCGATTAGCGGGACCGGGCGCTCGCCGAGCGAGAAGGTCACTGCGATGTAGTCGGCTGCGTAGCGGCTACTTCGCTCTTATTCTCAGAAATAAATATTTCGTCCGTAGGTATAAGTAACGGAGACGAAACGGATGCGTGATGGCAAGTAGAGGCAGCGACATTGACGATTACATGCTGAAGGGCGAGGAGGTCTCGTATTCCTTCAAACATCGGCCGAACGGACTCGTTCACTGGGTAAAATCCCTTCTCGGATACGGCGAAACCCACTGGTACGTGACCAACCAGCGACTCCTCGTACACGAGAAGATGGCGGGCGGCTTCGGGTTCCGCGAAGTGCCGCTCGATAACGTCACGTCGGTCGAGTACGGTCGCCAGATCGACCTTCGGACGCTGGCGCTGGGCATCCTTACGATTCCGATTCTCGTCGGCGTTCTCATCACGCTCCTCGCAATCTTCCGTCGGCCGCAGGTTCTCGAACTCCACGTTTCGGGCGGTTCGAACCTCTCGGTCGAAATCTCGAAGGGGACCGACATCGAGGAGATCCTCTGGTATCTCCCCACCCAGCGGCAGATCGACTCGCAGAAACAACGCGTGTAGCGAATCGCCGACGAGTATTTCGGTATCTCGTCCTACAGCATCAACGAAACTTCTGCGTCGCGTACACACGAATCTTCCCGTCGATTTCGATACCGGAATTCGCGCCGCCGAGAACGGCCTCTCGCCGCTCGGCTGGCGAGAGCGACCTCCGCGAGTATCTGGCCGACCGCGAGGACGCGAGTCTGCGTCGGTCTAAACGCCGTTCAGCGTTCGAGCGCGTCGAGAACGCGCCGACACGCCGACGGCGCGCTCCGAGCGCGGGCGGTCGCGGTGTAGTACCGACGCAGGGGGTCGTCGAGTCGCGCGAGTCGCACCTCGCCGCGATAGCGCGCGAGGGCTTCGTCCGCGAAGGCGACCCAACTCGCGGCGTCCGCGAGTACCGGCCGGACCAGTTCCGGTCGCGGACTCTCCGTGAGCGCCGTCCGAATCGCCTCGACGGCCTGCGAGCGCACCGCCCGAACCTCGGCCGCGTCTCCGACGCCGAACTCCTCGTCGCTGTCGATTCGGTCTCGGATGCGGTCGTACGCGAGGAAATCGGTGAGTCCGTCGGTCGCGGTCACCACCGCGCTGGCCGGACCGGTCGCGTCGGCGACCCGGTCCGCACTCGACGCCGCGTCGTCGCGGAGCCGATACCGGAGCCGCCACGCGATATCGCGGTCGTTCTCGGTCGGCTCCGGGGGCAGGTCCGCTCGACGGCTCCGGAGGTCCCGCGCGAGGCGGTCGGCCGCAGTCGCGAGTCGCTTCTCGACGGTCCCGGCGTCGGACGGGAGCGAGGTCGTGAATCGGTCGTACAGATAGCGCGTGTCCGCGACGAGGGCGGTCGCCTCCTCGGCGTGTTCGCCCCACTCGGCGACTCCCAGCAGGGTCCCCTCCTCGACGCGGCTCGACGGCGTGCGAGCGTCGAGGAGGCCGTCGAGGTTCCGCTCGACGCGAGCGTGGACGAGCGCCGCGCGGACCGGGTCGGTCCCGCGGTACTCGTGGTTCGCTCGGAGCGTCCGGGCCTCGTCGAGCGCGCGCTCGCGTTCGGCCGCCAACTCCGCCCGCGTCACGCCGCGGTCGGCGAATCCCCACCCGGCAGACGCGTAGCGGGCGCTGGCGCGCGCCTCGCGGAGCGACCGAAGCGAGGCAAAGCGGGTCCCCGCTCTCCGGGCCTCCTCGACGCGCGCCGTCGCGTCGCTGGCGGCGTCGAGGAGCCGCCCTCTCACGTGGCCGTTCGGAACGCTCTCGGGGCCGAACGGCATCGGAAGCGTCTCCAGTAGCTCGTTGACGCGCCGCGTCGCGTCGTCCAGTTTCGACCGCTCGATAGTGACGGGAATCGACTCGGCGAGGACCGGTTCGGCGTCGCCGTCGTCGGTGACCTCCGGCAACTCGTGGCCGAAGACGGACTCGCTGGACTCGTCGCCGAGCGAGCCGAACTCGCTACAGCCCGCGACCAGCGTCGCACCGGCGGCCGCCAGAACGCCCCGGCGCGTCGCGGTGCCGTCCTCGGTCATCGGTCGCCCTCCTCGGTCGTTGGGGTCGCCGTCGAATCGGAACTCCCGCTCGACGCCTCGGCACGGACCGACCCGCCGCCGTCACAGCGACTCCTCCCGCTGATGCTCGACCCGTAGGAGTTGACCGCGTCCGCGTCGAGGGCGACCGGGAGCCGAATCAGGCGCGATTCGAAGGCGGGTTCGTCGGCGGTACACCGCTCGTCGTAGGGCCGAAGCGGGCGCACGTAGTCGGTTTGAATTTTGTTCGACTGCCACGATATCGAGCAGAGGCGCAGTCGGAAGCACTCCTCGACCTGTTGGGTCTCCAAGTAGAGCGTCTCGCTGTCGAAATCCGTCGCGGAGACGAACGACGACACTGGCTCGCCGTCGATACCGTCGGCGACCGCGAGTCGGTCGGCGGTGGACCGCGCGTCGATGACTTCGTACCGGTCGAGCGAGGAGCGCCGGTCCCGTTCCGGTGACTCGCCGCTCTCGCGGTCGGAGTCCCCGAACCGAATCGGAACCTCGGCGGCCCGGCGGCGAACCATCGGCGGGTCGGTCAGGGAGTCGGCGTCGGGAGGGGCCGACTCCTCGCCGGAGACCGAGCGCGTCGAGGAGCTTTCACCGCCGGTGAACCGGCTACACCCGGCCAGTCCGCCGGTAATCGCTGTCGCTACGTGGAGGAGGTGGCGGCGCGTGAGCGGGACCATCTGAGATAAGAGGTGTTCGAACACCGATGGTAAATCCTTTGTGACGTTTCGCCCGCCAGCGGACGGGTAGACGTGGGTCACGCTGGGGACGCCGCGGGACTCAGTGCCCGAGCAGGTCGCGTATCTCGGAGACGTACTCGACGAACTCGACGCTCGCGCGTTCGCGGGGGCGGTCCAGCGACACCTCGACGGTCTCGGCGACGCGTCCGGGGTCGGCCGCCATCACGAGGACGCGGTCGCCCAGTTTGACCGCCTCCTCGACCTCGTGAGTCACGAACAGGACGGTTTTGTCCGTCTCACGCCAGATGTCCAGCAGTTCCGCGTGCAGTCGGTCGCGGGTCTCCGGGTCGAGACTCCCGAACGGTTCGTCCATCAGGAGGACTTCGGGGTCGACGGCCAGCGCGCGAGCGATGCCGACGCGCTGTTTCATGCCGCCGGAGAGTTCCTTCGGGTAGGCCTCCTCGAACCCGGAGAGTCCGACGAGTTCGACCAACTCCTCGACGCGCGCTTCACAGTCCGGACAGTCGCAGGTCGGCCGGTCGAGACCGAACCGAATGTTTCCGCGGACGGTCCGCCACGGGAACAGCGCGTAGTTCTGGAACACCATCCCGCGGTCGATACCGGGGTCCGTAACCGGGTCACCATCGACGGTGACGCGACCCCTCGTCGGGGATTCGAGTCCCGCAATCGTCCGGAACAACGTCGTCTTCCCGCATCCGGAGGGACCGACCACGCAGAGGAGTTCGCCGTCTTCGACCTCGAAGGTCACGTCGGCGAGCGCCTCGACGGTGCCGCCGCGAGCGTCGTATCGCTTCGAGAGGCCCTCGACCGCGATTTTCGCGTCGGTGTCTGATTCGCCGCTGGCGGCCGATTTGTCCTCGATGTTCGATTCGCCCTCCGTGTTTGATTCGCTATCCGTCTTCGATTCGCCGTCGGCTTCGGTCGAGCGTTCGGTCGTTTCGGTCATTGCCATGCGAGAAGTCTCCGTTCGACGTTTCGAAACGCCACGTCCATGCCGACGTAGACGAGGCTGATGACGAGCATGTACGCGACGCTCGTGTCCACCGCGAGGTTGTTCGAGGCGTTGATAATCTCGTAGCCGACGCCGGGCGCGCCGAACAGTTCCGCGCCGACGACTATCATCCAGCACCGCCCGATGCTCGTCCGGAAGGCGGTGAGGATGCTCGGTGCCGCCGCGGGGAGGACCACGAGCCGAACCATCTCCCGGTCGGTTTCGACGCCGAGACTCGACGCGACCTCGGTGTAGTCCGAGGAGACGCCTTCGACGCCGCTGTACGCGCCGTAGAAGTTGATCCAGAACGCGCCGACGAAGACGATGAACGCCGCGCCGGTGTGGTGGATGCCGAACCAGAGGATGGCGAAGACGACCCACGCCAGCGGTGGAATCGGCCGGAGGATGCGGACGACCGGGGTGAGGTAGTCGTCGAGTCGGCCCGACCACCCCATCGCCACGCCGAGCGCGATTCCGGCGACGCTCCCGACCACCAGTCCCGGCACGTAGTGCAGGAGACTCTGGCCGAGTTTGAACAACCCGACCGGGACGCCGACGCTCCCCACCGCGGGAAGCGTCGTCGGCTCGGTCTGGACGAACAGGTCGGCGAACGCCTTCGCGGACGCGACCGGGCCGGGCAGGAGATACGACGGCGTCGTCACCTGCGCGCCGACCCACCAGACCGCGAGAAACGCCGCGACACCGACCGCGCCGCGACCGAGACGGGCCGGGTCTCGCTTCCTCAAGAGTCCGCCGTTCGCGCTCGGGTCGTCGGCGTTCGCGTCGCCGTTCGAGTCGGCGGCGTCGGCGTCGGTTCCGAGACTCATTCTGTGACGGCGTCGTAGGCCTCGAAGTGGAACAGCTTCTCGTTCGAGACGACCTCGTCCGTGTTACCGACGGCGGCGACGTATTCGGCCATCTGCTCGGTCTGACTCGTAATCGCGTGGGGGTCCGAGAGGTAGCTCGACGCTTTCGACTCCATCGCCGCGATTGCGAGGTCGTCGCTCACGCCCGACCCGATGACTGCGCTGGCGTCCTCGGCGGCCTTCTCGGGGTTGTCTCGAACGAACTCCGTCGCATCGACGTGCGCCGAGACGAGGGCTTGTGCGGTCTCCGTCGCGTCGAGAACGCGCTTCTGTGCGAACAGCACCGTGACGGGATGGCCGTCGAGTATCTCTCCCGACCACGCGAGTTCGCGGAAACCGTCGTCGTTGCCGACGACGGTCGCGAACGGTTCCTGAATCACCGTCGCGTCGATATCGCCTGCTTGCATCGTCTGAGGGGCCTTCGCGGGCGGCACCTTCGACTTCGAGACGACCGACTCCAGTTTCCCGAGTCCGAGAGCTTCTTCGAGCCAGTAGCGTAGCACCACATCCGGGACACTACCATCGGGCGGTGCGCCGAATCTGACTTTGCGTCCCTTCTGTTCCTCGAACGTCGAGAACGCTCGCTCGCCGTGTTTCTCGTAGAGGTCCGCGAACTCCGCGGTACCCATCACTTTGAACCCTTCGCGGGAGTTCGCGGCGAGGACGCCCGCCTGTTTGCCCTTGTCCGCGAGGACCATCGCGGGCGTGATGCCGAAGAGGGCAACGTCCACCTCGTCGCTGGCGAACGCTTTCACGACGCCCGGTCCCGAGGAGAATCGCTTCGCCGTCACCTCGGCGGGCACGTCGTCGTAGAAGCCCTCCGCTTGCATCACGTAGTGTTGTACGTTCGGGTAAATCGGCACGTACGCGACGGTGAGACCGTCGAGACTACCGTCGCCACTTCCGGTGAGCGACCCGACGCAACCGGCCGTCGCCGCGAGGCCGACCGTTGGGACTGCCGCTCCGTTCCGAAGGAATCTACGACGCGAGTGTCCTCCCATTGAATAATAACAATAGGGGTAGTTATAATAAAAGTTGCTAATTTTATCTCTACTTTTCATATAACGCGGCGTCGGTCTCTCCGCTATCGGACGGGCGTACTCGCCATTTGGCCGCACGAACTGGACAGTCGGAATCGGCTCCACCGAGAAGACGCCGCGAGTATCGAGAAGAGGAGTCAGTCGTCGCCGTCGAGCGAGGGGGTCTCCGCGCCCTGCGAATCGTCGGTCTCCCCGAGGAGCGCCACGAGTTCCGGCTCGGTCACGGGCCGCGATTCGGCGTCCAGTCCTGCGTCGCGGGCGACCCGCACCGCGCTCGGCGGGTGGAGGTTCGCCTCCTCTAACAGCGCGCCGTCGTAGAACACCTCGCGGGGCGTTCCGCTCCCGGCGACGTTGCCGTCGCTCATCACGCAGACGCGGTCGGCGACCTCGGCGGCGAAGTCGAGGTCGTGGGTCGAGAGGACGACGCTGATGCCCTCCGCGTGAATCTGGCGGACGCGCTCGGCGACCAGTCGGGACCGCTCGGGGTCGAGACCCGCGAGCGGTTCGTCCAAGACGACCACGCTCGGTTCGAGCGCGAGGACGCCCGCCAGTCCGACGAGTCGTTTCTCGCCGCCGCTCAGGTAGTGGGGGATGCGGTCTTCGAGATGCCCGGCGTCCACGGTCGCCAGCGCCTCCCGAGCGCGCGTTCTCGCCTCGTCGCCGGGCACGCCGTAGTTCCGAAGGCCGAACATCACGTCGTCCAGCACCGTGGGCGCGACCAGTTGCGTGTCGGCGTCTTGGAAGACGAAGCCGACCTCCTTGCGCGCGTGAGCCTCGTTGTCTTCCGTGATGGGGGTTCCATCGACAACCAACTCGCCGTCGTCCGGGACGAGCGTCGCGTTGAGATGTTCGAGGAGCGTCGATTTCCCAGCGCCGTTGCCGCCGACGAGCGCGACGACCTCCTCGGGGGAGACGCTGAACGCCACGTCGTGCATCCCGACCGTCCCGTCGGGGTAGGTGTGGGCACCACACTGGAGGTCCACGAGCGGCGATTCGTCGCGGGTCACAGTCCTCCTCCGTAGACCGCGACTGCCGCGTAGCCGACGACCGCGACGTACGCTCCGGCGACCAGCAGGAGTTCGCCGACGGGCGGACGCGGCACGTCGCCGTACAGCGTGATGTCGCCGTCGTAGCCGCGGGCCTCCATCGACTTGACCAACCGCTCGGACTGCTCGATTGCCGACAGCATCGTCATGCCGAGAATCCGCGCGTAGAGGCGTTTGTTCGACCAGAACTCCGAGAAGTTCGCGCCGCGGGAGAGCGCGGCCTTCACGAGGTCTTCGAGGGTTTCGAGCATGACGAAGGTGAACCGATAGGTGAGCAACGCGATTTGGTCGATGGGCCGGGGAAGCAGTCGGCCGAGCATGTACGCAACGTGGGTGTATTTCGTGGTCATCGACGCGGTGAGGGCGAACGTGACGACGGTCAGCGACCGGAAGCTGAGTTCCGCGAACAGCGCGAGTCCGGCCCGCGTCACCGACAGTTCGCCGACGGGCGTGGCGAGCGCGCCGCCGATGGGCGTCCCCGGTTCGAGGAATGCGAGCGGTCCCGCGACCGAGACGACGAACAGCGCCGGGAGCGTGTACCAGCCAGCCAAGCGTCGATACGGCAGGCCTGCGAGACCGTACACGGCCAGAACGGTGGCGTAGAGACCGGCCAGTAGTGCGAGCCTGTCGAACACCGTCACCGCGAGGACGAGCGCCCCGACGACGCCGACTTTCGTCCACGGGTTGATGCGGTGGAGCGGGCCGTCCCGGCGCTCGGCGAACGCCGTGACGAGCCGCGGGTCCGGGACGTGGTTCGAGAGCGTCGTCACGGTTGTCGGGGCGCGCGGCCCGTGCTATCCAGACCGCGGTACCGGTCTACGTAGACGTACAGTCCGATGCCGACCACGGCCAGCAGGGCGACGACGCCGAAAAATTCGAGCATCAGCCCGCCCTTCCGGATGGGGCCAGCGACGACGATGCCGCGACCGAAGTCAACGAGCGCGCCGCCGCCGTCCTTCACGCCGCGCTGGAGCGCCTTCGCCGACCGCTTGGCCCACGGGAGCGACCCGCCGGTCGAACGGAACCCCCAGAGACCGGCCGCGAGACAGACCGCGAACAGACCGGCGAGACCGCCGTACTGCTTCCAGCGTCGCATCAGGCGGTCACCCCCGCGGACTTCTCGCAGGTCTCGCGGTCGCCGAGACCGACGAGGTCGGGGCGGACCGACGCGAGGAACTGGACGATGAAGCCGGTCAGCATGCCCTCTATCACGGCGACGCCGAGGTTGAGACCGACCAGTCCGGCGACGGCTATCGTCAGGTCGCTACGGGGCAACGCGCTCCCGTTCACGCCGCTGACGACGATAATCGCGCCCATCAGAAACGCGCCAGCCGTCAGGCCCAGCGTCGCGGCGCTCGCGCTCGCGGGGAAGATGTCCCAGTCCTGACCGACGAGCGTCTTGAAGGCGTAGTAGGCGACGATGGCCTCGCTCGCGTTGACGAGTGTGTTCGCCCCGAGGAGGCCCACGGCACCGTGGCCGAGCGCCGCCGAGAAGATGTTGACGACCAGCGCGATGAGCGCGCCGAGCAGTGGCCCGGCGAGGATGCCGACGAGACCGGTCAGGTTCATGTGGATGCCGCCCCACACGGGGATGTTCAGTTGGAAGATTGCGAAACTCGCGGCCGCGCCGATTCCGGCGAGCGCGATTTGATGCGTCTCGATACCGCCCTTGCGGACGCGGTACACGACGGTACCGACGAGTCCGACGGCGAGCGTCGTCCAGAGAGCGAGCGCCCACAGCGGGAACGAGCCTTCGCCGAGGTGAATGTGCGCCATATCTGATTAACAATATAGGGTACCAATATAATAAAGTTGCCGTATGAATCCAGATAGGATAATAACCACTATCTAACTGGGATAGAATATTGATAACGACGCACTCCGTCGGCGCGGCGGTCGTCCCGGTGACTGGTCGATTCGACCGGTCGCTCGCCGACTCCCCGCGGCGACCGGCGAGGAGTGGAGACTTATGCCGGTGGAACGCGTGGAATGTTCTCATGGCTCACCAACCCGAGCATCCGAGGCTGTTCGTCTGTAACGCGTGTCAAACGGTCCACGCTGGCACCGTGGTCGAACACACCGACTCGGGCCACCGGTACGAAGCGCCCGAGGGCTGTGGGGCGTGCGGGGAGAGCGCGTTCACTCCCATCGAGGACTGGCCCCACCGCCACGACTGAGGCGGGACTCCTCGGTCCGGCCCTTCGGTCCGGTTCGGCCCTTCGGTTCCGCCCTTCGGTCCTCCGGCGTTCGGCTCGCGGCGGACCCTGCCTCGGCACCTCCCGCCGTCGCCGTCAGACACTTACTCGTCTACTCGAAGGACCGGTATGGAGACGACAGTCCTCGTCGTCGGCGGCGGCGCGACCGGGGCCGGAATCGCGCGCGACCTCGCGTTGCGCGGCGTGGACGCGACGCTCGTGGACCGCGGCGGCTTGTCGAGCGGGACCTCGGGCCGCTCGCACGGCCTGTTGCACAGCGGGGCGCGCTACGCCGAGTCCGACCCGGTCGGTGCCGAGGAGTGCATCGAGGAGAACCGCGTCCTGCGCGACATCGCCGGGGCCTGCCTCCGCGACGCGGGCGGGTTGTTCGTCCAACTCGCGGACGACGACCCCGCCTACTTCGAGGCGAAGCGCGAGGCCTGCGAGGAGGTCGGGATTCCGACGGAACTCCTCGACGGCGACGAGGCCCGCGAGCGGGTCCCCGACCTCTCGTCGGAGGTCGAGCGCGCGATGGAGGTGCCAGACGCGGTGGTCTACCCCTCCCGACTGGTGGCCGCGAACGCGGCCGACGCCCGCGACCACGGGGCCACGATTCACCCCCACGCGCCGGTCGAAGGCGTGACCGTCTCGGACGGACGCATCACCGGCGTCGATTTGGGCGGGTCGGTCGGCGGCCGAATCGAACCCGAGTACGTCGTCAACGCGGCCGGAGCGTGGGCCGGAGAGGTCGCCGCGATGGCCGACGTGTCCGTCGAGATGCGACCCACTCGCGGCGTCATGATTTCGGTCGATTACGACGGTCTGGGACCCGTCTTGAACCGCTGTCGCGCGCCGGACGACGGCGACATCGTGGTGCCCCACGACTCGGAGGTCGTCCTCGGAACCACAAGCGTCCGCGTCGAGGACCCCGACGAGTACGAGACCGCGGAGTGGGAGGTCGATGAGACCGTCCGCCAGTGCGCGGCCATGCTCCCGCCGGTCGCGGAGGCTCCGGAACTCCGGCGGTGGTGGGGCGTCCGACCGCTGTACGGCCCCGACGAGGAGGACCGCGGCGGGCGCGGCATCTCGCGGGGGTTCTTCCGACTCGACCACGCCGAGGACGGCGTGGCGAACTTCGCCAGCATCGTCGGCGGGAAACTGACCACGTACCGCCGGATGGCGGCGGCGACCGCCGACCTCGTGTGCGACCGACTCGGCGTCGAAGCGGAGTGCGTCACGGCGGACCGCGAACTCCTCGGCGCGGACGACCCCGAGCGACTCGACGCGCTCGTCGCGGAGTTCGACGGCCGGAGCGTGACCGACGAAGACGTGGTTCGGCCGCCCGACGGTGCCCGATAGCTCGGCTTCTACCGCGCTCGGCGACCCGCCAGCCATCCGACCACGCACCCCGCGACCAGCAACGCGAGCGACCGCCGCCGGTCCCCGAACCGGACGAACCGGGTCCCGTCGTCGCCGATTTCGAGCGCGCCGACCGGGGTGGCCACGCCGCCGCCGCCACCGCCGCCACCCTCGCTCTCGGCGACGCCGGTTCGGTCGTCGCCGTCCGCCTCGCCTCGGTCGTCGGCCCCGGCCTCCTCGTCGCGTTCGCCGGGCGTCGCGCCGCGCTCCTCGTCGTCTCGGTCGTCGGACTCGACGCCGTGGCTCTCGCCGAACCCGCCGCCGAACCCGAAGGCGACGCGCGCGACCGGGACGACGGTTCGGTCGTCGCGCTCTATCGGGTCGCCGAAGACGGCTCGGACGTTCGCGCTCCCGTTCAGGTGTTCCATCAGGGAATCTAACTGCGTGGCACTCATCGGTGTTTCACCGCCGACAGGTTCGACGCAGAGCGGCAAAGAGATTGGCCCGCGGGTTCGCCGAGGCGATTGCTTTCAGGCGTCTTCCAGCAGGTCCAGCGTCTTCCGGTCGCGGTCGCCGTCGTAGTACCGGTCCAACGCCGTCCGGAACGGGGCCGAATCGTCCGCGACCGCCTCGAACAGCGTCATCGAGGAGCGAAACTTCAGGTCGTCGGGCGACCCGAATATCTCGTTCGCCGAGCGCCCGTCGATGGCGTTCACCAACTCTGTGCAGTCCCGCAGGCGGGGACCCAGTACCGGGTGTGACAGGTAGGCCTCGGCCTCTCCTCGGGAGGAAATCGCGTAGCGTCGAGCCATCTCGCTCCGGCCGAGGCCCTCCATCTGCGGGAAGACGAACCACATCCAGTGGCTCCGCTTGCGGCCCGACCGCAGTTCCTTCTTGACTTCGTCCATCACTGGATTCTGGGCCTCGACGAATCGCTGTAGGTCGTGGGGCTCCTCGGGACTCGTCATTCTCCGTCTCGATTCGTTTCTTTCGAGTAACTGCTACTAAAACAGTCCGGTGACTCGAATTCGCGGTCGGGTCCCCCGGTTAGAGAACGTCGGACGCCCCGACCGACTCGACACCAACTTTTTGAGACCAGAATATCACGAACGAACATGTCGAGAGACACCTATCGGTTCGGACTGCTATCGGTCGTCTTCGGTGGCTTCGTCTCGCTGAACGGACCACAGTTCTACGGGGCATCGAAACTCGTCAGCGTTTTCGGACTGTTAGTGATGACTCTCGGAGCGTTCGTCGGTCTCCTCGGACTCGCAGGCGAGGAGTAGCGAACTGCTCGCGGACTCACCGCACCTCGTAGGTGTCGTGTTCCGCGAGGAACCGCCCGAGGTCGGCGGTCTGGCGGTAGTCGGTCGCCAGCAGGTCCGACAGCGAGGAGACCAGTTCCTCGGCGTCGCCCTCGTCCCACTCGGCGGGTTCGCGGACCGGAATCACCAGAAAGCCCCGGCCCGGCACGTGGTCGGCGTGGAGGTCGGCCATGCGGTCCGACGCGTCCGCTGGCGATTCGCCGTCCGGCGAATCGCCGTCCGCCGAGTCCGCTGGCGCGTCGAGCAGGGCCTCGCGCGCCGCGTAGGTACGCAAGACGTGTCGGGTCGCGCGCTCGCCGACCGGGAGGAGGACGTGGGCCGCGATGGCGCGCAACTCCGCGTCGAAGAAGGGTTCGAGTCGGTCGTAGTCCGCCTCGGTCGGCGCGTCCCCGTCCGGCAGACAGCACATGTGCCGATAGCTCAGAAAGCAGTCGGCCAGCGCCGGGTCGTCGCTGTAGGTGTCGCCGACGAGACCGACCTCGTTGAGGACCGGTTGGAGTCGTTCGCCCGTGAGGCTTCCCGTGAAGGGGACGCCGGTCTCCTCGCCGCCGTGGACGCCCGGATAGTCGCCGATTAGGTGAAAGTCGGCGTTGGCGTCGCCGTAGCCGTAGACCGCGCTGACGCCCGACGCGCACTCGTGGGGGCAGGGCGGCCGCATCCCGAAGGGGTTGCTGGTTCTGTCCGTGACGTTCTTCACGGGCGCGAATAGTGGACTGGCGGTTAAATCCGCCCCGGTTTATTAATTCTGTATAAAAAGATTTTAAATATTATAAATTACAAATAGATAAAAGTATTCTATCGGGTGTTTTTCTGCGCTGACGGAAATGATGTCGAAGAAAACATTCCATTATTCCAAATATCTACATGGAATAAACGTTCAGTTTTTCGAACCTTCTTTTCAAAAGGCGAATGGACTTCTGCATCCACTCGCAACCAAAAGAATTCGTATTCATTATACTTCTCTTCTCTAATCCTAATCTCATCTGTTAAAAATCCTGCCGTATATTCGGTTCTCTCCTTTGGCTCAAGAAAAATAGTAACTGATTTCCAGTTCCCGACATTTGTGATTTTCATTTTTTCTGATATTTGTTCATATTTTGTAGTTGGTTCTAAGATAGGGGACTCAGGAGTGATTTTTATTTGTGACGCCATAGAAAGTCTAAACGTAACCTCTACTGGCATCTCTCCTGTGTTTTCAAAACATAGTAATCCTAATCCTTGTCCAGATTTGTGATGGATAGAAACCTGAGGTCTTCTTCTAAAGTTTAAGTCTTCTCGCATGTATTGCGCTTGTCTATAGTTTAAAAGAACGCTGATTAGAGTAACGCTGGCTAAAAACAGAGTTCCAATAGACGAAGCAACTTTACCATTTATTCTTCCGGTGAGTACTCCTATCACTAACGAGATGGGTAGTAGTGCGGTTGTTATAATCGCTATCTTCCACTTGTGATTTTTTATTATCGACTTTGTTTTTTCAGTCCGGCACATGTTCTGTGCTAGATAGTGGCCGTGAAGAATACGTGTCGAAACCCCCGCAAATAAAAATGACGATAAGTTGCAAAATTGGCTGTGGTTTCGCGGATACGTTTACTGCTTCGGGTCTAGCAACTCCACCGGATGGCGACTCTCCCGCCCCAACAACAGCGAGTCCAGTTGCTCCAAACACGAGGTCCCGCTGGCGACGACGGTGCGGTCGCTCGTCTCCGGCGCGGTGAACTGGTCGCGCAACTGCTCGCCCACGTCCATACTCAGGTCGTAGTACTCGGCCTTGTAGCCGAAGCTCCCGGCCATCCCGCAACACTCCACGTCGGAGGTAATCACGTCGTAGTCGGCGGCGTCCAGCA
Source organism: Halorussus salinus (assembly GCF_004765815.2). Classification (NCBI taxonomy): domain Archaea; kingdom Methanobacteriati; phylum Methanobacteriota; class Halobacteria; order Halobacteriales; family Haladaptataceae; genus Halorussus; species Halorussus salinus. The sequence goes on along the minus strand of NZ_SBIS02000008.1, from coordinate 424,827 downwards.
CCGCGGTCGTGTACGGTTCGAGGTCGAGCGTGCGCTGTTGGCAGTGGCTGTGGTAGGCGACCGCCTCGCCCTCGCCCGCCGCGAGCGATTCGACCTCCTCGCCGTGTTCGAGGAGTCCGTACACGTACTCCAAGACCTCGTAACTCCCGTCGGCCAGCGCCCGGTGGCGCTCGCCGTCGAGGAGCTTCCCGTACTCACGCTCGAACATGGCGAGGTCGCTCGGTTCGACGACCACCACGTCGCGTCCGGCCTCGATGTGGTCGAGCAGTGGGGGTGCGACCTCCTCGGCGTGGCGCTCGGCAGTGGCAATCATCCCCTGCGAGAGGGGCGCGCGGCCGGACGAGGCCATCTCCGGCACCCTGACGCTGACGCCCAACGCTTCCAGCACCCGAATCGCGGCCTTCCCCCGCTTGACCTGCACGTGGTTCGTGTAGAGGTCCGGATAGAGGACGGCCTCGCGGTCGGCCGCCGTCGGAGCGATTCGGGAGCCTCCGCGGGCCTCGAACCACTCCACGAGCGTCTGCGATTCGAACGCGGGCAACTCGCGCCGCCGGTCGATGCCCAGTATTCGTTCCATCGCCCACCGCGAGGGCGCGCGGTCGGCCAGCCAGTTCGACGCCGGAGCCAGCGCCGACCCGACCTTCGCCACCGTCTCGAAGTTGCCGAAGAACCGCTTCTGGAGGCTCACGCCACCCGGTTCTTCGTCGGGCGTCAGTCCCTCCACGAGCCAGTCGAACTCGGCGCTTTCGCCGCCTGCGCCGCCATCGCCGCGGTTGATGCGGTCCCGGACCACCGTGTTTATCCACGGGATGTCGATGTTCACCGGACACTGGTTGACACAGCGCGAACACCCCGTACAGAGGTCGTTGAACTCCGCGGCGGTGTCGAGACCTTCGACGCCCGCCTCCCACCCGGTGGCGATACCGCCCGAATACGTCTCGCCGCCGAAGGCGTGGCCTCCGACCGACTGGAAGTTGGCACAGGAGTTCGCACAGGCCGAACACCGGATGCAGTACAGCGTCTCGCGCAGTTGGTCGTCCTCGCGCATCGCCGTCCGGCCGTTGTCGATGAGGACGAGGTGGAACTCCCGGTCGTCGCTCCCGACCTCGGAGAGCGGCGTCTCGTCGTCGGCGAAATCGACGGTCGGCGACTCGACCGGCGGCGTGAACAGCGAGACGTAGGAGGTGATGTCTTGGCCGGTCCCGGAGCGTCCGATTAGCTCCACGAAGGGCTGGAGGTCCGAGACGGTGGGAATCAGCTTCTCGACGCCCGCGACCGCGACCTGCGTGTCGGTCGCCTGAATCGTCTTGCGGGCGTTGCCCTCGCTGGTCACGAGCGCCATCGTCCCCGACTCGGCCGCCACGAAGTTCGCGCCGGTCATCCCGACCTCGGCCTCCTCGATGCGCTCGCCGAGGTACTCGCGGGCGAACTGGGTCAACTCCTCGGCGGTTTCGAGCGGTTCGGCCACGTCGAAGTGGGCGTTGAACAGCTCGGCGATGCCCTCGCGGGACTTGTGGATGGCGGGTGCAACGATGTGACTCGGCGCTTCGTCGGCGACTTGCAGGACGAACTCCCCGAGGTCGGTCTCCCAGACCTCGGTCCCTCGGGCTTCGAGGTGGTCGTTGACCGCTATCTCCTCGGAGGTCATCGACTTGCTCTTGACCACGGTGTCGGCGTCCCGGTCTTTCACGACTTCCGCGATATACTGGTTCGCGTCCGCGGCGTCGTCGGCCAGATACACCGTGCCGCCGTTGGCCTCGACGCTCTCGCGGACCTCCTCGATTAGTTCCGGCAGGCGCTCGATGGCGTCCTCCTTGATGGCCCGCGCCTCGGCCTTCAACTCGTCGTAGTCGTCCAATCGGGCGACCGACTCGTATCGTCCCTCGTTGAACCCGCGGGTGTTCTCGGCGACCGACGCGCCCTCCTCGGCGAGGAGTCGCCGAATCTCGGCGGCCTTGGCGTCGCGCGATTTCGAACTCATCGGCTCACTCGTCCTCCAGCACGATTACGTGGACCGTCTTCGGGCCGTGCGCGCCCGTCACGAGCGCGCCCATGTCCGCGGTCGCGCTCGGGCGGGTGGCGATTATCGCGTCGCCGCCGGTTCCGTCACCGCCTTCTGTCCCGCCACCGCTCTCCGCTCCGCCACCGCGCTCGCGTTCGACCGCCTCTGCGAGTCGGTCGAAGGCGGCGGGCATGTCGGCCACGAGGTCGCTCGCGGCCAGCACCGCGACGTGGCGCTCCGGGTAGAGGCTGACCGGTTCGGTGCCCGACTCGTCGGGCCGGAGGACGACCGACCCGTAGTCCGCGATGGCGAACGCGGCCGCGGTCACGCCCGTCGTCGCGGCGTCGAGTCGCGCGGGCGTCGGGTCCGCGGTCACGTCGGTTTCGGCCAGCGAGACGCCCTCGAAGGGGAGTTCCGTGCCGACCGCGGGCGGCTCCACGGCGTCGGCGACCGTCTCCTCGAACCCCTCTCTCGTCGTCCGCGACCACGAGACGCCGAGGTCCCGCAGGGAGGCCGCGAACTCCTCGGCTACGTCTGCGCTCATGGCTCGTGGTTGGGACGTGACCCCAATAAACGTTCGACGGGCGACCGCCTCCCGAACGTCTCGGCGGATACCGACGACCACGGATTTATGCGGCTCTCCTCGCAACTGTGGGGCATGGCTATCCGTCCCACCGACTCCCCCGACCCCGCCGACGGGGGCGACTACGACTACCGCGACGAGGAGGTCGCCCGGCCCGACCTGCTGGCCGCGCTCGACTCGCGCGTGGAGGGCGACGTACGATTCGACACTTACACCAGACAACTGTACGCCACGGACGCCAGCATCTACGAGCAGACTCCCATCGGCGTCGTCTTCCCGACCGACACCGACGACGTGGCGTCGGTCGTCTCTTACTGCGCCGACGAGGAGATACCGCTTCTCCCGCGGGGCGGCGGCACGAGCCTCGCGGGCCAGACCGTCAACGAGGCCGTGGTCCTCGACTTCACGACGCACATGGACGGGCTGGTCTCGTTCGACCCCGACGAGGCGACCGCGACCGCCCAACCCGGCGTCACGCTCGGCGAGTTGAACGCCGACCTCGCGGACGACGACCTGAAGTTCGCGCCCGACCCCGCGTGGGGCGACAAGAGCGTCCTCGGCGGCGCTATCGGGAACAACTCGACCGGTTCGCACTCGCTGGTCTACGGCAAGACCGACGCCTACGTCGAGGAGTGCGAGGTCGTCCTCGCGGACGGCACCGTCACGACGTTCGGCGAGGTCGAAGTCGAGACCTTGCGCGAGGAGGGCGACCCAGAGGGCGACATCGAGGCCCGCATCTACGCCGAGGTGGCTCGCATCATCGACGACGAGGCCGACGAAATCGACGCGCGCTATCCCGACCTGAAGCGCAACGTCTCGGGGTACAATCTGGACGTACTCGTGGAGGAAGCCCGCGGAGCGACCGAAGCGGGCGGCGGCACGGTCAACCTCGCCAAACTGCTGGCGGGGAGCGAGGGCACCCTCGCGGTCGTCACCGAGGCGACCGTCTCGCTCGAACCGGTCCCCGAGACGAAGGCGGTCGCGCTCCTGACCTACGACGACGTGCTGGACGCGATGGAGGACGTGGCACCCATCCTCGAACACGACCCGGCCGCGGTCGAGGTGATGGACGACGTACTGCTGGACTTGGCGGCCGACACCGACGAGTTCCGCGACGTGGTGGGGATGCTCCCCGAGGGGACCGACTCGGTACTCCTCGTGGAGTTCTACGCCGAGGACGACGACCACGGCCGCCAGCAGGTCGCGGACCTCGTGGCCGACCGGGTGCCCGGCGCGGCGACCGAGGCCGAACCCGGCGAGGGCGCGACCGAGGTCACGGCCGAACCGCACTACGCGGTCGCGGCGATGGAGGCCCACGACGACGAGGAGCGCGCGAAGTTCTGGAAGATGCGCAAGTCCGGACTCCCCATCCTGCTGTCGCGGACCACCGACGAGAAGCACATCTCGTTCATCGAGGACACCGCCATCCCCGCCGAGAACCTGCCGGAGTACGTCGCGGACTTTCACGACATCTTGGACGACCACGACACCTTCGCCAGTTACTACGCCCACGCCGGACCCGGCGTCCTCCACATTCGGCCGCTCGTGAACACCAAAGATGTGGAAGGCGTCGAGAAGATGGAGTCAATCGCCGACGCCGTGACCGACCTCGTGGTCAAGTACGGCGGGTCGGTCTCGGGCGAACACGGCGACGGCCGCGCCCGGACCCAGTGGAACCGAAAGTTGTACGGCGACGACCTCTGGCAGACGTTCCGCGATTTGAAGACTGCGTTCGACCCCGACTGGCTCCTGAACCCCGGACAGGTCTGTGGCGACGTGGACATGACCGAGAACCTGCGCTTCGACCCCGAGTACGACTTCGAGGCGGGCTTCGACCCCGCGCTCGACTGGGCGAACGACAACGGCTTTCAGGGGATGGTCGAACTCTGTCACGGGTGCGCTGGCTGTCGCGGCGAGCAGGAGACCACCGGCGGCGTGATGTGCCCGACCTACCGGGCGGCCGACGAGGAGATAACCTCGACCCGCGGCCGGGCGAACATGCTCCGGCAGGCGATGTCCGGCGACCTGCCCGAGGGTGAGGTGTTCACCGACGAGTTCGCCGACGAGGTGCTGGACCTCTGTATCGGCTGTAAGGGGTGTAAGCACGACTGTCCGAGCGGCGTGGACATGGCGAAGCTGAAAGTCGAGGTCGAACATCAGCGCCACCAGCGCGAGGGCGTCGGCCTCCGGAGCAAACTGTTCGGACGCACCGAGACCCTGCTCTCGCTCGGGAGCGCGCTCGCGCCCCTCTCGAACTGGGCGACGAAGATTCCGGGCGCGCGTGCCGCGATGGAGAAAGTCGCGGGCATCGCCAGCGAGCGGAGCCTCCCGGAGTTCCACCGCGAGACGCTCCGGGACTGGTACGCCGACCGCGGTCCCCGAGTCTCGGCCGACGAGGCCGACCGGAAGGCGATGCTGATAGCCGACCCCTACACCAACTACAGCCACCCGGAGGTCGGCAAGGCGGCGGTCCGGGCGCTCGAAGCCGCGAACGTCCACGTCCGCATCCCCAGCGACGTAACCGACAGCGGCCGACCCGCCTTCTCCAAGAGCCTCGTGGACGAGGCCCGCGACACCGCCCGCGAGAACGTCCGGAAACTCGCGCCGCGAATCGAGGAGGGCTGGGACCTCGTGGTCGCCGAACCCTCCGACGCGGTGATGTTCCAGTCGGACTACCTCGACCTGCTGGGCGACGGGTCGCTCGCGCCGGACGCCGAGACGGTCGCTCGCAACGCCTACGGCGTCTGTGAGTACGTCGATGCGTTCCGACTGGACGAGAACGCCAGTTGGGACGCGCCCGACGAGTCGCTGACCTACCACGGCCACTGCCACCAGAAGGCGACCAAGAAGGACCACCACGCGGTGGGGGTTCTCCGACGCGCGGGCTACCGCGTGGACCCCCTCGATTCGGGCTGTTGCGGCATGGCCGGGAGCTTCGGCTACGAGGAGGAACACTACTCGATGAGCAAGGCCATCGGCGACATCCTGTTCGAGCAGGTCGAGGACAGCGACGGCGACTCGGTGGTCGCGCCGGGGGCGTCCTGCCGGACGCAGTTGGGCGACCGCGAGGGAGCGAGCGCGGAACCGCCCCATCCCGTCGAGAAGTTGGCCGACGCGCTCGCCGGTCGGTGAGCGCCGGTCGCCGACGGCGAGGCCGACGCCGAAACCTATCGCGTTCGCTCGGCGGAAAGCAGAAAAATCGGTCGCCGGAGGGCGGTCGGTTCGGTCTACTCGTCGTCGTCGCCGCTGTTCTTGATGTCGTTCAACTGGTCGAGGAGTTCGTCTTGGGAGGCGTCGGAGTCGAACGAAATCTCGCCCTCGTGGGAGTTCTCGTGGACGTTCACGCCGTCGTCCTCGTCGAAGTCACTTTCTTGGTCCTTCTGCTCGGACTCGTCGTAGCTACCAAAACCCATGTTCCAACGAACTCTGTGCGCACAGTAAAATCATGCGATGTTCGCCGCCCGCCGGTTAGCACGTCGAAAATTCGTGATATTCGACTTCGGCCGCCGGAAACTGCCGACCTCGAAACCGGCGCGCGCTATCGCTCGTTGACCTCCAGTACGCGCCCCGCGGCGATAGTCTGGCCCATGTCCCGGACCGCGAAGCTCCCCAACTCCGGAATCTCCGACGAGGGTTCGATAGAGAGGGGTTTCTGCGGTCGGACCGTCACGACCGCGGCGTCGCCCGACTGCACGAAATCGGGGTTCTCCTCTTTCACTTCGCCCGACGAGGGGTCTATCTTCTGGTCGATGGACTCCATCGTGCAGGCGACCTGCGCGGTGTGGGCGTGGAAGACGGGCGTGTACCCCGCGGTGATGACCGAGGGGTGTTGCATCACGACGATTTGGGCCGTGAACGTCTCGGCGACCGTCGGCGGGTCGTCGGCCGGGCCGCACACGTCGCCGCGGTGGATGTCGTCCTTGCCGACGCCCCGGACGTTGAACCCCACGTTGTCGCCGGGCTGGGCCTCCGGGACCTCCTCGTGGTGCATCTCGATGGTCTTGACCTCGCCGCTCACGTCGCTCGGTTGGAACGACACGTCGTCACCGGTGTTCAGCACGCCCGTCTCGACGCGCCCGACCGGGACGGTCCCGATGCCCGAAATCGTGTACACGTCCTGAATCGGGAGTCGGAGCGGCGCGTCGGTCGGCGGCTCGGGTTCTTCGAGACCGTTCAACGCTTCGAGGACGAGTTCGCCGTCGTACCACTCCATGTTCCCGCTTCGCTCGACGATGTTGTCCCCCTCCAGCGCGGAGATGGGGATGAAACTCGCGTCCTCGGTGTTGAACTGGACCTGATTCAGCAGGTCCGTGACCTCGGTGACGACCTCCCGATACCGGTTCTCGTCGTACTCCACCGCGTCCATCTTGTTGACGGCCACGATGAGTTCGTTGATGCCGAGCGTGCGCGCGAGGAAGACGTGTTCTTGGGTCTGTGGCTGAACACCGTCGTCCGCGCCGACGACGAGGACCGCGTTGTCAGCCTGCGAGGCACCCGTAATCATGTTCTTCACGAAGTCGCGGTGGCCGGGCGTGTCCACGATGGTGAAGTAGTACTCGTCGGTCTGGAACTCCTGATGGGCGATGTCGATGGTCACGCCCCGCTCGCGCTCCTCGGCGAGGTTGTCCATGACGTAGGCGAACTCGAAGCCGCCCTTGCCCTTCTCCTCGGCCTCCTCTTTGTGTTGTTCGATGATGTGTTCTGGCACGCTCCCCGTCTCGTAGAGGAGTCGCCCCACGAGCGTCGATTTTCCGTGGTCTACGTGGCCGATGATGGCCAAGTTCTGATGTGGTTTCTCTGGCATGGTATCCCCCACCGTACGACTCTAGGTGTCGTCTCGCAGAGTCAATATAGCTTCCGCCGAGCGAGAGTCAGCCGATACGTCAGCGCGCGTCGGGGGCGTACCACGCCAGCACGACCCCCAACAGCGCGACGACGCCAGCGGTCCAGAACGCCGGGCGATACCCCACCGCGTCGATGATTGCGCCGCCCGCGATTGGCGCGACGAAGGCCCCCAGCAAGCCCGTGCTGGTCAACAGCGAGATGGCCGTGGTTCGGACCGCCGAGGAGGTCACTTCCGGGACGTACGTGTACAGCAGGCCGATGGAGAGTTGGACCGCGAACCCGGCGACGACGACCAGCGCGACGGCGGCCGGAACTCCCGAGACCGCGACGAACCCGACCACGGCGGGCACCGCGACGACGAACGCGCCGAGGACGACCGGGCGGCGCTCCCCGCCGAACAGGCGGTCCGAGACGGGTCCGGCGCTGGTCCGCGAGACGACGCCGACCGCGGGGAACAGCGCGGTCAACAGGCCGCTGACCGCGAGCGAGACGCCGAGGCGGTCGTTCAGGTAGCTCGGAAGCCAGCTGTTGAGGAACAGGTACAGCGAGAACGCCAGAAAGCACAGGCCGTACAGTGTCCACGCCGCCCGGTTGGTGAAGAGATTGCGGACCTCCCTCCTGCTCGGGGTCGCGGTCTCGACGCCGATTCGGCGGCCCTGCGTCGCCAACAGGAAGACGGTGACGCCGACCACCGCGATGGCGGCGAAGGCCGGGAGCGTCGCGGGCCACCCGAACGGCTCGGCGAGGAGGGGACTGCCGAACTGCCCGAGCGCGAACCCGACCGGCGCGCTCGCGGTGAACACGCCGACCGCGGTCGCACGAACGTCCGGTTCGACCGCCTGCCCGACCAGATTCGCGCCCGCGTTCCACACCAGCACGTACGAGAGTCCGCCCAAGATTCGGGAGGCGACTAGCCACCAGTAGGCCCCCGCGGTCGCGGCGACCCATCCCCACGCGCCCGCGACCAAGAGCGCGAGCGTGGCGACCGCGACGGCGCGCCGGACGCGAACGCGGTCGAGTACGACCCCGACCGGCACGCTGGCGACCACCGCGGTCAGGTACATCACGCTGACCAGCCACGACGCCCCGGTCTCGCCGACGCCGAGCGAAGTCTGGACGAGCGGGAGGACGCTCGCGGGGGCGATTTCGTACGCGCCCGCCGCGGCCGAGAGGGTGAACAGTCCGGCGACGAGACCGACAGTCTGGCGGCGCGAGGCCTCTCGGTCGTCAGTCACGAGGTCACTTTTTCGGGGCGGGTATAAAACTCCGGCTTTGGCGGAAATATCGGAGAAAATATCTGACGCTCCACGAGAGAATCAAGGCTCGAACGGGTTCGTCGCCGTTTCGAAGCGCGTGATGTCGCCGACCGCGTCGAAATCGTCGTCGAAGCTATACAGATGCTCCAACCCTTCACGGTCCATGTACGCCCATATCGTCGCGTCACCGAACGAGAGACCGTCGTATCGCTCGAACATCTCGACAGCGGTCGAGAAGTCCGTCTTCGGCGTGTGAACTAACTCGAAACCCGCCGCTTCGGTGAGACGCTCGTAGAATTTGACTGCCACTTGATGCCGTTTGCGCTCGTGGAGATAGTTCAACGTCTCCGTCAGGACGTAGTTCGTGACCCGCATCGTCGGCAGGTCGCCGTGGTCGGCCGCATCTACGATAGCACTCGCCGCGTCGTGATTCGCGTCTCGGGAACTCACGCGAGCGACGAGTACGTTCGTGTCGATAACCGCGACAGCCATCACCGCACCTCGTCGTATTTGTTCTCGACACCTGCAACGTCGTGGTCGTTAGCAACGTCCGTTTCGCCCATATCTACGGCCTCGAAGTCCTCGAACGCTCCGTACCGTTGTTTGACGACTTGGACTACGAGGTCACCGTCGTCGGTAACTGCCCAATCGAGTTTGTCGCCCGGCTGGATGTCGAGTCGATTTCGAATCGCCGCCGGAACCGTGACCGAGTAGTGATCGTTGATGGTCGTCTGCTCTCCGTTCGTTGCCATACGTAACAGTCGTTACTCGACCGTCTTAAACCTCATGTGGTGGTTCATGAGGAGCGTCGGGTTTCACTCGTACGCCTCTCGAATCCGCTCGAACTGGTCGTCAGAGAGCGACACCTCGCTCGCGCCCAGATTCTCCTCCAGTTGGTCGGGCGTCCGCGCGCCGACGATGGGGATACACTGGAACTCGCGCTGGTCGGCCAGCCACCGGAGCGAGACCTGCGCGGGCGTGGCGTCGGTCTCGTCGGCGACCGCGCGAACCTCGTCCAGCACGTCCCACTGGCGCTCGTCGAACCGGTTCTTCCAGTCGTAGAGGTCGCCCCGCGACCCCTCCGGACCGTCGCCGTCGCGCTCGTACTTGCCAGTCAGGAACCCGCCTTCCAGCGGCGAGTAGGGACAGACCGCGAGGTCTTGGTCGGCGCACACGTCGAGGTAGTCGGCCACGGGGTCGCGGTAGGCCGCGTTGAACCGGGGTTGGGTCACCTCGAAGCGTTCCAGTCCCTCTACGTCGCTGGTCCAGAGCGCCTTGGTCAACTGCCACGCGGCCATCGAACTCGCGGCGAGGTAGTTGACCTTCCCCTCGCGCACGAGGTCGTGAAGGGTTTGGAGGGTCTCCTCGATGGGCGTCTCGTCGTCCCACCGGTGGATGTAGTACACGTCGAGGTACTCCGTCCCGAGGCGTTCGAGCGTCCCTCGAATCTGGCTCCGAATGTGCTTGCGCGAGAGGCCGCCGTCGTTCGGGCCGTCGCCGACCCCGAAGTAGACCTTCGAGGCCAGCACGAACTCCTCGCGGTCGTAGTCCGAGAGCCAGTCGCCTATCCACTCCTCGGCGGTGCCGTTGGGGTCGCCGTAGACGTTCGCGGTGTCAATGAAGTTGACCCCCTCGTCCCACGCCGCGTCCAGCAGGTCGAAGGCGGTCGAACGGTCGGTCTCGACGGTCCCGTCGGTCTCCTTGGCGAAGCGCCACGTCCCGAAGCAGATTTCCGAGACCTTCGTTCCCGTGGACCCGAGTTTGACGTACTCCATGCTCCTCGTGTCGGCGGGTTCGGCCTTAGTTCTGTGCGTCGGCGGCGGACGGCGATATCGAACGCGGTCGCGCGGGAACCGGGCGGTCGTGCGGTCGCGGACCCGACCTCGACATCTCAGATTCGACGGAAATGTTGGATTAGAACAAAGATTCTACGGCATTTAGTCCAAATGTTTTTTGTTCGGCAATCCTCGGAAACGTACATGGCGGAGACCGAACCCGACGCTCGCGGGGCCGAAGCCCGAGCGAGCGGGTGGCGGCGAACGATTCGAGAGTACGTCAAGTACACGCCGGACGGCCAGTCAATCCCCGAGGAGACGTGGCGAACTCGCCACCGGAACGTCCTCGCGTTCCTCGTCGCACACGTACCCGTCCTCCTCGCGTTAGGTCTCTACGAGGGCACCGAGTCGGTCACGGGCGCGACCATCCCCAGCATTCCGCTCTCGTCGGTCCTCCTCGAACTCGGCGTCATCGTCGCGCTCGCGCTGTTGGCGAGTTGGCCGGGGTTCGAGCGGCGAACCCGGACGGCCCTCGCGACGGCCGGACTGACGTTCTCTTGTTCCGTCCTCGTCCACTTCTCGGGCGGCTTCATCGAGGCGCACTTCCACTTCTTCGTCGTGATGGCCGTGGTCGCCGTTTACGAGGACTGGGTTCCCTTCTTGCTGGGCATCGTGTTCGTCGCCGTCCAGCACGGCTACTTCGGGATGATAGACCCGAGTCGCGTCTACAACCACGCCGCCGCCATCAACAACCCGTGGGCGTGGGCGGTCATCCACGCGGCGTTCGTCGTGGCGCTCGCGGCGGCGCTGATGACTCACTGGTACTCGACCGAACGCTCCCGCGAGGAGACCCGCCAGCAACTCGAACGGACCCGCGAGAAGACCGCGCAGGTCGAGACCCTCGAACAGAAGCAGGCGGAACTCGAAGCCGCGCGGGCGGAAGCCGAGGAGGCCAAGCGCGAAGCCGAGGAGGCCAAAGCCGAGGCGGAGGCCCGACAGGAGGCGGTCGAACGACTGAACGACCACCTCGAAACCAAGGCCGAGGCATACAGCGCCGCGATGGCGCGGGCGGCCGACGGCGACCTCGGCGTCCGGTTGGACCCCGACAGCGAGAGCGAGGCGATGACCGAGATCGCCGAGGCGTTCAACGAGATGCTGGCGGAGACCGAATCCGCGATGGCCGACATCCAGTCGTTCGCCCGCGAGGTCGCGGCCACGAGCGAGGAGGCCGACGCCGGGACCGAGGAGATAGAGCAGGCCAGCGAGGAGGTCAACGACGCGATTCGGGAGATAGCGACCGGCGCGGACGACCAGCGCCGGATGCTCGGCGAGGTCTCGACGGCGATGAACGACATCTCGGCGGCCATCGAGGAGGTCGCCGCCTCCGCGGAGACCGTGGCCGAGACCTCGACCGAGACGGCCGCGGTCGCCGACGACGCCGAAGCGACCGCGCGGGAGGCCATCGAGAGCGCCCGCGAGGTCGAGGAGGCCATCGACGCGACCGTCGAGAACGTCGCGGCGCTGGACGACCGGATGGCCGAAATCGGCGACATCGTGGAACTCATCGGCGACATCGCCGAGCAGACGAACATGCTCGCACTGAACGCCAACATCGAGGCCGCGCGCGCCGGAACCGGGGACGCCGACGGGAACGGAGAGGGGTTCGCGGTCGTCGCCGAGGAGGTCAAGCAGTTGGCCGACGAGACCCGCGAGTCGGCCGGGGAGATAGAACAGCTCATCGGGGAGGTCCAGTCCCAGACCGACCGGACCGCCGACGAGGTGGCGTCGGCCCAGCGACACGTCGAGGAGTCCGTCGAGGCGGTCCGGGAGGTCGCGGACGCGTTCGCTCGCGTCCGGGAGAACGCCGAGGACACCGACGACGGCGTCCGGGAGATACGCGACGCGACCGACGACCAAGCCGACAGCGCCGAGCAGGCGGTGTCGATGGCCGACGAGGCCGCGGACATCAGCCGCTCGACCGCCGAAGCGGTCGAGAGCGTCTCCGCGACCGCCGAGAAACAGGCCTCGTCGGCCTCGCAGGTCAGCGCCAACGCGGCGTCGCTCACCGACCGGGCCGAACGCCTCCAGTCGCTCGTCTCGGCGTTCCGGGTCGGAGACGCGGCGGGCCGGGACGCCGACGCGGACGCGCCACCGCGGGTCGATTCGGCGTAGCGCGGCCGTTCGTCGTCCTCCCGAGCGAGCGGTTCGTCGCCGTCGTCCGACCCCACCGATTTAATTCCGACCGCGGGAAACACACGTCCATGAGAGCCGCAGTCCTGCGCGAGTACGGCGACCTCCTCGAAATCGAGCAGGTCCCCGACCCCGACCCCGACGCTCACGGCGTCGTAATCGAGACCGAGGCGTGTGGCATCTGCCGGAGCGACTGGCACGCGTGGCAGGGCCACGGCGAGTGGGCCGACGACCGGGTCCCCGAGGGCCAGATTCTCGGCCACGAACCCGCCGGGCGCGTCGTCGCCACCGGCTCCGCCGTCGAACGATTCGCCGAGGGCGACCGCGTCGCGGTCCCGTTCAACCTCGGCCGAGGAGACTGCGAGAACTGCCGGAACGGGCACGGTAACGTCTGCGAGGACGGCATCGCGCTCGGGTTCGAGGAGGCCGCGCCCGGCGCGTTCGCCGAGCGGGTCCACGTCCCCTACGCCGACTACAACGCCGTCGCGTTGCCCGAGAACGTCTCGCCGGTCGAAATGGCCGGACTGGGCTGTCGGTTCGCCACGGCGTACCACGGGTTGGCCCACCGCGCGGACGTGACGCCCGGCGACTGGGTGGCGGTCCACGGCTGTGGCGGCGTCGGTCTCTCGGCGGTCCACGTCGCGGACGCGCTGGGCGCGACCGTCGTCGCGGTCGATTTGAGCGAGGAGAAGCTGGCGAAGGCCCGCGAATTGGGTGCCGACGAGACGGTGAACGCCGAGCGTGTCGTGGACGTGCCCGCGGCCGTCCGGGACCTCACCGACGGTGGTCGCGGTGCCCACGTCTCGGTGGACGCGCTCGGCGTCGCCGAGACCTGCCGGAACTCGGTCGCTTGCCTGCGAAAGCGCGGCCAGCACCTCCAGTTGGGGCTGACGACCGACGCCGAGCGCGGGGAGGTCTCGCTCCCGACCGACGCGATGACGATGAACGAGATTACCTTCCTCGGCTCGCGGGGGATGCCGCCGACCCGGTACGGCGAACTCCTCCGGATGATGGACCGCGGCGTGGTGTCGCCCGCCGAACTGGTCACGAACGAGGTCGCGCTCGACGCCGTGCCCGACCGCCTCGCCGCGATGAGCGACTACGGCACGGTCGGCATCGAGGTCGTCACGGAGTTCTGACGACAGGCCACTGATCGGGTTCGTGGACTTCCCGAACGGCTGGACTCGGTGGTAACCACCCGATAACAATACCAGCACCTGCCCTACCTCGCAGGCGATGAGTGGCCAGCAATCGACGCCGACCCGGCGGGCGGTGCTGTCGGCCGTCGGCACGACGCTCGCGGCCGGAGCGGTCGGCACCGCGGCGACCGGCGCGGTCGGGACCGACGAGACCGAACGCCGAACCGCGACCAGCCAGTACCGCCTCGTGCAGGGCGAGGAGTGCGTGCCGGTCCGTCCGCTCCGGGGCCAGTTGCCGGTCGAGACGTTCTACGACTACCAACTCCCCGAGAAGTACGTCAGCGACGACAACGGCGCGTCGGTCGGCGACGCCGCCACCTACGGCTCGGCGGGCACCGCCGACCTCCAGCGCCCCCGGACCAGCGTCGCGTTCCTCTATCAGGGACCGACGGGGCTGAGCCTCGTGGTCGTCCACGGGAGTCTGGACTCCTCGGCGGGCGGGAGCGCGACGTTCCGGATTTCGGGCCTCCCCGAGAGCGGCGCGTGGGTGGTCAAGGACGACCGCTACCGCGACCCTGACGGTGACCCCGCGCCCTCGAACTACGACCGGTGGGCGACCGAGGGCACGGAGCATCGCATCGACTGGACGTGGGGAAGCGGCGGCACTGACGGCGGCGCGTTCCGCGGTCTCGGAGAGGAGTTCGAGGTCGCGGTGGCCCCGGCGTTCGGCGAGGAGGCCGCCCTCCACGAGAAGCATTACGAGGGAACCGTCACCGACTGGGAGTTCCTGTCCGGCTCCGCGGGCGTCTCGAAGCGTATCTCGCTCGGGATGGACGAGCCGATACGACTCGCCACCGGCGAGTGCGAGAGCGAGGACGACGAGAGCGGCGACGACGACGAGGAGCGCGGCGACGACAGCGACGGCTACGCGGTCTGTCACCGGCCGCCGGGCAACCCCGACAACGCCCGCACGATTCGCGTCGGGAGCGAGTCGGCCGTCGAGGCCCACCTCGGCCACGGCGATTCGCGGGGACCGTGCGGCGACGGGTAGCGGAAACGTGCAGGCTCGCCCGGACAATTCTAAATCATTCTATAGAGTGGATGAATCGTTGTCTATTGGGGTCTCTCCCGCGTTCCTCAGCGCCGAGGCACCTTCGGGCCGGGCGACCACTTTTCGACTGCCGACCGCTTCGCGGCCACCGGCCACTTCGCGACTACTGGCCCCTCCGCGTCCGCCGACCTCGCCGAAAAACCGACGCCTATCCCCGAGGTAGGCGACGAATATTGTGGCTAGGCCGGATATAACTTTGATTCTCTTTCCCGTTGCCGGGAGTATGGTCCGCGAGAACTCCCGACGACGGTTCCTGAAACGAGGAGTCGCCGCTGGCGTCGCACCGTTGCTCGGCGGTCCGGCCGCCGCCGCCGAGCGAGCGCCCGTCGAGCGAGCGCCCGCCGAGAGAGCCACCGACGCGCCCCGACTTTCCGAATCCCTCCGTATCGAGAGCGACGGCGGCGGGTTCGCCGCCTACGAGTTCACCGTCAGCGGCGACCTCCGGCAGAAGGACAGCGGCGACCGCGTGTCCGGCGGTCGCGCCGCGGGCAACGTCGGCCCGGAGCGCGGTGCCGACGCGTTCGAGTACTCGGGGTCGATTACCGGCCTCGTCCTCGCGGGTCCGGCGACGCTCTACCGAAACGGGTCGGAAGTCGCGGCGTCGTCGTTCCCCCGTCCCGCAGGGTCGCTGACCGGCGCGGACTTCGATTCGGGGTCGGGCACCGACCGACTCCGCGTCGAGAGCGACGGCGGCGGCGTCGCGGCCTACGAGTTCGCGGCCGAGGAGTCCGTCCGGCAACTCGACAGCGGCGATACGGTGGACGGGACCCGAGCGGTCGGCCACGTCGGTCCCGAGGGCGGGACCGACGAGTTCGAGGTGACGGGAGCCATCACGGCGTTCGCGCTCGCCGGTCCCGCCACGGTGTACTGGAACGGGACCGAGGTGTCGTCCGGGGACTCCTCGCCGACCGTCTCGCGGGCCAGTCCGAGCCAGCGAGTCACGGTCCGACCCGATACGCCGGTGCTGTTCGAGACCGACGCCGCCGACTACCCCGGCGACTACGTGAACGCCGAGTGGTACGTGGACGGCGACCGGCGCGTCGGCCCCGACCTGTTCTACGACCACCTCGGCACCCCCGAGCGCGCGACGTTCACCCACCGCTTCGACTCGGCGGGGACCTACCGGATTCGGTCGGAGGTCTACCGCGAGGGCGACTCCTCCCAAGAGGGCGACGACCCCATCGACGCCGTGGAATGGACCGTCGAGGTCGGCCCCGACGGGAATCGCGCGCCGGTGGTCGAGCGCGTCAGCCCGCAGGCCCGCACCCTCCGGACCGCCCGCGAGACCACCGAGAACGTCGCGTTCGAGGTCGCCGCGACCGACGCCGACGGCGAACTCGACCGAATCGTCTGGTGGATAGCGCAGGGCGACGACGTTCACGCCGTCTCGCGGGTCTCGGGCGAGTACGACACCGCGAGCGTCACCTACGACATCGACCCCGGTTTCCCCTTCGGCGCGTACGCCATCGACGCGCGGGGTGCCGTCTCGCGCTGGCGCGGGTGGACCGTCGAGCGCGAGTGAGCGTCGGGGCGAGCGTCAGAACGGGCGAGCGTCGGGGCGAGCGTCAGAACGAGCGTGTGTCGGAACGAGTAGGCCCACGCGAGAACGAACCGACGTGTCCGTAAACGAAAGCGAAAACGAAACCGTAAACGCTAGCTACGACGACCCCCAGTCCGAGATGCCGAGTACGGCGTCGCAGTCCGGACAGGTCCAGACTTTCGGCGTGCTGGCGCGGTCTGCCTGCTCCAGTCGCTCGGCCCACTCGCTGATGTCGGACTCGCAGTTCGGACACAGTGCCATGCCGCGTGCTACCACAGTTCTCGGCTTGTAGCTTTGGGCAGTAGTCGGAAGTCGGGCGAGTTGCGCCGCTCCGTCTCGGGACCGCGGTCGTCGCCGACCGACTACTCGCCGCGCGAATCGACCGCCTCAGCGGCGTACTCGGCGACGGTCTCGTCGTCCATCGCGTCGAGGAGTCGTCCGGTGCCGACTATCTCGACCAGTCGTTCGAGGCCCCGCTCGGACTGTTCGCGGACCTCCTCGTCGGTCCGGCGCGTCGCGAACTCGCGGTCGATGTATGTCTCGCGCAGGTCGGCCAGTCGGTCGTCGTCCACCTCATAGTCGTCGCCGACCTCGTTTTCGAACCACTCGCGCCAGCGGTCCCGGTCGGCCCACTCGCCGGAGAACTCCGCGTCCCGACGGAGCCAATCGTAGTGAGCGGCGACGCCTTCCGGGTAGCCCTGCTCGCGTCGGTGGTCTTCGATGAGGTGGCGCGCGACGTGCGCGCCGTTCCCGGCGGCGACGATGGCCTGCGCGCTTCGCGCGTCGGCGGGCGACGCGACGTACAGTCCGTCCACCGGCGTCCGGCCGTCGTCGTCGGCGTACTCCGGGTCGAAACGCTCCTCGACCTCGCCGTGATGCTCGTGTTCTTCGAACATCTCGTCGTCGCCGAGCGCCCGGAGATACGACCCGTCGTACCACGCCGCGACCACGACGTACTCGGTCCTGACGCGCCGACCGGCTTGGGTCTCCACGACGAAGCGCGACTCGTCGTCGCCGTCGCGGTTATCATCGTCGTCGCCATCGTCGCCGTCCTCACCGTCGCGCTCGACCGAGACGACCGTCTCGGGAACGATGTCGCACCCCGATTCCTCGGCGTGGGCGTGCATCAACTCGTGGAAGGTGTCGATGTCGATTCCCGCCGGGAAGCCCAGATAGTTCTCCAAGTAGGCGCACCGCTGGAGCGCCGCGTTCCCGCGGTCGAAGACGGTCGTGTCGAGACCGTACCGCCCGGTGAACACGCCCGCTGAACAGCCCGCGGGTCCGCCGCCGACCACGACGACCGTCGTTTCGTCGAGGAGGTCCGTCGCCGAACCTTCGTCCGCGTTCGCTCCCGTCCCATCGTCGGACGCTCCGCCCATCGTCAGAACTCCCCGTTCACGATGTCGGCGACGCGCTGGCGGTCGAACAGTTCGTCGCTCGCGTCGTACAGTTGCGCCGCGGTCCGCTCGGTGAGGACGAGGTTCGTGATGGGGCCTTGATAGAGGCTCCCCGCGCGGTACACGTCGCCGTTCTGTACCGCGGTGAGCGCGCTCGCCGTGTCGTCGTTCTTCAGGAACTCGACCACGGTGTTCCGGAACTCCTGCTCGCTCTTGGCCTCGTACCCGCGGAGCATCAGTACCTCGGGGTCTACCTCCAGTAGCGTTTCGAGGTCGATGGCCGCGCGACTCCCGTGGAAGTCCTTCACGTCCGAGTCCGCGAGCGCGTCGCCGACGCCGAGGTCCCGTAGATGTTTGAAGCCCGTGCCCTCGCCGATGATGTAGGGGTAGAACTTCTCCGGTTTCTCGCCGACGCCCCAGAGGACCGCGGCGGACGGCCGCTCGCTCTCCGACGGAACGACCGAATCGAGGTTCGACTGGAACTGGTCGTGGAGCGACGAGAACTCCTCGTAGCGGTCGGTCGCTCCGAACACCGTCGCCAGCTTCTCGAACGCCTCGTAGAGCGTGTAGTACCGGTAGTCGGAGTGCCACGGGTAGTGCTGGGCGTAGATGCAGTTGCCGAACATCGGCGCGACGTTCTCCGTTATCTCGTCCACGTCGGCCTGCTCCCAGCCCTTGAATCGGTTCTGGAGGAAGTTCGGGTCCATGACGTGAACGTCGGCGTCGAGTTCGTAGAACAGTTCCTTGCTGACGCCGTCTTGGTAGAGCGACACCATGTCGCTCTTGTCCACCGAGACGCCGGGAATCTCGTCGTAGTACTGGGTGTGGTACCGATTGGTGAGCCAGAGCGCCTTCGGCGGTTCGCGCCCGAGCGCGATGCCCATGTCGGCCCAACTGCCGTTGTTGGCGACCCACGTTTCGGGAACCGACTCGAAGGTTACGTCGCCGACCGGTGCCATCGAGACCGTGTAGGAGCCGTCGTCCGCCGTCGTCGTCTCCGACTCGGCGGTCTCCGTCTCGGTCTCCGTTTCCGTCTCGGCCGCGGTCGTTTCGGCTCGGGTCGTCGTCTCCTGTCCGGTCGTCGTCGCCGTCGAACCGGCGTCGCTCCCGCCGACACAGCCCGCGAGGAGTCCCCCGCCGACTATCGCTCCGCCGTACTTCAGACAGTCGCGTCGCGTCGATTCGCCGCCGCGGTGAGCGTCGCGTTCCATACGTTTAGGCTACCCTAAATCATTAAACGTCTTCCGGTTTTTAGGCACACCTAACTCATAACGGACCGACGACAAGAACGGCCGAGAGAGAACGATAGCCGATTCGACGCCCGAAGACGCCACTGCGACCAATGCTCCTGAATCCGGAGACGCAAAATTATAACCCCGACGCCTGCAACGAGTCGGTATGGCCGACCTCCTGCCCTCCAGCCCCGACCCCTCGGCCGGTGACGGGGGTGAACCCAAAGTCGTCGGCGTGGACAGCGACGACGCCGACGACCTCCTCGCGGCCCTCCAATCCGAGACGGCCCGCGACCTGCTGGCCGCGCTGTACGACGACCCCGCGACGCCCTCCGAACTCGCCGACGAGGCCGACACGTCCATCCAGAACGTGCGCTATCACCTCGAACGCCTGACCGACGCCGACCTCGTGGAAGTCGTCGATACCGTCTACTCGGAGAAGGGCCGCGAGATGAAGGTGTACGCGCCCGCCGCGAAACCGCTGGTCGTCTTCGCTGGCGGCGACGATGACGCGCCCGGACTCGAATCCGCCCTCTCCAGCCTGCTCGGCGGCCTCGGCGTGTTGGGCCTGTCGAGTCTCGCCGTCCAGCGGCTGTTCGGCGGCCCGAACGCGGTCGGCTCCTCGCTCACCGACCGCGAGTGGCAGGGACAGTCGGTCGCCGGGACGACCGAGGAGGACCCCGCGGTCGGACTGAACGCGACCGAGGAGGTGACCGCCGACGCCGCGACGACCACCCCGGAGGCGGCCACGACGCGCCCCGAGGCCACCGGAACCGCGGCCGAGACCCGGACCGAAATCGAGACCGGAACCGAAGCGATGCGAACTGAAGCGACCCGGACCGAAGCGACGGGGGCCGACGCGACGCCCACCACGGCCGAGGAGGTCCCCACCGGCGCGGACGCGACCGAGACCGTGCTGGAGGCGACTCGGACCGTCGCCGAGGAGGCGACGACCACGGTGGCCTCGTCCGGCGGGACCTCCGGCGCGGCGACGAGCGGTCTCCCGCCGGGGGTGGTCTTCTTCCTCGGGGGACTCGTGGTTCTCCTCGCGCTCGGGGTCGCGTGGTACCTCCGCGCCCGGTGAGAAATATAACTGCGATTACATTTATATAACTGCGATTACATTTCGTCGCGCCGCGCCGTCGCCCGCGCGAGGCCACCGCAGGACGGCGCGAGGCCGAATTCGATTCGAGCGTCCCGGAGCTAAATTTTCGGGGAACCTTCCCGGACGTGGGGAAAAACGGTGGGTCTTTAATATGATGCCCCGTGATGTTAGCGTATGGAACAACTCCTCGAGAGCCGAGAGACCAGCACCGACGACGTAGACCTTTCACGCGGCGCGGACGACTTCGACTCCCTGCTGTTCTGCGGACGATGCGGGGAGCGATTTCAGGCCGCGGCGGCCACCGACGACGGGTGGTACTACCGATGCCCGAACGAGGACTGCGACGCGGAGGGCATCCACGAGGACCTCTATCCGGTGAAAGACGTACTGCCATCGACACACTGACTCCGAATCGGCGGGCGGCCTCGGTCGGCCACCTCGCCGCGTCGCTCCGTCACGGCGTCGCCACCGTATCGCGTCACGGCGTCGCCATCACACCGCGTCACCACGTTGCCACCGCTCGGACGGGCGACCCGTCAGCGGCCGCCAGCGCGAGCGGGTAGGCTCGCAGTTCGAACCGCTCGGGGAGTCCAGCCAGTCCGGTCAGGTTCTCCACGACCAACCGGTCGCTCCCGAGGAGTTCCCGATGCGCGGGGACGCCCTCCGGTTCGGTCTCCTCGGCCGTTTCGCGCTCGCTCGGCGACGGGTCGGGACTCAGCGCGTCCATCCCGACGTGGAAGCCCCGGTCGGCGCAGGTCGCCGCCGCCTCGCGGGTCAGATACGGGTGGTCGAAGTATCGGTCGGTGCCCCAGTGGTCGGCCCACCCGGTGCGGAAGACGACCATCTCGGCTCTCGCTGTTCCACTCTTCGCTGTTCCATTCGTCTCCATTCCATTCGTCTCAGTTCTCCCGCGCTCGCTCTCGCGCTCGGGCACCATCTCGGAACCGATGGGTTCGCGCGCGCCGACGCCTGAGCAGTCCACGAGTCGCGCCTCGAAGGCGAACTCCTCGACGCCGAACGCGTCTAAATTCTTCCCGTCGGGTTCGGTGTGGCTCGGCGCGTCCACGTGGGTCCCCGAGTGGGTCCCGAGTCGCCACTCGGTGACGCGGTAGCCGTCCTCCTCGTGGGTCGCCGCGGGCGTCGATTCGACCGGCGGGTCGCCGGGGTACACCGTCGCGTCGGCGTCGAGCGACTGGGAGAGGTCGCGGGTTGGCATGCCTCGACGGTGGCGCTCCTCGGATTTCAGCCTCCGGATTCGTCGGTTCGATTTATCGCGTCCACTTCCTGATGTGGTACGGCCTAACACGACACGCATTTATCGCC
The DNA here is from genome assembly GCF_004765815.2 of Halorussus salinus. Lineage (NCBI taxonomy): Archaea > Methanobacteriati > Methanobacteriota > Halobacteria > Halobacteriales > Haladaptataceae > Halorussus > Halorussus salinus. The sequence continues at coordinate 403,329 of NZ_SBIS02000008.1, read as the reverse complement.
CCGAGACTTACGCGTCGCTCACATGATGGCGACCACCCACGCCCTGTTCGGCGTCGTCCTCGCGACCGCGACGGCCGCCGTCGCGCCCGAGTTCGCGCCCGTCGCGTTCGTCGCGGGCGTCGCCGGGAGCGTGTTCCCCGACTTCGACCTCTACGCTGGCCACCGCCGGACCCTCCACTACCCGGTGTACTATGCGGTCGCCGCGGTCCCCGCGGTCGCGCTCGCGGCCGTCGCGCCGGTCGCCGAGACGGTCGCGCTCGCGCTGTTCCTCGCCGGGGCCGCGGCCCACTCGCTGATGGACGTGTTCGGGGGCGGCCTCGAACTCCGGCCGTGGGAGGCCGAGTCCGACCGCGCGGTCTACGACCACTTCAACGGAAGGTGGGTCGCTCCTCGGCGCTGGATTCGCTACGACGGCGCGCCCGAGGACCTGCTCGTGGCTGGCGTCTTCGCCGCGCCCGCGTTCGTCGCGTGGTCCGGGACGCCCCGGACCTTCGTCGCGGCGGTGCTGGCGGTCTCGGCGGCCTACGCCCTCGCCCGGAAACCGCTGGCGATGCTGGCGGAACTCCTCGTCCCGCGCGTGCCGCCGACGCTCCGCTCGCGGCTTCCCGAGCGATTCCGCGCCGCTGACGGTGACGCGGCCGAATCGCCCCCGCGGGTCCAGAGCGGCGACTGACCGTTCACTCGTCGCTCCTCGTCGTCGCGGCCTCGTTCTCGGTCAGGGTCTCGTTCTCGGTCGGGGTCGCGGCCCGGTTCTCGGTCGGGGTCTCGTTTTCTCTCGTCGCCTCGTTCTCTCCGGTCGCGGTCCGGAACTGCTCGCGCGAGATGGTGTAGCGGTGCAGGTCGCCGACCTCGCCGTCCCGCGGGAAGAAGTCCCGGAGGACGCCGTCGTGTTGGCCGCCGAATCGCTCGACGTACTTCTCGATGGCCCGGCGTGACCGTTCGTTGCCCGTGCGGTGGGACGCGCCGACGAGTTCGAGGTCGAGGAGGTCGAAGGCCAGTTCCAGTAGGGCGGCCGCGCGTTCGCCGGAGTACTCCCGGCCCCAGAAGGGCTTGCGGAGCCAGATGCCGAGTTCGGCCGACCGGCGGTCCCAGTCGAAGTCGAGGCTCGTCGTGCCCACCAGTTCGCCGGTCGCGTCGTTCGCGCCGGTCGCGTCGTTCGCGTCGGTCGCATCTTCCGGGTCGGTGGTGGCCTCGTCGTCGCGCGCGAAGATAGCGTAAGTCGCCTGCTCGCGGTCGTCCCACTGCCGTTCCACGTCCACGAGGAAGTCGTGGGTGTCCTTGGGCGTCTCGTGGGGGTCCCACATCGCGTACTCGCTGACCTCGCTCATGTGCGGTGCCCCGGCGCGCATGTGCCGATAGAGTTGCGCGGTCGGCACCGTGGCCCGCGAGAGACGGACGAGTCGCAGGCGCTCGGTTTCGATTTCGTGGGGGAACACGACCGGAGTTGGCCGCCCGTAGGGATGGGTGCTTCGGCCCGCGACGCGCTCGGCGGTCAACTATCGGGTCGCCGAAGGAAACTCGTCACTGCGTGGTACTTCGCGTCGCGGCGTCAGAATCCAGTTTGGGAGTAGTGATGTCGGGATACCAGCCCGGAATGACAGACACTGACTACCAATCAGGCCTGTGTTCCTACCTTTTCGCCGACAGTTATTAATCTATGCGTTCGTACAAGTTCCGAAAGTATAGATAACTAACAATCGCGTCTGACGGTCGATACGTCACTTTCAGTTTCACTCCGCTTGGCTCACCGCTTTAGTCGTCGCCCCCGTGGTCTCGAACATGGCTAGTTCGGCCGCGCCCACGGGAAACACGGAACTGTTCGACCGACTCTGCGAGGCCATCGCCCGCGAGGAGGGCGGCGGCGACGTGTACCTGAAAGCCGCCCACCTGTTGCGCCGGGACAACGGCGCGTACTCGCTGGTCGGCCTCGAAGCGGGCGGCGGGCGCGCGGTCTACCACTACGAGGGGGTGTTCTCGTCGGTCATGCCCTTCGACGCGGAAGGCGTCCGACAGGACGAGGCCGAGACCCTCGCGCGCAACGAGAACGTCCGTGAGAGTCTCGAACGCGTCTCTTACTCGTGGGTCCGCCCCGACTACCGGGACCTGCTGGACTGACCCCCGAAACCAAACCCTTTTGACGAATTGGTATGTCTTCCCAAGTCAATGTCAACGCGACGTGAGGAACTTGCTGACCGAAGGGAGGTCGCCGATGGCTGACCCGTTGCTGTCGGTCCGGGACCTCCGGGCGACGTTCGAGGGCGAGCGCGGAGAGATTTGCGCGGTAGACGGAGTGAGCTTCGAGGTCGAGGCGGGTAAGACGGTCTGTCTCGTCGGCGAATCGGGGTCGGGCAAGACCGTCACCTGCGAGTCGCTGACCCGCCTCGTGTCGGCAGAGTTAGAGGGAGAAATTCGGTTCGGCGGGCGGAACTTACTGGACCTCTCGGAAGCCGACCTCCGGGACGTTCGCGGGTCGGGCATCGCCCACGTCTTCCAGAACCCACAGAGCGCGCTCGACCCGGTGTACTCCGTCGGCGCGCAGGTCCGCGAGGCCGTCGAGCGCAACCGCGAGGTGTCGGGCGACGAGGCCCGCGAGCTAGCGGTGGACCTCCTCGACAGGGTGGGCATCCCCGACGCCGCGACGCGGTACGACGATTACCCCCACGAGTTCTCCGGCGGTCAGACTCAACGGGTCGTCGTCGCGCTGGCGCTGTCGGGCGACCCGGACCTCGTGGTCGCCGACGAACCGACCACCGCCCTCGACGTGACGATTCAGGCTCAGATTCTCGACCTCCTGCGGGATTTGCAGGACGAGCGCGAGATGGGCATCGTCTTCGTCACCCACGACCTCGGCGTCGCGGCGCAGGTCGCCGACCGCATGGTCGTGCTGTACGGCGGGAAGGTGATGGAACGGGGCGGCGTCGAGGAGCTATTCGACGCGCCGGGCCACCCCTACACCCGCGCGCTGATGGAGTGTCTGCCCGGCGTCGGGTCGGCGCTCGACCCGATTCCCGGCGACCCCATCGACCCGACCGACCCGCCCGCTGGCTGTCGGTTCCACCCGCGATGCACCGCGGCGGTCGCCGAGTGCGAGTCGGGCGAGCAACCGCCCCTACACGATTTCGACGGCGACGCCCCATTCGACGAGGGCGACCCAACCGCGACTGCGGGCGAGGAGACGCCCGACGACCACTGCGTCTCCTGCGTCTTCTACGGCCCGGAGCGGGACCCGGCGGAGATGGAGGCGGGCGCGCCGGGGGCCGGGGCGTCGAAGTCCGCGAGCGTGTCGGGCACGGCCGCCGTCGCCGACCGACCCGACGACGCCGCGCTCGCCGAGGAGGACGACGATGACTGAGACGCTCCTGTCGGTCTCGGACCTGAAGCAACACTACGCCATCACCGAGGGTCTCCTCGGTCGGGAGGTCGGACAGGTCCGGGCGGTAGACGGCGTGAGCTTCGAGGTCGAGCGGGGCGAGACGGTCGGACTGGTCGGCGAGTCGGGGTGTGGCAAGTCCACCGTCGCGACGACGCTGATGGGACTGGAAGAACCGACCGACGGCGCGGTCGCGTTCGACGGTTCGCCGGTCGCGGACCGCGAGCGGTCCCACGGCCGGGAGTTCCGCAGGCGGGTCGGCATGGTGTTTCAGGACCCCACGTCGAGTTTCGACCCGCGGATGACCGTCGGCGAGTCGGTCGCCGAACCGCTCTCGATTCACGGCGTCGGCGACGACGCGCGCCAGCGCGAGGTCGTCGCGGACCTGCTGGAGCGGGTCGGGCTGTCGGCCGACGACTTCGACCGCTACCCCCACGAGTTCTCCGGCGGGCAGAAACAGCGCGCCGCCTTGGCTCGCGCGCTCGTCCTCAATCCCGACCTGCTGGTCGCCGACGAACCGGTCTCGGCGCTCGACGTGTCGGTGCAGGCCAGCATCCTCTCGCTCCTCGACGACCTCCAGCGGGAGTTCGACCTCGGAATGTTGCTCATCAGCCACGACATGGCGGTCGTCCGTGAAATCTGTGACCGCGTGGCGGTGATGTACCTCGGCGAAATCGTGGAGACCGGTCCGACCAGCGAGGTGCTGTCGGACCCACAGCACCCCTACACGCGGGCGCTTGTCTCGTCGGTGCCCGCGCCCGACCCCGGCCAGCGCGGGTCGGGGGTGCGCCTCTCGGGCGACGTACCCTCGCCAGCGGACCCGCCGTCGGGGTGCCGGTTCCACACCAGATGCCCCGAAATCGTTCAGCCCGAGGGCTACGACTTCGAGCAGGCGAACTGGCGCGCGGTGATGGACCTCCGGGCGGCGCTCGACGCCGACGAGTTCGACCTCGACGCGCAGACCGACTCGTCGGCGGTCCGCGACCGGCTCGACATCCCCGCGAGCCTCGCCGACGAGGAGGCCGACGACGTTCTCTCCTCGGCCCTCGACGCGCTGGTCGCGGGCGACCGCGAGGCGGCCCGCCACCTGCTGGCCGACGAGTTCGAGACGGTCTGCGAGCGCGAGCGACCGACGCTCCGGGAGACCGACGCGGGCCACCCGGCGGCCTGTCTCCTCCACGACCAGTAGTGTGGGGAGAGTTACAAAAAATCGCTTCCGGGAACCGTTTTGAGGGATGGTGACAATCCACTATCTATGGCGACCGAAGACCCTGCTTCCGGCGACGAATCGACGGCCAGCGAGTCGTTCGTCCGCGTCGCGGACGCCGACGAACTCCGAGACGAGGAGCGAACGGTCGCGCGGGCCGACGGCCGCGCGATAGCCCTCTTTCACCACGAAGGCGAGTTTCGGGCCGTGGACAACCGCTGTCCGCACATGGGATTCCCGCTCGCGGACGGCACCGTTGACGACGGCATCCTGACCTGCCACTGGCACCACGCGCGATTCGAACTCTCCTGCGGCGACACCTTCGACCCGTGGGCCGACGACGTACAGAGCTTCCCCGTCGAGGTCCGGGACGGCGAGGTGTACGTGGACCCGCATCCCGACCCCGACCTGCCGCCGGTCGAACACTACACGAACCGACTCCAGACTGGATTAGAGGAGAGCCTGCGACTCGTGGTGGCCAAGTCGGTCGTCGGCCTCGCCGACGAGGAGGTCCCCTATGCCGACCCGCTCGAACAGGGGCTGACCTTCGGCGCGCAGTTCCGCGACGACGGGTGGAGTTCCGGGCTGACTATCCTCTCGGCGATGGCGAACCTGCACGACCAACTCCGGCCCGAGGACCGCAAGCGCGCGCTCTACACCGGTCTCTACCACGTCGCCGAGGACTGTCAGGGCGAACCGCCCACGTTCGACCAGCCGTCCTTCTCGACGCGGGACCTCTCCCGCGAGCGTCTGGAAGAGTGGTTCCGCGAGACCGTCGAGGTCCGGGACCGCGACGGCGCGGAGCGATGCCTCCAAACCGCCATCGAGACGCTGGAGCCAGCGGAGGTCGCCGACATCCTCTATCTGGCCGCGACCGACCACCTGTACATGGACGCGGGCCACACCTTCGACTTCGTGAACAAGGCCTGCGAGGCGCTGGACCACGTGGGCTGGGACCGCGCCGACGAGATTCTGCCGAGCGTCATCCCGCGACTCACCGAGGCCACGCGCTCCGAGGAGTTGTCGTCGTGGCGACAACCCATCGACGTGGCCGAACTCGCGTTCGACGCGTACGACGAACTCCCGGAACTGGCCGCGCAGGGAGACGAAGAGGACTGGGACGCGCCCGAGGGGTTCGTGGACACCCTCCTCAGCGACGACCCCGAGGAGATAGTCACCGCGACGAAGGCGGCGATTCAGAACGGCGCGACTCCCGAGGAACTCGCTGGCGCGGTCGCGCAGGCCGCAGGCCGCCGAGTCGCCCGGTTCGGGACCTCCAACGAGTTCAACGACTGGAACACCGTCCACCACACCTACACCTACGCCAACGCGGTCCAGAAGGCCGCCCGACGGACCGACTCGCCCGCGACCGCCGACTCGACGGCCGCGTACCGCGGGGCCATCGCTGGCGCGGCGAGCGTCTACCTCGACCGATTCCTCAACACGCCGCCGACGCCGATTCCCGACGGGACCGAGGTCGAGGCCCCCGACGACTTGCACGGGGAACTCCTCGGACTCTTCGACGAGGAGGGCGAGGTCGATGCGGCCGGAAAGCTGGTCGCGGCGTATCTGGCGGACGGTGGCGACCCCGCCGAGTTGAAGCGGGTCTTGGGCGAAGGACTCCTCCGGGAAGACGCTGGCTTCCACACGCTCCAGAACGTCGAGGCGGCCTTCGAGCAGTTCGACCTGACCGACGACCCCGAGCAGGCGCGCACGCACTTGGTCGCCACCGCGCGCTACGTCGCCGCCCACGTCCCCACCCGGCGCTCCGCGGAGCAAACGTTCACCATCGCCGACAGGCTCCACCGCGGCGAGAAGATTCACGAGTCGTAGCTCGAATACAAATCTATTTGCTCTTTTGAAACGTAGCTTGGAAAGCTTTATCCGGGTGTGGCCGGTCAGCAGTTGGTACAGCCGAGGAGTGCGCCGTCGTAGACCGCCTCTACCGAGCGATTAGTGGAAACGCCGTCGTTCGCTCGAAAGCGCGAGACCGCTCTCGGAGGGCGTTCGACGCGCGCTCCTCGGTCCGGACAACACATGAGCCAAGCTACGACTTCCACCACGGAGACGATACGAGCCGTATTCGAGCGCGCCTGCGCCGACTGCGAGTCGGTCGGCGACGAGACGGTCGCACGACTCGCGACCGAGACCGAGCGCAACCTCTACGACGGGGCCTCCCGCGAGGAGGTCTACGAGGCCGCCATCGGGACCGCGACCGCCCGCATCGAGCGCGACCCCGCGTTCAAGCGAGTCGCGGCGTCGCTGTTCCGCGAGCAGTACCATCGAGAGGTCGTCGGGGAGGTCCCCGACGACGGTCTCGACTCGGCGGCCGCGGCGTCGGCGTATCGGGAGACGTTCGCCGAGAACGTCGAGCGCGGCGTCGAGGCCGGACTGATAGACGAGCGCATGCTGGCCTACGACCTCGACTCGATGGCCGAGGCCATCGCGCCCGAGCGCGACGACCTGTTCGACTACATGGCGCTGGACACCCTCTACCAGCGGTACTTCCTGAAGACCGCCGAGGGCGAGCGCCTCGAACTTCCCCAAGCGTTCTGGATGCGCGTGGCGATGGGACTCGCCCTGCGCGAGTCGGTCGGCGAGCGCGAGGCGTACGCCCGCGAGTTCTACGACCTCCTCTCGACCCTGCGGTTCGTCCCGTCGAGTCCGACGCTGTTCCACGCCGGGACCACCCACGCGCAGTTGAGTTCCTGCTACCTGACGACGGTCCCCGACGACCTCGAAGGCATCTTCGACTCCTACAAGGGCCACGCCCAACTCTCGAAGTACAGCGGCGGTCTCGGCAACGACTGGACGCCGGTCCGAGCCTCGGGGTCGCTCATCGAATCGACTGGCGTCGAATCGACCGGCGTCGTCCCGTTCCTCAAGATTTCGAACGACGTGACCGCGGCCATCAATCGGTCGGGCAAGCGCCGAGGAGCGGCCTGCGCCTACCTCGAATGCTGGCACCTCGACTACCCGGACTTCATCGACCTGCGGCGCAACACCGGCGACGAGCGCCGCCGGACTCACGACATGAACACCGCGGCGTGGATTCCCGACCTGTTCGTCAAGCGCGTCCGCGAGGGCGGCGAGTGGACGCTGTTCTCCCCCGACGAGGTGCCCGACCTCCACGGGACGTACGGACAGGAGTTCGAGGAGTTGTACCGCGAGTACGAACAGCGCGCCGAGGTTGGCGAACTCCGTCAGTACGAGCGAGTGGACGCCGAGGAGTTGTGGCGCGACACCCTCACGCGCCTGTTCGAGACCGGTCACCCGTGGATTACGTTCAAGGACCCCTGCAACGTCCGGTCGCCCCAAGACCACGAGGGCGTGGTTCACTCCTCGAACCTCTGCACCGAGATTACCCTCAACACCAGCGAGGACGAACACGCGGTCTGTAACCTCGGGTCGGTCAATCTCTCGAAGCACGTCAGTCCCGACGGTGACGGTCTGGACCGCGAGAAACTGCGCGAGAGCGTCGAGACCGGGATGCGGATGCTCGACAACGTGGTAGACCTGAACTTCTACCCGACCGACGAGGCCGAGCGGTCGAACATGCGCCACCGCCCGGTCGGGATGGGCGTGATGGGCTTCCACGAGTCGCTGTTCGAGCAACGGATTCCCTTCGCCTCCGAGGAGGCCGTCGAGTTCGCCGACGAGTCCCAAGAACTCGTCGCCTACCACGCCATCCGGACCTCGGCGGAGTTGGCCCGCGAGCGCGGGGCCTACCCCTCCTTCGAGGGGTCGAAGTGGGACCGGGGACTCCTCCCGCAGGACACCATCGACCTGCTGGAGGAGGAGCGCGGCCGCGAGATTCCCCTGCCGCGCGAGGAGCGCCTCGACTGGGACGCGGTGCGAGACCTAATAGCGACCCACGGGATGCGAAACTCCAACACGATGGCGGTCGCGCCGACCGCGACCATCTCGACCATCGCGGGGACCACGCCATCCATCGAACCCATCTACTCGAACCTCTACGTCAAGTCCAACATGAGCGGCGAGTTCACCGTGATAAACGACCTCCTCGTCGCGGACCTGCGGGAGCGCGACTTGTGGGACGACGAGATGGTGGATCGCATCAAGTTCCACGACGGGTCGATACAGGAGATCGAGGAGATTCCGGCCGACCTGCGCGAACTCTACCGAAACGCCTTCGAGGTGGACCCCCGCCACCAGTTGCGCCTGACCGCCCGCCGTGGCCAGTGGATAGACCAGTCGATTTCGCACAACGTCTTCTTCCCGACGACCGACGGGTCGATGCTGGACGACGTGTACCAGACCGCGTGGGAACTCGGCGTGAAGACGACCTACTACCTGCGGACGCTCGGCGCGTCCCAGATAGAGAAGTCCACCCTCGACATGGACCAGTACGGCAAGACCCAGACTCGCGGGCAGTCGAGCGCCGCGGATTCCGACGACTCGGACAGCGCGCGAGACGACCTCCCGAGCGTCGAGGACCCGACCTGCGACGCCTGTCAGTGACCATGATACTGAACGACGACAAGACCGACCCGAACAAGATACTGCCGATAGAGTACGACTGGGCGCGCGAGTACTACCGCGCCGGAATCGACAACAACTGGGTGCCCGAGGAGATTCCGATGGGCGAGGACGCGACCCAGTGGAACGGCGACGCGCTCACCGACGCCGAGCGCCAACTGGTCGAGTGGAACCTCGGGTTCTTCTCGACCGCCGAGTCGCTGACCGCCAACAACATCGTGTTGGCCATCTACGAGTACGTCACCAGCCCCGAGTGTCGCCAGTACCTCCTCCGGCAGGCCTTCGAGGAGGCCATCCACACCGACACGTTCATCTACTGCTGTGACTCGCTGGGTCTCGACCCCGACTACGTGTACGGGATGTACGACGAGGTGCCCGCGATAGAGGAGAAAGACGAGTTCGTCGTCGGGATGACCCAGTCCATCTTGGACGACGACTTCGAACTCCGGACCGACGAGGACGTGCGGTCGCTCCTCCGGGATTTGGTCGGGTTCTACGTCGTGATGGAGGGCATCTTCTTCTACGCCGGGTTCGCCATGATGCTCGGGCTGAAGCGCCAGAACAAGATGGTCGGCATCGGCCAGCAGTTCGAGTACATCATGCGCGACGAGTCGGTCCATCTGGCGTTCGGCGTGGACCTGATAAACACGATTCGCGAGGAGAACCCCGGCGTCTGGACCGACGAGTTCGGTGCCGAAATCACCGCGATGATAGAGGAGGCCGTCGAACTCGAACAGATTTACGCCCGCGAGGCCTGCCCCGACGAGATTCTGGGGATGGGTCCCGAGCAGTTCGCCGAGTACGTCGAGTACGTCGCCGACCGCCGCCTCCGGCAACTCGACCTGCCCGAGTCCTACGGCACGGACAACCCATTCCCGTGGATGTCCGAGGCGACCGACCTCAACAAGGAGAAGAACTTCTTCGAGACGCAGGTCACGGAGTACCGCTCGGGCGGCTCGTTGGACTGGTAGCGACCGGTTCGGTTGGTCTAACGCCTCACGAACTATTTTCCCGAGGTCTAACGTACTAAACCTGTTTAGGCGTGCAGAAACACAAAGAAAACCCTACTGTAATCGTTATAGATTCACTAGACATTACTTTCTTGTATCGGCGTTTACAAGCGAAAAACGTCGTTCACGCACGCTGTGACTATGTACCCAACAATAGTGTTAAGTAATCTATTCTCTCAGATTGCGAAAGTACCTAGTCCCTTTTTCGATTTTATTATAAATAACCCGAAGATAATGCAGTTAGTCGGGGTTTTGATGATAGGAATTCAACAGCTAGAGGAGTCGATAGAGGAAACTCTTGAAAGGAAAGCAAACGCGATAATCCAGGCCACGCCAACGATTTTAGCAATTCTAAACGCCTTCCTCTTGTTTTCGTTTATATACGTATTCTTTCCGTGGCAGGGTACGGAACGGGAACGGAATAGTACCAAAAAAGCGCTTTACCGGACTGCATCGGAGATGCCCCTGAAGATGGATATTCAGGGGACCTATCAGTGGTGGACGAGTCAGTCTCAATACTTGGAGCCTATCTATCTCCTCGCTATCGCCTGTATACTCGTCCTGATACCGGCTATCGCGGTAGTCGCACTTGGCGGTATAATGACACACCGACGAACGGGTTTGATAGTCGGTGGATTTCTGCTGGCGTACACGTTCTTCAAGCCCAAACTGCTGGTACTCTGGACGTTTGTGTTAAAGATGCTCGGAATTGGTGTAGCTATAGCAATCGCACTGTCGGTTGCATTTACAATTGCTAAAGCGATTATCGGAAGCCGTGATGCGATTTTCGATTTCTCCGAGTACGTTTCCAGCTATGGTACTATCGTAACCTGTTTTCGCTACGGTCTAGGCGCGACACTGGTTCTAACCGTTTGGCCGATACTCGTGGGCGCGATTTTAGTCTCTACGCAGCTATCCGTAATCATCGCGCTTCACGTGGCTATCGTAGTGACTCCGTTGTACATCTCGTACTTGCTCAAGCAATCGGGGTATATCGAATCGTCACTTGCTGGGTCGGGGGTAATAATTAGCGTACTTGCGATTATACTATCGCTGCTATGAAGGAACCGCCAACGGTGCCGTTTGAATAGCTCGACGAGCCGCTTTTCCGATAGCTTCGTCCGATTCCTACACCTTCTCCGCCAACTCCAATCGCCGTTTCTTGCGTTCCTCCAGCGCGTGCGCCCGTTTGGCCTCCTGCTCGTCGGTCGGACACCGCAGGTCCGGCACGCTCGTGGCTTTCTCGTCGTCGTCCAGCGCGACGAAGGTGAAGAAGGAGGTCGCGGTCTCGCGGCGCTCGTCGTCGCTCGGTCGCTCGGCGTACACGTCCACCTTCGCCTCCATGCTGGTCTCGCCGGTCTCGAAGACGTACGCCTCCGTCACCACCACGTCACCGAGGTCGATGGGAGCCAGAAAGTCCACGTGGTCCATCGACGCCGTGACGACCTGTCGCCGGGCAAACCGCCGGGCAGAGATGGCCCCGCAGATGTCCATCCAGTGGAGGACCGACCCGCCGAGCGCCCGCCCGAGGTTGTTGGTGTCGTCGGGCATCAGAATCTCGGTCGTCTCGGTGTGGGAGTCGTCCAAGGTCGCCGTCCGGCGTGCCGACTGCTGTTGCATTGTCGTCTCCCACTCCGGCGTCCGGACGCATAAATCTACTAGGTTTGCACTAATCCAAACGAACTTTCTTACGGGTGGCGGCGATGGCGGCAGTGGCGGCCGCGGCAGTCGTCTCGTCTGACTCGGTGGTCGTCGCGGTGCGTGCGGTTCCGTCCGGATTTTCGCCGTCGGTCCGTCTCCTCGCTTCGTCGTACCACGCGGGCGTCTCGACGGTCGTCTCGCCGAGCCGGGCGTACTCGACGAGGCTCGTCCCGCGGACTTGCGTCCCGTCCTCCTCCCCGGCGAACGTCAGCCGGTACTCCGCGAGGGTTCCGTTCGGCGTCACGATTCCGACGAACGAGACGTTCCGAACCGACGAAACGCCGAGATGCGAGGCCAGCAGGTCGGGGTTTGCGAGTTCCGAGGACGAGAGGCGATAGGTCCCCGACTCACCTAGTTTTCGGGCGTTTGCGGCGCTGTCCAGCGCGAGGGCGCTCAACAGGACCCGAAGGTCGTCGGTTCGGGCCACGTCCGGGGCGACGTTCCGGGGCGATTCGGGGTCGCCGCTCGCGGTCCGGACCGCGCTCGACCACGAGGTGTTGGGCGTCTCGACCCGTCGGTACGCTCGCCGCCCGTCCGCGAACACGGCGACTCGGCCCTCGCTCGCGCCGAATATCGGGACGTTCTCGGTCTCGGTGACGACGCGGAACCGCGACCGATTCGCGGCGGTTCGGACTGTGCGGTTCCAGCGCCGGTCCGCGGTCTCGTTGCCGTACCGCCGGACGCGGCGCTCGCGGAACGTGACCGACTCGCCCGCGAGCGCGTCGGCGTGGGCGCTCACGAGCGCGTCGGCGTCCGCCAGCCCGTCGGCGCTCATGCCGGGCGGGACGGACCGGTCTTCGACCGGCGTTCGCGTCTCCGTCGTCGGTGAATCGGTCTCGTCGGTCTGCGGACTCGCGGTGTCGGTCGCCGGGCCGCCGTCGAACGCGCCGGTGCATCCGGCGGTCGTGACGAGGACGGCGAGTGCGAGGACGCGGAAAGCGCTTCGCATGTCGTCTAATTGTCTCGTTATCGCATTTATACGTTCGGTCGGGAGTCCGCTCGTCGTTCGACCGAAGAGCGGTGCGACACTCCCTCCCGCAGTCGCCGACGGTTCGCCGGAACCGGAACGGCGATACGGCTTCGAAACAAAAATAGAGGGCGAATATTTTTCGACTCGGTGCTATCTTGGCTCCCCTCCGACCTTCGTTCGTAAGGGACAAACCGCATTAACGTAGGTCCCGTAGATACTATCGAGAGAGAATTATGGCGCGAACCGCACACCTCGCTATCCGAGGCATGAGTTGTGCCAACTGCTCGGGGACCGTCGAGGAGGCCCTGAGCGAGTTGGCGGGCATCGAGTCGGCGAACGTCAACTTCGCCACCGACGAGGGGAGCGTCGAGTACGACCCCGAGGAGGTCTCGCTCGGCGAGATTTACCGAGCTATCGAGGAGGCCGGGTACGACCCGGTGGCCCAGCAGGTGACCATCGGCATCTCGGGGATGTCCTGCGCGAACTGCTCGGAGGCCAACGAGCGGGCCCTCGAAGACACGCCGGGCGTCGTGAGCGCCGAGGTCAACTACGCGACCGACGAGGGGACCGTGCGGTACAACCCCGAGGACGCCGATTTGGGCGACCTCTACGACGCCATCGAGGCGGCGGGCTACGAGCCGATTCGGGAAGACGAGTCCGACGGCGACGGCGAGACCGAGGGCGACCGGCGCGAGGACGCCCGCCAAGCCGAGATTCGCCGCCAGCGCAACCTGACTATCTTCGGCGCGCTTCTGTCGGCCCCGCTCCTGTTCTTCCTGCTCGAACACTTCCTGTTCGACGGCCTGCTCGCCGACGACCTCTTCGGCGTCCCGCTCGGCTGGGTGATGTTCGGACTGGCGACGCCGGTCCAGTACCTCCTCGGCAAGGAGTTCTACGAGAACTCCTACACCGCGCTCGTGAAGAACCGGACCGCGAACATGGACGTGCTGATCGCGCTCGGCTCCTCGACCGCGTACGTCTACTCGGTCGTGGTTCTGTTGGACCTCCTCGCGGGGAGCCTCTACTTCGACACCGCCGCGCTCATCTTGGTGTTCATCACGCTCGGGAACTACCTCGAAGCCCGGTCGAAGGGCCAAGCCAGCGAAGCCCTGCGTAAACTGCTGGAGATGGAGGCCGACACCGCGACCGTGATTCGGGGCGACGAGGAGGAAGAAATTCCGGTCGAGGACGTGGAAGTCGGCGACCTGATGGTGGTCCGGCCCGGCGAGAAGATTCCGACCGACGGCGTGGTCCGCGAGGGCGAGAGCGCGGTGGACGAGTCGATGGTCACGGGCGAGTCGGTGCCCGTCGAGAAGTCGCCCGGCGACGAGGCGGTCGGCGCGACCGTCAACGAGAACGGCGTGCTGAAGGTCGAAGCGACCAAGGTCGGCTCCGAGACCGCGCTCCAGCAGATCGTCCAGTTGGTCAAGGAGGCCCAGAGCCGCCAGCCAGAGATTCAGCAGGTCGCCGACCGCATCTCGGCGTACTTCGTGCCCGCGGTCATCGCGAACGCCCTGCTCTGGGGGACGCTCTGGTTCCTCTTCCCCGAGGCGCTGGCCGGATTCGTCCAGTCGCTCCCGATGTGGGGGCTGGTCGCTGGCGGTCCCATCGTCGCGGGCGGCACCGTCTCGACCTTCGAGTTCGCGGTCGTCGTGTTCGCCTCCGCGGTCCTCATCGCCTGTCCCTGCGCGCTCGGACTCGCCACCCCCGCGGCAACGATGGTCGGGACCTCCATCGGCGCGCAGAACGGCGTCCTGTTCAAGGGCGGCGACGTGCTGGAGCGCGTCCGCGACGTTGACACCGTGGTCTTCGACAAGACCGGCACGCTGACCGAGGGCGAGATGCGCCTGACCGACGTGGTGGCGGTTGGCCCCGCCGCTGGCGGGGACGACGGCGCGGCCGCGGACGGCGGAACCGACCTCGACGCCACCACCGACGGCGGCGACCCTGCCGCGGACGGCGGCGAACCCGCGGCGGACGGCGGCGCGGTGGAGGCTCCGACGGACCCCGAGAGCGACGCCGCGACCGCCGAGGAGGTCCTCCTCGCGGCCGCCGCGAGCGCCGAGAAGGGGAGCGAACACCCGCTCGCGCAGGCCATCGTCGAGGGCGCGGAGGAGCGCGGCCTCACCGTCGAGGACCCCGAGGAGTTCGAGAACGTCCCCGGCCATGGCGTCCGGGCGACGACCGCTCACGGCGAGGTGCTGGTCGGCAACCGGAAGCTGATGGACGACGAGGGAATCGACGCTTCACTCGCCGAGGAGCCGATGGAACGCCTCGAACGCGAGGGCAAGACCGCGATGCTCGTGGCCATCGACGGCGAACTGGCTGGCGTCGTCGCCGACGCCGACACCGTGAAGGAGAGCGCGAAGAAAGCGGTCTCCGGACTCCGCGAGACCGGCCGCGAGGTCATGCTCATCACCGGCGACAACGAGCGGACCGCCCGTGCGGTCGCCGAGCAGGTGGGCATCGACCCCGAGAACGTCCGCGCGGAGGTCCTGCCCGAGGACAAGGCCGACGCCGTGGAGTCGATTCAGTCTGACGGTCGGCGGGCGATGATGGTCGGCGACGGCGTGAACGACGCGCCCGCGCTCGCCGCGGCGTACGTCGGCGCGGCCATCGGGTCGGGCACCGACGTGGCCATCGAGGCCGCCGACGTGACGCTGATGCGCGACGACCCGGCGGACGTGCTGAAGGCCATCCGCGTCTCGGAGGGGACCCTCTCGAAAATAAAGCAGAACCTCTTCTGGGCGCTCGGCTACAACACCGCGATGATTCCGCTCGCCTCGCTCGGCCTGCTCCAGCCCGTGCTGGCCGCGGGCGCGATGGCGTTCTCCAGCGTGAGCGTTCTGACCAACAGCCTGCTGTTCCGGCGGTACACGCCGGACCACGACTACGAACTGCTCGGTTTCCTGCGGTAAGCCTCTCGTCGCTCTCGTTTTTGTCTCTCGATTCCGCCGCGTAAACGCTCGGTCGGCCGTCCGTGCCGCGGGCGAAACGTTCAGAAGGAACCGGGTCGTAGGCGTCCGTATGTTCGTTCCCCTCCACGCGGGCCACGGGGGAGTAGACCCCTTCGCGATAGTGGTCGGCGCGTTCGCGGGTCTCGCTATCTGGCAGGCGATTCGACTCCTCGCGGAGTCCGACACTCGGAAAGGCGGCGGGGCGTAGCGTCGCCGGTCCACAAAACACTTATCGCACACCTGTCACGCGACGACGTATGTCCTCGCCACTACGCTCGCGCCGCGGCCTCCTCTCTGCGCTGGCCCTCCTTGGAACCGGGGTCGGGGCCGGGTGCATCGACATGGGCGGCAACGTCTCGGACCTGTCGGTCTACAACGCCACCGAGGAGACCGCCCGAATTTCCCTCGAAGTCTCCCGGAGCGGCGACGGAACGGTCGTCGTAGACGAGTCGTTCGACCTCCCGGCCGAGGAGGACCGGGAGTTTCCCCATCCTTTCTCGCAGGACGGGACCAAGCGCCTCGAAATCACGGTCGATGGCTCGCGGACCGCCACCGCCGAGTGGGACGAGAGCGCCGACGCGGACGCGTCCGGATTGGACGTGAGCGTCTACGACGACGAGATTACGGCGAACAGTGTCGTCGCCTGACCTGCCCGACTTCACTTCTCACCGAATCTACAGATGTTTTATCACGTCCCGTCAGAAACCCCCGCGCTATGGACCGCCGCGAGTTCCTCGCTTCCGGTGCGACCCTCGCTATCGCCACCGCTGGCGGCTGTACGGGGTGCGCACGCGCACCGGCGACCTCCCTCCGACTCGAACCGATTTCCGACTACGAGATAGCGCGAGAGGTGACGTACGGTCTCGAAGGCTCCTCCGACCGGCGCGAACTCGTCGCCGACGCCGTCGAGAACGGGTCGGCGGCGCGGGAAGCCACAGAGCCGCCTTTCCCGGAAAATCGGTCGTTCGTCTACCGCGATTCGGTGTATCGACTCTCCCGCGAGGTGGTCGAGACCACCGACGCGACGACGTTCCACTTCACGCTGAATCCCGCCGACGGCTCGGTCTCCGAGAGCGAGACGGTTCGCTTCGAGGAGCTACCCGCGGTGGACCGCGAGACGTTCGCGGACCGGGGGTGGGCCGACGACCCCTTCCTCGGGTTCGGGTCGTCGCTGTTGTACCTCGACAGCGAGATTCCCGACTCCGCGCTCGTTCCGGACCCCGACCGCTCGGTCATCGTCTGGGACCCGGAGACGAAAGGCCGGTTCGAGGTGGACGACTCCTACGAGGACGACCTGAAGGAGTATCGCTACGAGTCCGAGGAGGTCCACTCCTCGGCCGAACAGTTCGGCGCGGAGGTCCGCGAGGAGTACGCTTTCGAACTCTCGGACCTCTCCGAGGCGGAGCGCGAGATTTTAGACGAAGCAATCGTGCCCGACGACTACTCGGTGCCCGCCGACGAGAACCCGCCCGACGCCGCGCTGAAGTTGGCGACCAGATTCCGGCCCCACGACGAGGTGCGGTACGCGTGGGAAGAGTCGGACGAGGGTGCCGGAGACGCGGATGCCGGAGACGAGGGCGCTGACGAGAGTGGCGGGACCGGCCGCATCGACGGCATCTATCTCCTGCGCTACGACGGCGAGGTCTACTGGACCAGCGTACAGGTCGCTCGGGACCTCGTGACGACCACCGAATCGTAGCAGTAGTTGGTAGTACCGTTTCTTAATGCAATCTGTGGCTCGCAACCGACTCGGTGGTTTTGTTCGATTCGCGGTGCGAACGTCTCACGATGGAAAGCCGGAACACTGCTCACGAACAATCCCTAACAACTTATACGCCTACTGATAACGAATATTCATGGGCGGTATCGAATTCCAGAATGAAACATTGATTGTCGAACGGGAACCTAACCAGCTTGACGAGTTGGCGATTGGGTTCTCGGAACTCCTCGACCAGTTCGACATCGAGCACGTCTATATCGCGGGCTACGTCTCGATTCTCGCTGGTCGGGCGCGTTCTACCGAGGATGTCGACGTTCTTATCGAGCAAATCGATGAAGATACTGCGGACGAACTCGTCACGGCCCTCGACAAAGCGGACTTCTGGGGCCCGGCAATGCCGCTCACGTCGATGTACGAGATGCTCGATACCGGCGATAACATCTGGGTTGCTCCCGAAGATCAGATTACACCGCATCTCGAAGTCAAGTTCGCACGCGACGAGTTCGACCGTGCGTCTCTCGAAAACGCTATACTGGCGCGAATCAGTCACGAAGAAATCCCAATTGGGCCGTTAGAGCTTCAGGTCGCCTACAAACTACATCTCGGTGCGCAGAAGGATATCGAGGATGCAGTTCACCTCTACACGCTCTTCGAGGAAAGCCTTAGTGTGCCCCGCCTCGAAGAATGGGTAACGCGACTCGATGTCGAAACCGAATATGAGCGACTCAAACGCGCGTGAACACCTCGACGCAAAGCACGAACAGAACCGTGAGCAACGCATTGAGGCCATCAAGTGCTGGGTCGAATACATCGAGTCAGAACCTCCAGAGATGTGGGGTCCCCAACAGAATGCGGTTGTCAACGACCAACTCGACGCGGCTCAAAGCGTCCAGACATCTGCTTCGCACCAACAACACGTGACGGCCGTCGCAGCGGAGATTCTCGATGTGAGTGACGAGTCCGACGACGATTCGGAGTCCGTGACCCGTGACTGACCGCGTGAAATCAGAAAACCGCGCCGCGCGACTCAGGCCAACTCGTCGTACAACTGCTCGGCCGCGGTCCGGACGGCTTGCGCGCTCTCGCGCTCGGGCGACCAGCCGATTGCGCTGGCCTTCTCGATGGAGAGGCGCATCTTGGGCACGTCGCCGGTCCAGCCCCGGTCGCCGCCGGTGTACTCGAACTCGGGGTCACAGCCCACCACGTCGCTGACCAACTCGGCGATGCGCGTCACCGAGATGGTGGTTCTGGTGCCCAGATTGTAGATGTTTGTCGGGTCGTCGGTGTGTTCCACGACGTGTTCCATCCCGGCCACGCAGTCCTCGACGTGGAGGTAGGACTTCTCTTGGCGGCCGTCGCCGAGAATTTCGAGGGCTTGGGGGTCGTCGAGCAGTTTCTCGATGAAGTCCGAGATGACGTTGTTGCGCTGGTGGGGACCCACGACGTTCGAGAACCGGAACATCCACGTCGTGAAGTCGTGGGAGTGGGCGTACGTCGAGAGGAGACCCTCGCCAGCCAGCTTGCTCGCGCCGTAGGTGCTGACGGGTTCGAGCGGCGCGAAGTCCTCGGGGGTCGGCCGCGGGGCCTCGCCGTACACCGCCGACGAGGACGCGAACGCGATTTTCGAGAGACCCACCTCGTCCATGCGTTCGAGGATGTTGTAGAGCATCGCGTTGTTGTGGTCGAAGACGCGCCGGTGGTCGCCCCGGTTCACGTCCGAGAGCGCCCCGAGGTGGAAGACGATGTCGAGGTCCGAGGTGACGACTTCGGCCACGTCCTCCTCGTCGGTGAGGTCGCAGTCGGCGAACGCCGCGGTCTCGGGCACCCACTCGCGGTTGCCCTTCGAGCAGTTGTCCGCGACGAGTACGTCGTTCTCCTCGGCGAGCGACTCGGTGAGGTGGGTGCCGATGAGTCCGGCACCGCCAGTTACGAGGACCGACTTCCCTGAAAGCTCCATGCGGGGAGTAGCGATGGAGCGACGGATATATCTTTACGTTCGAGCTTTCTGCGGTCGGTTTGTGAGGATTTGTCGTGATCCGGGCGAGCGCGGGTCGGCCACGCGAACACCTAAATATCCGCATTTGCTACCACGAAACATGAACGACGAGTCCGACGCGTGGGCCGCCAGCGCGCTGTCGGTCCGCGAACGCCTCCGCGAGGAGATCGCCGCCGATTCTCGGGCGGCCGCCGCCCGTGCCGACGCCGAGGCCGACCCCGTGGACTCGGCGACGGCCGTCACCACGGTCGTCGCGGTCGAGGGGTCGGCCTACCGCCGCCCCGGCGCGAAGCGCCTCGTCGCCGAGGAGGGCGCGGTCGGCGCGATTACCGCGGGCTGTCTGGAAGGCCCAGTCGCCGACCTCGCGGAGACGGCGCTCTCCGAGGGACCGGTCTGCGAGCGGTTCGACCTCACGGGCGACGACGACGCGTGGGGCTTCGGACTGGGCTGTAACGGCGTCATCGACGTGCTGGTCGAACCCGCGGACGCGAGCTTTCGGCCCGCGCTCGACGCGCTCGCGGACGGCGAACGCGTCGCGCTCCTGACGATGGTCGGCGGCGAGGGGTCGGACGGACGCGATGGCTACCCCGACGCTCCGGTCGGCGCGCGGGCGCTCGTCGCCGACTCGGGTGCGGTTCTGGAGACGCCCGATTCACGCCCGGCGCTCCCCGGCGACCTCCTCGAAGCGGTCGGCGAGCGGGCGGGCGAGTTCGCCGCGGCCGGGCGCTCGGACACCGTGACCGTCGAGACCGACCGCGGGACGGCGCGGGTGTTCGTGGACGGTCTCGAACCCCCGCCGGAACTGCTGGTGTTCGGCCACGGCGCGGACGTGCGCCCCGTCTCCCGACTCGCCCGCGACGCCGGATTTCGCGTGACCGTCGCCACCGCGCGCGGCGCTCGGGCCGACGGCGAGCGGTTTCCGGCCGCTCACGAGGTCACCGCCACTCGACCGTCCGAAATCGCGGACGCGATTCCGCGCCCGGCCGAGACCTACGCGGTCGTGATGAGCCACAACTTCGTAGACGACAGGCTGGCCGTGGAGGCGCTACTGGAGACCGACGTGCCCTACGTCGGCCTGATGGGGCCGCGCAAGCGGTTCGAGGAGATGCGCGAGGAGGTCGCCGAGTCCCGGTCGCCCCTCTCGGCCGACGAACTGGAGCGCGTCGGGACGCCCGTGGGGCTGGACTTGGGCGGCGGCGAACCGTACCAGATCGCCTTGTCGGTCGTCGGCGAGGTGCTGGCGGTGTCGAACGACCGCGCGGGCGGTCGGCTGACCGACAGCGAGGGGCCGATTCATCCCCGCTCGGGGTCCGATTCGGCCTGAAGCTCTCGCAGGTCCTCGTCGGTGTCCACGTCCCGGCGAACGCCGGGGTCGGCCACGTCCACCCACGCCACGGGTTCTGATTCGAGGAGGCCCCGGCCGCCCACGTCGCCCTCGATGCTCGCCAGCGCGTCGAAGTACCGCGCGTCGAACAGCACCGGATTCCCGCGCTGGCCGCCGTAGCGTGGCGCGACGATGGCGGGCCGGTCGGGGTTGCCGGGTCGGTCGGGGTTGCCGGGTCGGTCGGGGTCGCCGGGTCGGTTGGGGTCGCCGGGTCGGTCGTGGTCATCGGGTCGGTCGGCGTCGCCGCGTCGCTCGTCGTACTCCCGACAGAGCGCGTCCACCGTCTCGCCCTCGACGCGGGGCATGTCGCCGAGCGCGACGACGAGCGCCTCGGCCCCGCGCTCGCGGGCGACCCCGACCGCGCGCCGGACCGACGTACTCTGGCCCTCCTCGTAGTCGGGATTTTCGACGGCCTCGATTTCCTCGGGGAGCGCGTCGGCGACCTCCTCGGCGTCGTGGCCGACCACCGCGACTGCGGCGTCGAGGCGCGAGTCTACGAGGGTGCTGGCGGCGTGCGCGACGAGTGGGTTCCCGTCGAAGTCGGCGAGGAGCTTGTTCTCCTCGCCGAAACGCGAGCCGGTTCCGGCCGCGAGGAGCGCGCCGAGTATCACGTCCGGAGGTGTGACGCTCGGGTACCTAAAAAGCTGACTCCTCGGGATTCTGTGGGTTTCTTTGGGACATATTTGGTGTCTTTTCGAGTGGCTGTAGATGGTTCTACGGCGTCGGCGTTCGCTGACGGACGAGGAGCGAACGCCGAGTCTCGGCCAGTGAGGCAGTTACGAATTCGTGACTGCCGACTGAACTGTACCGCTACTGCCGCGTACCGGACCGCTCCGTACCACCCTGTCACCGCGAACCGCGCTGAATCCGATACCGAGGAGTCTGCCGTACGGCGACCGCACAGCACCCCACCACGTCCTCCCCAACCGCCTGCGGTCCTCGTTTCACTGCGGTCCTCGGCCCTCGCGCGCGTTGCTCGCGCGCGCCGGGTGGCAGTTAGCCAGAGGACAGACCTAATTTAGCCAGAGGACAGACCTAATCATCTGTTGACGATTCCCGGTCGTTCACCTTAGAGCGTACGTAGCCAAACGGCCCGACCAGCACGTAGTCGATTGCTGAATCTATACTCTATACCTTGTACGGGTCACTTACCAACTGATTGCTAAACCATCATCCCTCGTGGCGTGTCGGTCGTCTGTATTAATGGCTCAGAGTGATTGCTCTACGTTACGAACGAGACCGGTGATAGTGAGTTCACGGAACTGCTTCCACCAGCGTCGTGAGCGGGCGAACGTACCGTAGTTCCGCTTGAGTGTTGAATTGACGGAGAAGTATCGAGCTACGGCACGTTGCTGAACTGCTTCCTCGACAAACCGGAGCAGTCGTGACTTCGGAAGAGTCTGCACTCAGTCACACTACGTACGTGAACCCCTGCGATATTTGAACGTCGCGGGAGACAACACGCTCGATGCCCTCTATCATTGATGAAACCGTGTTCGGCGAACCCTCCAGAGGTGTTGGACTGGTTTTCCTCTGTGGCGCACTTCTGATGGCCGGACAGCAAGGGTACTACGTCATTGTCGGAGGGGCGACACCGTTCTACGCCGGACTATTTGTGATTGCCGGGATGGCTCTCTCCGGCATTGCCGAGTCCCTGCCGGAACCTCGACGACGGGCAGCCGGCGTCTTGCGACTCACGGCACTCGTCGTGCTGGTGAGCATGCTCGTAATTATGGTCGTCACACCCGAACTCATCACCAACTGAGCGCGGTAATCGATTCGAACTCACTGCTGCCGACCGAAGTGTTCTCGATGAGGATTCGCTACGATTGCTGACGATTCACGGGGTGAACCTGCCGTATCAGACGCGACGAACCGAGACACGACGAGGAGCGACGTATCTTACAGTTGATACCCGATTTCGGGACAACGCTTATGCGCTCGCCAGATATATGTCACCATCTACCATGAGTACCGACGACACATCCGGGTCCCTCGACCGCCCGACCGAGGAGATAACGCTGACGGTCAACGGCGAGTCGGTCGCCGCCGAGGTCGAACCCCGCCACAAGCTCTCGGACTTCCTCCGGGACGCGCGGGGACTCCGGGGCGTCCGCGTCGGGTGCGAACACGGCGTCTGCGGGGCCTGCACCGTCCTGCTGGACGGTCGGTCGGTCAAGTCCTGCCTGACCTACGCGGTGCAGGCCGACGGAGCGGAAATCGAGACCGTCGAGGGCTTGGCCGACGACGACGGCTCGCTCCACCCGATTCAGGAATCGTTCCACGAAGAACACGCCCTCCAGTGTGGCTTCTGCACCAGCGGGTTCGTGATGGCGACCAAGGAACTCCTCGGGGAGAACTCCGACCCCGACGACGACGAAATCGAGGCCGGACTCGCCGACAACGTCTGTCGATGCACGGGCTATCAGAACATCTACGACGCGGTGAACCGCGCCGCAGAGAAGATGGACGGGAGGGAGAGAGACGGGGAGCAACTGGACGAGACCGAGACGGATGGAGAAGACCGATGAGTTCCCGCTCCGAGACCGACGGCGAACCGACGGCCGAGAGCGAGACCAAAACCGCCAGCGAGGCGTTCACCGGCCGAGGCCTGAACCGCGTCGAGGACCGGCGCATCCTCACCGGCGAGGCCGAGTACGTCCACGACAAGGCCCCCGACGACGCGCTCCACGTCGCGCTCGTCCGGAGCATGCACGCCCACGCCGTCATCGAGTCCATCGACACCGACGAGGCCGAGGCCCATCCCGGCTGTCACCTCGTGCTGACCGCCGCCGACCTGAAGGACGACTACAACCCGATGCCCGCCGGTCTCCTCGGGTTCGAGGAGTGGTCGCTCGCGGACGGGAAGGCCCGCTACGTCGGGGAACCCGTCGCGGCCGTGGTCGCCGACGACCGCTACGTCGCCGAGGACGCGGTGGACCTCGTGACCGTGAAATACGACACCGAGGAGGCGGTCGTGGACCCCCGTGAGGCCCGCGAGGACGAGGTGCTGGTCCACGAAGACCACGGCACCAACGTCGGCGACCACGAGGAGTTGACCTTCGGCGACCCCGACGCCGCCTTCGAGAACGCCGACCGCGTGGTCGAAGGCTCCTACTCGTGGGGCCGCATCTCGGGTGTGCCCCTCGAAACCGCGGGCGTGGTGGCGGAGTACGACCGGGACACCGACTCGTTCGACATCGACTGCAACATCCAGTTGCACACCTTGGTAGACGATACGGTCTACGAGACGCTGGGCTACGACCCCGACGACGTGAACTTGGAGGTGCCCCCCGACGTGGGCGGGAGCTTCGGCACCAAAATCGCCATCCACCGCTACTGCTGTCTGGCCGCGATGGCGAGCAAGGAGTTGGACCGCCCGGTCGCCTTCGTGGAGGACCGCATCGAGAACCTACAGGGCGGGGACATGCACTCGACCGAGCGCGAGTACGACGTGAAACTCGCGCTGGACGACGACGGCACGATTCGGGCGCTCGACGTGTGGTTCGTGGACGACTTCGGCGCGTGGCCGCGCTACCCCATCAATCAGGTTCTCAAGCCCCTCTCGGTCCTGACGAACGCCTACGACGTGCAGGACGCCCGCTACGAGTACGACCTCGTGTTGACGAACAAGACCTGCCAGACCGCGTACCGCGGGTTCGGCGTCCCGGCCCACCTCTACGCGCTGGAGATGATAGTCGACGAAGCCGCCAGCGAACTCGGTATGGACCCCGACGAACTCCGCCGCCGAAACCTCGTCTCTCCCGACCAGATGCCCTACGAACTCGCCTCGAAGAACCTCTACGACTCGGGGGACTTCCCCGCGGCGCTCGCCCACGTCCGAGGGAAAATCGAGGAGGAACGGGACGGCGGTCTGCTGGACCCCGACCTCGTGGAGTCGAAGCGGGAAGAGGGCAAGTACAGAGGTGTCCGCCCGACGGTTCACATCGAACCCGGCGTCTCCGGTTCGGACTGGACGAATCGCCAGCGGTCCGAGCGCGACGAGTTAGACGACCGGGACCGCGACGACGTGGCCGAACTCCCCGAACACCTCCGCGCCGAGGTCCGCGAGGACGGAACCGTCCGAGCGTTTCTGGCCACCGACTCGTCCGGGCAGGGCCACCAGACGCTCGTCACACAACTGCTGGCCGACGAACTCGACCTCCTGCCAAGCGATATCGAAGTGGTCTACCTCGACAGCGTGGACGCTCCCACCGAGTACGGCACCGCGGCGTCCCGGATGGCGGTCATGCTCTCGGGCGCGGCGCAGGGTCTCGGCGACGAGTTAGTCGGCAACCTCGAACTCCTCGCCGCCGAAATCTGGGACTGCGAGTCCGCGGACGCGACCTACCGCGACGGCGCGGTCTACCGCCTCGACGGCGGCGGTGGCGACGGTGACGATTCGCTCTCGCTCTCGGAGTTGGCGGGTGAAGACCGGGACCGCGACGCCGACGAGCGACTGACTCGCGCGAGCTACGACTACGAACACCCGGCGACCCGACTCGACGAGTTCGACGAGGCGCTCGCCCGGAAGTTCCCGGTCTACCCGACCGCCGCGTTCGCCGCGAACGCGCCCATCGTGGAGGTGGACGCGAAGACCGGCGAGGTCGAAATCCTCAAGTTCTACTCCCTGCGGGACTGCGGGACGCAACTCAACCCGACCATCGTGGAGGGGCAAGCCCACGGCGGCCTCGCGCAGGGCATCGGCGCGGCGCTCCAAGAGGAGTTCGCCTACGACGCTACTGGCCAACCGCAGGCCATCACCCTCTTCGACTACCGACTGCCGTCCATCGAGAACGTGCCCGAGATGGAACTCGACCACACCGAGACTCCTTCGCCGTTCACCGCGACCGGCGCGAAGGGGACCGGCGAGGGCGGGATGATAGACGGCCCGGCGGCCATCGCCTGTTCCGTCAACGCCGCGCTGGAACCGCTCGGCGTCACGGCCGACCGAATCCCGTTCACGCCGAACCGAGTCCGCGAGCGGATTCGGGAGCGAGGGACCGAGGACTGACTTCGCTATTCGCCGACCGTGTGGTAGAGCAGACCCACCATCATACTTCCCCACCCGAAGTTGCCGACGCCAGCGAGCAACGCCCCGACGGCCCACGCCAGCGGTCGGTCGGCGTCGTTTGCGTTTGCGTTTACGTAAACGGCAGTCGCCACCAACACCGGCGGGACGAACGGCGTGAGCAACGCGAGCAGTTCGGCGGCCCACGGGTTCGGCCCGAGGAGCGTCTGAACCGTCTGGAGGGTCATTCTCGGGACTCGACCTCCCGTCGGTCGTTCGAGAGAAAGATGCTCGGTTCGCCGCCGAAGTACACGTCGAGCGCCCGCAGCGCGCCGATGTACGTTCCGGAGGCGATGACGGTGACGGTGACCAGCAGGAAGAACGCGTACCCGACCAGTTGGTACATGGCTGGGCGTCTCTCGACGCTTCGGATAAAAATATCGGAACGCTAACCCCTCGCTATCAATTTATATTCGGTGCATACGTCGTGTCGGCTATGGCGACCGACGACGCGGCCGACGACGCGACCGACGAGGAGAACCGCGACTGGGGCACGGGCATGGCGATGGGCATCGCGGTCGGGACCGCAATCGGGGCCTCGTTCGGCGCGGCGACCGGCGACCTCGCGCTGTGGCTCTCGACGGGCATCGCGCTCGGGGTCGCGATGGGCGCGGCGTTCGCGACCGGGATGTCGGACGCGGACGACGAGTAGTCAGTCTTCCAGCGACGCCTCGGCGTCCGGCTTGCCCTCTAACTTCGACTCGGCCGGTTCGCCCTCCTTGGCTTTCGCCTCCAAGTCCGCGAAGAAGTCGTTGACCATCTTGTTCGTCACGCTCCCGAGCGCGCGCTGGCCCATGCTCGCTATCATCCCCGACACGTCGGTCGAAGCCGACCACTCGGCGGTCGTGCCGCCGTCGCCGTTCTCGACCAGATTCATCTCGGCCACCGCGTCGAAGGCGTTGCGCGAGGCGTTGCCGTCCATCTGCATCTTCAGGACCGAGGGCCGGTCGGTCTCGGTCACGACCATCTCCACGTCGAAGGTGGGCTTGACGCTCCCGACGCCGACCGCGATGGTCGCCGTGACCTCGTGGGGCGACTCCAGCGTGATGGAGTCGGTGCCCGGCGCGCACGCCGCGAGTACGTCCGGGTCGGTGAAGTAGTTCCACAGTTCGTCTCGGGGCAGGTCTGACTCGAACTCGCCTTCGAATTGCATCATGGGTGGTGGTCGGTGGGGGTGTCGGTCTCCGCGCCGGTCGCTCGGTCGTAGGATAGTGACAGCGAGCGCCGCGCGTACTCGCCCGCGACCTCGACTTTGAACTCGCTGTCGGCGTGCATCTCGTCCTCGGGGCTGGCCGCCGCCGTCGCCGCCTCCGCCGCGGCCGCCAGCGTCTCCTCGGAGAGCGGTTCGCCTTCGACCGCTCGCTCGGCCTCCTCGACCCGCAGGGGCACGTCCGCGGCGTTCGCCAGCGCGAGGCGGGCCTCCTCGATTTCTGACTCCTCGGCGTCGGGGTCGTCCACCCGAATCGCCGTCGCGGCGCTGACGGTCGGCCACGTCTGGGCGGTCGGCTTGAGTTCGAGGAACGCCATCCCGGTGCGCTCGGGCGGGAACGGGTCGGTCGGCACCTCGGCGGCGGTGATAATCTCGTCCTCCGCGAGGTCGGTGAACATGTACGCGATAAAGTAGTCCGAGACGGGGAGTTCGCGCTCGTCGTCGGCCGAGACGACTTCGAGCGTCGCGTCGAGCGCCACCAGCGCGGCGGGGTAGTTCCCCGCGGGGTCGGCCTCGCCCAGACTCCCGCCCAACGTCCCGCGGTTCCGGACGCTCGGCCCGGCTATCTGCTCGGCGGCCTCGGGGAGCATCGGCAGTTTCTCGGCCAGCAACTCGGAACGCTCGATAGTTCGATGGGTGGTCATCGCGCCGATTGCGATCGCGTCCTCGCGCTCCTCGACGTACTCCAAGTCTTCGACGGTGTTCAAGTCAACGAGGAGGTCGGGCGTCGCCAGTCGGTTCGCCATCACGATGCCCAGCGACTGGTTGCCAGCGAGCAGTTCGGCGTCCGAATGCTCGGCCAGCAGGTCGGCGGCTTCGGCGACGGTCGTCGGTCTGTGGTATTCGAACGGGGCCGGTTTCATGTGCCTGATTTGTCGAGTGTCGTTCGGGGGTTTAGTCGGGGGTCGAGCGGATACGGAACTATCACGTAGGCTCCTCATAAACCTTGGTGTGTATTACCATGTCCAATGTGTGTTATCCTCTGCCAATCTTTAAGACCCTTCCGCGACTGTTCGCACGGACAGAGGAGACCCCCGAATGTTAGATGGATACCAGATGCACGACCTGACTCAGCCGTGGTCCCAAGACACGCCCGCGTGGCCGACCTACGACAACCCGAAGGTGTGGTACGAGAAATCGCTCGACACCGAGAAGGTCAACGGTCAGAAGATAGAGTTCATGAATCACACCGGCACCCACCTCGACGGCGAGAAGCACTTCGTCGCCAGCGGGCGGGACATCGAGTCGATGGGGTTGGACGAGTTGGTCGGCGACGCGGTAATCGCGGACATCTCCGACGAGGTGGGCGACTACGATGTCTACACCAGCGACATGATAGAAGACGCGGTGGACGTGCGCGAGGGCGACATCCTCTTCGTCCACACGGGCTACCAGAAGTACGCGTGGCACCGCGAGGAGGCCGACCCACACGCCTTCTTCTGCAAGCATCCCGGCCCGAATCAGGAGTTCGCCGACTGGTGCAAGGAAAAGAATTTGAACTACCTCCTGTTGGACTGCGGGAGCGCCGACCACCCCATGAACACCGTGATTCGGGACGTGCGCCCCGAGTTGGCCCGCGAGGCCCGCGAGAAACACGGCGTGGACGACTTGGACGAGATTTTCCCGCCGGAGGGCTACCAACTGATGCACACCGAGTTGTTCCCCGAGGGCATCGTCCACGTCGAGAACGCCCAAGTCCCCGAGGAGTTACTGAACGAGCGCGTCCAAATCGGCACCTTCCCGTGGCGGTTCCGCGGCGGGGAATCCTCGGTCTGTCGGTGCGTGGCGTTCGAAGAGACGTAACTCGACTTTCGACTCCGTTTCGTGATACGGGAAGACTTTAGGTTTTTCCCGTACTACGAACGGTCATGTCGAAATCGACGGACGAACGCGGTCGCATCTATCTCCCGAAGGAAGTACGTAAGCGGTTCGGCGAGCGATACCGAATAGTCGAACTCCCCAGCCACGTCGCTCTCTTCCCCGTAGACGAAGACCCGTTGGAAGGGCTTCGAGACGCGGTCGGCGACGCGTTCGAGGGAGCCGACGCAGCCGACTTGAAACGAGAGACGCGCGAGGCTATCACTCGGGAAGTCCAAGAGGAAGCCGAGAGTCGAACGAAGACCGAGGAGTGACCGATGTACGTCGAGACGGATTTCCTGACGGCGTTGGTGAAAGACGACGATTGGCTCCGCGAACCCGCGATTCGAGCGCTCGAAGAACGCGACGACGTTCACACGTCGATTCTGGCGTACGCCGAAGTACTGGTGTTGTTCTACGACCGCGGACGGTCCGAGTACGAAATCGACGCACTGCGGGCCATCTCTAACTTACTTGAGTTGGTTCCCATCAGGCCCGACGAACACGAAGAGGCCGTTCTCGCCGCGGCCGCCTTTCTGGACGAGTACGATTTGACACCGTTCGATGCACTCCATGCCGGGGTCGTCGCAACCAGTGAGGGTCGTGTGCTGTCGAGCGAGAAGGATTACGACGCCGTCGGTCTCGAACGAACGCCGTTGGCGGGCTACGGCGAGAAGTGACGACCGGCGCGCGCGTCTCCTTTCCGGACAGTCGAATCGACTTTGGGGGACCTCCGGCGATTTTCTCGAAGTCGGACACGCTTATTATCGCGCTTCGCGTCTCCTCCGAGGCGTGACGGACAATTCGGACTCGACGGACCCCGACCGGGCGTGGTGGAAAGAGGCCGTCGTCTACCAAGTCTATCCGCGGAGTTTCAACGACTCGGACGGCGACGGCGTGGGCGACCTGCGCGGCGTGGTCGAGAAGGTGCCGTATCTGGACGACCTCGGCGTCGATATCCTGTGGCTCTCGCCGGTGTACGACTCGCCGATGCACGACAACGGCTACGACATCCGCGACTACCGGGCCATCGCCGACGAGATGGGCACGATGGCCGACTGGGAGGACCTTCGGGACGCGCTCCACGAGCGAGGCATGCGACTCGTGATGGACCTCGTGGTCAACCACACGAGTTCCCAACACGAGTGGTTCCAGAAGTCCCGGCGGCGCGACGAGGGTTACGACGAGTTCTACTACTGGCGCGACCCCGACGAGAACGGCGACCCGCCGAACAACTGGATTTCGCTGTTCGGCGGGTCGGCGTGGACCTACGACGACGAGCGCGACCAGTACTACCTCCACCTGTTCGACGAGAGCCAACCCGACCTCAACTGGCGCAATCCCGAGGTCCGCGAGCGAATCTACGAGACGATTCGCTGGTGGATGGAGAAGGGCGTGGACGGCTGGCGGATGGACGCCATCAGTCTCATCTCGAAGGAGGAGGGCCTGCCCGACACCGACCTCGAAACCGACTGGTTCGGCGCGGAGTTCTTCAACGGCCCGCGAATTCACGAGTACATCCGGGAACTCTACGACGAGGCTCTTTCGGACTACGACTGCGTGACCATCGGCGAGACGCCGGGCGTGACGATGGAGCAGGCCCGCGAGTACAGCCGCGACGGGATGGACATGCTCGTCCACTTCGACCACATGGACGTTACGTACGGGCCGGGCGGCAAGTGGAGCATCGACCACCTCGACCTCGACGCGCTCGCGGCGAGCGACGACCCCGGCGACCTGCTAGACGAGTGGGACCTCCGGGACCTCAAGGAGGTGATGGGTAAGTGGCAGGACGGCCTCGAATCCGAGGGCTGGAACAGCCTCTATCTGGGCAGCCACGACCAAGCGCGCGTCGTCTCGCGGTTCGGCGACGACGGCGAGTACCACCGCGAGTCCGCCACGCTCATCGCCACGTTCCTCCTGACGATGCGCGCGACGCCGTTCGTCTATCAGGGCGACGAAATCGGCATGACGAACGTCGAGTGGGAGTCGCTCGAAGAGTGCCGCGACGTGGAGGCCGTCGGCCACGCCCGGAAACTGATGGACCGGTACGACTGCGACTTCGAGGACATCTCGTCGGTCGTGACCCACCGAAGCCGGGACAACGCCCGCACGCCGGTCCAGTGGTCCGCCGACGAGACCGCGGGCTTCACCGAGGGCGAGCCGTGGATAAAAGTCAACGACGACGCCGACCGCATCAACGTCGAGGAGGCCCGCGCCGACTCCGAGTCGGTCTGGCACTACTACCGGGAACTCATCGAGTTGCGCGGCGACGAGGAGGTGCTGGTCTACGGCGACTACGACCTGCTGTTCCCTGACCACGAGCAGATTTACGCCTACACGCGGACACTGGCGGATGAAGACCGAGCAGACGGCCGAACCACCGGCGAGCGCACTGACGCCGAGCGCGCACTCGTCGTCCTGAACTGGTCCGAAGAATCCGCTCGCTTCGAGTTGCCCGACGAGGTGGCGGTCGGCGACCCGCGACTGCTGGCGAGCAACTACGACGACACGCCAGCGGACCCTACCGCGCTCGACCTGCGGCCCTACGAGGCGACCGTGTACCGACTCTCGTCGGGGTAGGTCGCCGGAACAATCGCCAGAGATACTGACGCTATGGAAACTCCCTTGTCCGTCCCTCCCGTTTTGCGGGTATGAGTTCCAACGACAGGCCGACCGTCGGCGACGTAATGTCTTCGCCACTGGAGACGATTTCGAAGGACGCGACGGTGATGGAAGCCGCCCAGCGGATGCGCGAGGAGGACATCAGCGCGCTGGTCGTCCCGACCACGCCGCGGGCGATCGTCAGCAGTACGGACGTTCTCGACGCCGTGGCCGACGGACGCGACACCTCGGAGTTACGGGTCTCGGACGTGATGACGACCGATGTCGAAACCGCGACGCCGGACCTCTACATGGAGGAGGTCGCCGCGATGATGACCACCTACGGCATCAAACACCTCCCGGTCGTGGACGACGGCTACGTGGGGATGGTCTCCTCGACGGACGTGACCGCCCACCTCTCGTAGTCTCGGGGCCGACTCGTCGCTCCCGCGGTCGAATCGGACGAAGTCACTCCCGTGGTCGAATCGGCAACTCGACGTGGGTCGGGTTGTCCGCTTCGTGGTACACCGTGTTCTTCGCTACCTGATACTCCCGGTCGCCGTACAACGGCCCGCCTGTGTTGTGGTTCACGTCGTAGCGCGGGAAGTTCGAAGACGAGATGTCGAGCCGAATCCGGTGGCCCTCGCCGAAGACGTTCGCGGTCGGGTACGGTTCCATGTAGAACTCGTAGACTGCGCCCGGTTCCACGAAGTCCGGGTGGTCCCGATACCCCCGGTAGCGCGCCCGACAGATGGAGTCTGAGAGGTTGAGCGCGAACCCGTCCGGGAACTCGCTACTCGGCGGATACTCGTCGATGAGTTTCGCCGTGAAGTCCGTGTCGGGCGCGTCGGTCGAACCGAACACCCGGACCCGAATCGGCCCGGCGATTTCGACCGCCTCGGAAAGCGGCGGCGTCCGGAACACCAACACGTCGTCGCGCTCTTCGAGGGGCCGGTACGGCGGGTCCGCGAAGTAGGTGTCCTCGCGGGTGCGCTGGTCGAAGCCTCCTCGGCCGGTCATGTCCAGCAGTTTGCGCTCCGCGAGGGGGTACTCCAGAATCGACTCGTCGCGGGGTTCGTAGCTGATGTACGACGAGCAGTTGCCCCCGAGCGTCGGCACCGGATTCTTCGGGTCGAACTCGTAGGTCGTCGCCGACTCGTCGGCGTCCGGCTTCTCGGGCGCGAGCGTCCCGTCTCCGTGCGCGAAGTACTTCGTGAACTTCGTGCCCGGCAGTGGCCACTCGTCGGCCTCGGCCCACCGCCCACCGTGGAACAGGCGGCCCTCGCCGGTCTGGCTTCCTTTCGGCTTCTGGTCCTTTTCTGCCTCCGCTCCGCCAGTCGCGCCCATCCGGAAGTACTCGACCGTCGGCTGGTCGCTCCACGTCTCCTCGCCTTTCAGGTAGTGGTCGAAGAATCGGAGACGCGTCTCTTGGTAGTCCCGCAGGGCCGCCTCGCCGAACGCCAACTCGCCCGAGTAGGGCTTGTTCCACGACGGCAGGGGGTAGGCGTTCCAGCCGTGAGTCCACGGCCCGAGGAGCAAGAAGTGGTCGGCCTCCTTCGCCGCGGCCAACTCCTCAAAGTTGTCGCAGGTCGCCTTGGTGTACGAGTCGTACCACGCCCCGGCGTACACCGTCGGCACGTCCGCGCTCTCGTCGCGGAATCGCTCGAAGTTGATTCCGGGCGACTGCCAGAGGTCGTCTTCCGCGTCGCCCGACTCCGCGATGTCGAACAGCCACTCCTCGTACTCGGGGACGTGGCGAAGCGGCGACTGCCCGCGGTGGACCGGGCCGTCGGCCAGCACCTCGCGCACGTCCACGTTGGCGAGTCGCTGTTGGATACTCGAATCGTCCAGCGCGCGCTCGGCGAACCCGCCGCCCAAGGTCAGCGCCCAGCAGAGCCACCGCAACTCGAAGGCCCCGTTGTGCCGAAACGTCGCCTCGCGGCCGTTCGACGCGCCCTGATTCACGAACATCGCCGCGAGGTGGTCGGGGTCCTGAGTGGCGAGCGCCGACTGGACCCACGCGCCGTAGGAGGTGCCGACGGTCCCGACCTGCCCGTCGCAGTAGTCGCGCTCGCCGAGCCACTCCACGGCGTCGTGACCGTCCTCGGCCTCGTTGGCGAAGATGTAGTAGTCGCCGTCGCTATCGAACCGGCCCCGGCAGTCCTGAATCGCCACGACGTAGCCCCGCTCGGCGAACCACTCGCCGTGGCGCTCCATCCGGCCGCGTTTCCCGTACGGCGTGCGGTCGAGCAGGGCCGGTTTCGGCTCGGCTATCGGCTCGCCGGATTGGGGGTCGGCGGGCCGGTACACGTCGGTCGCCAGCGCCACGCCGTCGCGGGTCTCGACGGGGACGTTCAGGTCGGCGTGGACGCCGTAAGTGGGTCGTGAGACCATACCCCACACTTTCGAGGCACGGCCAAATAGATTGCCCCGCGACCGTCGGGAGCGACGACCGAGGAGGTCGATTTCGCGGTTCTCCTCGAATCCGAGTCTTCCGGCCGTAGAACCCGAAAAATTTACCGGTATATTTATGCCACCTGTTTATGCATTGGTAGCTATGCTGCTCGTGCGCACCGTTATCACGTCACATGAACTACACGACGACCGAACCGCGGGTGAGACTCGATGAGCGGGTCCGACGACTTCGAGGAGGTAGAGAAAGACTTCGCGCCCGAGGGGCCGTCGGCGAGCGCGGACGCCGAGGCCTCGGTGGACATCGCCTACGGCATCGACGACAAGCCGCCCCTCGCCGAGTCGGTGCTGTTGGGCTTCCAGCATTACCTGACGATGATCGGTGCAACGGTGGCGATTCCCCTCGCGCTGGCGGGCGCGATGGGGATGCCCGGCGGCACGACCGCGCGGCTCATCGGCACGTTCTTCGTCGTCTCGGGCATCGGCACGCTGGCCCAGACGACCATCGGGAACCGCTACCCCATCGTGCAGGGCGGGACGTTCTCGATGCTCGCGCCCGGTCTCGCCATCATCGGCGTCATCGCGTCGAACGGCGGCGGGTGGGAGATAATGATACGCGAACTCATGGGCGCGGTCATCGTCGCCGGGTTGGTGGAGGTGTTGATAGGCTACTTCGGCGTCATGGGTTGGCTCAAGCGCCACATGGGACCGGTGGTCATCGCGCCGGTCATCGCGCTCATCGGACTGGCGCTGTTCAACGTCCCCCAGATTCAGAACCCGAACTTCGGCGCGCCCGGCACCGGGCAGAACTGGTGGCTGTTGGGGCTGACGATGGCGCTCATCGTCGCGTTCTCCCAGTACCTCGACCGCTACCACCGGTCGTTCCGACTCTTCCCGGTCCTGCTCGGCATCGCGTCGGCGTGGTCGATAGCCGCGCTCCTCTCGGTGATGGGCGTCTTCGCCTCGGGGTCGGTCAGCTACGTGAACCTCGGGTCGGTCGCCAGCGCGCCCTTGCTTCAGCCAATCTACCCCTTCCAGTGGGGCATGCCACTGTTCACGCCGGGTTTCATCATCGGGATGGTCGCGGGGATGCTCGCCTCTGCCATCGAGAGTTTCGGCGACTACCACGCCGTCGCCCGGATGGCCGGACGCGGCGCGCCCAACGCCAAGCGCATCGACCACGGCATCGGCATGGAGGGACTGGGTAACACCTTCGCGGGTATCATGGGCACCGGGAACGGTTCGACCTCCTACACCGAGAACGTCGGCGCGATAGGCATCACGGGCGTCGCCTCGCGCTACGTCGTCCAAATCGGGGCCGCGGTGATGATTCTCGTCGGCTACTTCGGCCCGGTCGGCGCGCTGTTCGCCACGATTCCGGCACCCATCATCGGGGGTCTCTACATCGTGATGTTCGGCCAAATCGCCGCGGTCGGCCTCTCGCAGTTGAAGTACGTGGACTTGGACGCCAACCGCAACGTCTTCATCGTCGGGTTCGCGCTGTTCGCGGGCCTCGCGATTCCGGGCTACATGTCCAACGTCGGCGCTGGCATGGAGATGTCGGCCTCCGCCGCGTTCCAGCAGGGACTGGCCTCCGTGCCGCTCCTCGGTCCGGTTCTCGGGACCGACGTGGTTTCGACCACCATCTTCGTCATCGGCGGCACCGGGATGGCGGTCGGCGGCATCGTCGCGTTCTTCCTCGACAACACCATCCCCGGCACCCGCGAGGAGCGCGGCCTGACCGCGTGGGCGGACCTGACCGAGGACGACGGCGAGTTCCAGTCGTTCCTCGACCGGCGCTCCTCGGACGCCGACGACCCGGCACAGCGCGCCGACTGACCTCCGTCTCCGCACTCGTCGCTCCCGTCGCGGTCCTCGCCGCTCGCAGTACCCCACACTTTTCTGTCAGTAGTCTCGAAGGCCCGCACATGGGGAGCGACACCTACCTCTGCCCCGATTGCGGTTGGACCGGGACCGAATCGAAACTCGACCGGAGCGGCGACGACTACCACTGTCCGATCTGTCGCGCCAGCATCCGCGTCGAGGCGTAGTTCGACCCGTCGTTTGCCGTCCCACCGCCCGCCGATAGTCACGCTCGCCTCCGACCGCCAGCCACTCCGCCGCCCCCGAATCACCTACGATTAAGAGCCTTCCCGCCAACCGACTCCCCAATGAAACTCCAGAACTCCTTCATCGCCGCGAGCGGGGTGGGCGAGAAGACCGAGCAGAAGCTCTGGAAACGGGGCGTCACCCACTGGGACGACTTCGAGGAGGACCTCCTCGGCCCCAAAACGGGGCGGAACGTCCGAGAGTTCATCGACGCCGCGCGCGACCGACTCGACGCCGGGGACGCCGACTTCTTCGGCCAGAACCTTCCCAGCGGGAGCCTCTGGCGGGCCTACGACAACTTCGCGGATAGCGTCTGTTTCTTCGACATCGAGACCACCGGCCTCGACAGCGCGCGCCACGACGTGACCACGGTCAGCCTCCACCGCGGCGGCGACACCCGGACCTACGTGCAGGGGAGAGACCTCACCGCCGAGGCGCTTCGCGACGAGTTCGCCGAGTCGAGCATGCTGGTCTCGTTCAACGGCAAACGGTTCGACCAGCCGTTCTTGGAGGACAGTTTCGAACTCGACGTGACGACGCCCCACCTCGATTTGATGTACACCTGCAAGCAAATCGGTCTCTCCGGCGGCCTGAAGAACGTCGAGCGCGAGGTCGGCATCGACCGCGCCGACGACGACGTGGACGGCCGCGAGGCGGTCCGCCTCTGGCACCGCTACGACCGCAACGAGGACGACGCCGCGCTCGACCGCCTCGTGAAGTACAACCGCGAGGACACCGAGAATTTGCGGGACCTCCTCGAACACGTCCACGGGAGCCTGCGAGCCGACGTGTTCGACCCGTACGTGCCGGACGAGTGAGCCGACGCGGGCTACGACCGACTTCTCTCCGGATGCCGCAACAGCGCGACCAGATACGCGACCAGTCCGACGACGAAGCCGCGCCACGCGCCCACGTCGAACCTGACCGCGAAGTACACCGCGACGCACGTCGCCACGAGGTGGACGCCGAGGAGTTCGAGGTCGAGCGCGAGCAGTTCGCGGCCGAGCGACGAGAGCGCGTCGGGGACGGTGAGCGAGTCGTCGGGCGTTCGTCGGGTCACACCGACCGTCGAGAGCTACGTCAGGTAAGCGTTTCTATCTCGTCGACTCCGTACAGCCGGTACGCGAGTCGGTCGATGGCCTCCTCCAGCGCGGCGATTCTGTCGTCCAGTTTTGCGGCCCGCGCCCGGACCTCCCGGTAGCGCGCCGTCTCGTCGGCGACGCGCTCGGGGTCGGGCAGGGTTAGCGCGCGCAGTCGGTCTAGCAAGGAGTTGGTCTTCGTCGCGCACTCGCGGAACCCCGCGAACCCCTCGGCGCGCTCGGCGGCGGCCGGGACGAACGCCTCCAAGAGCGTGCGCTCGGTCTCGGTCGCGTCCGGCACCCGCAGTGCGGTCACGGGGTCGGTCTCGACGTAGCCCCAGCGGTCGGTCTCGCGGTCGGGGTGGTCTCGCCGCTCGGGGTCGGTGCGCTCGGTGCGCTCGCCGTCGCCGGGCTTGTAGCGCGCGGTCGCGGCGAGCGCGAGGGTACCGCGCTCGTCCTCGCGGACGCGGACCTCGCCGATTCGGAGTCCATCGCGGTCGGTCGTCGTCTCCGCGAGAATCGAGTCGCCGACGCCCTCGGCCGGGACCGAGACCTCGCCGAGGGTCGGTCCTCCGGCCTCGTCAGCCCCCGCGCCCGTCCCGAGGTAGTCCAACACGTCGCAGTTCAGCGCGGCACGCTCGTCGCGGGCCTCGCGGACGCGCTCGGTCAGCGTCGCCATCGCGGACTCGGGGTCCGACTCGGCGGCCGCCGTGGCGTCTTCCAGCGCGTCTTCGACCTCGCAGGCCGCCAAGACTTCCGCCACGTCGTCGCCATCGACCGGGGCCTCGGCGGGGTCGGGGACCGGTATCTCCTCGGCGAACATCGGCTTGAACCGGAGGTAGTCGCCGCTGACGTGGGTGCCGCCGTACAGTTGTCGGTAGTAGGTCGCCACGAACGACGAGTTGAAGACGCCGAGGAGGTAGCGCAGGTCGAGGTCCGACTCTTCGCGCGACTGGACGCTGTAGAGGGTGTTGAGCGCGTAGAACTCGTCGTCGTCGTAGACCGCGACCGGTCGGTCGCTGATGTCCCGGACGAGCAACTTCTCGCCCTCGAAATGGCCGGGACTCCGGAGGTCGGCGTACTCGCCGTCGCCGACCAGCGACTCGTCGTACCGGAGTCGCGTCCCGTCCCAGTCGAGGCGGTACCGGCCGACCGACTTCCCGTCCACGACTCTCGGCCGGTCGGTCTCGTCGTCGGACCCGCGAGCGCCCTCTCCGCTTCCGTCGGCTTCGCCATCGACCAGCAGTTTCTCGCGGACGTTCCCGGTGTGGACGCCCTCGGTCATCGTCACGTGGTCGCCGAGTCGGTCGCAGTCGGCCAGCACGTCGGCCGCCAACTCGGCGAACTCCGGAGCCGCGTCGAGGGGTATCACCTGGCCGCCGAGTCGGTCCACGAGCGACCGGGGGACCGCGGTGGCGTCGGCGGCCGCGAGGTCGCGGTCCGCGTCGGGGTGGCGGATTCGGACGGTCTCCTCGCAGTCGTCGCCGTCCGTCCCGGACGGCGACTCGCCGGTCCGCGACGACGAGCCGCCAGCCTTCGGGGCGGGCGACTCGCCGTAGGTGACGACGACGGGGTAGATATCGGCGTCCGGGAACACGTCGAGGTTCGAGGCGTCCAGAATCTCCCGGAGTCCGTCGTCGTCCAAGAGTCGGTCCCGGAGCGCCCGGCCGTAGTCGGTCGTCGTCCACTTGTTCGGGACGACCAGCGAGACCCGGCGGCCGAGGTCCCCGGCGAGTTCCGCGAATGGAACGTAGAGGTCGTAGGCTCCTCGCGCGGTGTCGAACTCCTCGCGGTAGTACTCCTTGCGGTCGTCGGGGAGGTTCCGGCTCCGGACGTAGGGCGGGTTGCCGACCACCGCGTCGAACCCGGCCTCGCGCTCGGCCAGCGGCGACCCCTCGGCGTCGTAGAACACCTCGGGGAACGCGAGTTTCCAGTGGAGGAAGTCGCGCTCGTCGGCGACTCGCTGTGCCGCCGCGAACCACGACTGCGCTTCGAGGGCGGCCCAGTCGTCGGCGTCGTCCAACGCCCGACCCATGCGCTCGTAGGCGTCGTCGGGGACTCGCACGCCGAACCGCTCGGCGGCGTGGACGTTCGCCATCGCGGTGAGTCGCCGCCGCAGGTCGTCGCGTCGAATCTCGGCGTAGCGCCGTTCCATCTCCTTCACGTCCGCGAGGCTCT
Source organism: Halorussus salinus (assembly GCF_004765815.2). Lineage (NCBI taxonomy): Archaea > Methanobacteriati > Methanobacteriota > Halobacteria > Halobacteriales > Haladaptataceae > Halorussus > Halorussus salinus. The sequence goes on along the minus strand of NZ_SBIS02000008.1, from coordinate 363,994 downwards.
CGTTCTCGATGGCCAGAAACTCCCGGTAGGCCGCCATCAGGTCGCCGATTGCGTCGGCTCGGGTCGCGCCGAACGCCGCGAGGCTGGCGTTCGGGCCGGTGTCACGGGCCATCTCCTCGACCTCGGCCACGTCGGTCCCGGCCAGCGAGTCGCCCCGCACGAGGTGGTGGTCCAAGAACGCCAGCGGTTGTTCGGCCGCGAGCGTCCGGAGCCACAGCGACACCTTCGCCAACTCCACGGCCATCCCGTTCTCGTCCGCGCCGTAGATGCACTGCTGGGCGACCTGCCTGCGCGCCCAGTGAACGTCCGGCGGATCGCCGACCTTCTCGTCTCTCGCCGCATCGCCGTCTCTCGCCGCATCGCCGTTCCTCGCCGTATCGCCGTTCCTCGCCGTATCGTCGCGTTCGGTCGCACGCTCGACGCACTCCTGATGGGCCTCCACGACCGCTCTGGCGAGGTACTCGACGGTCTTGACGAGGAAGTGGCCGCTTCCCATCGCGGGGTCCAGCACCGACAGGTCGAACACGCGCTCGGCGAACCGGTCGGGGTAGTCGGGGTCCGCGGGGTCCAAGTCGGCGCGAATCTCGTCCAGTAGCGGTTCGAGCGTGCGCTCGACGACGTACTCCACGACGAACTCCGGCGTGTAGTACGACCCCGTGGCCTTGCGCTTGCCCGCGTCCGTCGAGAGATAGACCTCGCCCTCCTCGACGCGCTCGATTGTCCCGTCTGCCGGGGCCTCCTCGGCGGGGACCCACACCTGCTCGCCCTCGTCTCGGACCGCCGCGAGCGGTCGGTCCGCGATTTCGAGGTCGTACTCCAGCAGACCCTCGTAGATGCTCCCGAGGTGGCGCACGTCGAGCGACGAGTAGTCCACGAACACCCGGCCGTCGCCGCGCGCGCTCTCCCGTCGGGTGAGCAGTTCCAGCACTCGCGCGAGGTAGGTGTCCCCGACCGCGTGCGAATCGAGGAGGGCCGTCGCCTCACCCGACTCCGGGTCGGAGTCGAACAGGCCGCCGTTGTACGCCGGGACGTAGAGGTCTTCGCGGGGGATGCCTTGGGACTCGCTCCCGCGGTCCACGAGCGCGAACAGCTTCTCCAGTCGGTCCCAGAGGGTCGTCTGCCACGACCGATAGATGGGGTCCGGACTGTCGAGTTCGTCGGCGACGCGGCGCTTGAGCGCGTTGAGGCTGTATCGCTTGCGGTAGACCTCGTTGTCGGTGTCGAGCAGGTCCCGGCCGTCGCTCTCGGCGTAGAGGACGAAGATGAGCCGATAGAGGTAGGTCAGCGACGCCTCGTACACCGTGTCGAGGTCGTCGTCGGTCACGTCGTCGCTCCCCTCAACGAACCCCTGCGCGAGGAGGGCCAGCGCGTCGTAGACGTTCTCCCGGAGGTCTTCGCTCAACTCCTCGGCGAAGAGGTTGCTCTCGCGGTGGACGCGCTCGACGAACGGGCGGTTCGCGGCGAGGCGACCCGCGGCCGTCGCCCCGGCGCTCGCGTCGCTCGCCCGCCCGCCGGTTCCGTCTCCGGCGGTCGCGCTCCGGCCGCCCCCGCCAGTCCCGCTCTGTCCGCCGCCTCCGCCGACGAACGCCTCCCGGCGGAAGAACAGGTAGAAGTACTTGAACGCCTCCCGGTCGCCGGTCTCCAGCAGGGTCGGCAGGTCGATTTCGTAGTACGAATCGAGGCGGTGGCTGGTCGGCCCGTAGTAGAGTCGCCACTTCCGGCCGTTCGTGAGGATGCCCCGGTTCAGCCCCGTCGCGTCGAGGTAGACGTGAATCTGATAGCTCGGGTTGGTGAAATCGCGGTCCGTGCCGCCGTCGAGCGACTGGTCCCACCGCTTGGCGTCGGCGACCGCGAGCGCGTTCGCGTGGAACGACCGGCCGTCCCGGCGGCGCTCGAAGGCGTCGGCTCTGGCGCGCTCGCTTCCGAACAGGGTGTAGTCCGGCCGGAGGCGCTCGCCATCGACGGACTCCTCGACCGCGGTCGTCAGTCCCAGCGTCTCGAAGACGGGGTCGAGCAGGTTCTCGCGGAGTTGGCGCTCGTTGTAGTCGTCCACGAGGTCGGACTCGCGCCGATAGCGGTCCCGAATCTCGTCGTATGCCGCCCGGACCTCGGCTTCGTCGGCCGCGGTCCAGTCGTCGGTCTCCGGGAGGTGTTCGTCGAGATAGTAGTTCGAGAACAGGTCCCGATTCGTTCGATAATCCAGTGTAGCTTGCATAGTTTCTTCTTTTTGACTCCGGAAATTAACCTAGCTCTGAGCTAACTAACTAAAATGTCTTGTCATTCGACCCGACCGACGGCGGACCGACTTAAAAAGAACGTGTCTAAACACTTCGGTGCCCGGTCGATTGTGGCGTCTCGCGGTCGTCGAAGGCAGTTTAGCCGACGACTGGCCGTCGAATTTTTCGCGATTCGACGTAACTTTCAGGTCCCCTTCCGATACGTAGCGCCGGTCTCCGTGTCGGTACGTCGCTCCGTTCCTGCTCTTCGAGCGTACCGGGTTCGATTCGAAGACACATATAGATTGCTTCGAACCGTAAAAATATTTCTATAGATTCTCTCTCTCTGTGGAACACAAACACAGAACTCGTTAAACGACGACGGTCGCTACCGGTTGCGGTCCTCGAACAATCGCGAGACGCGGACCGTCGGGAGCGACCCGAGGAGTCGGTCGATGGTCTCGTCGTCGGGTCGCGTCACCCGGCGGTCGCCCGACCGTCCGGCGCGACCGCCCGACGGCGGTCGCGCCGCCTCTCGGTCCTCGTGACGCGCGCCGTCGGTTACGTCGGTCTCCTCGCGCGGTCGGGCGAGCGGGTCGCGGGAGTGAGCGCCGCCCTCGCGTCGGTCCGGCACCTCGGTCGGTCGCCGCGACTGGTCGTCGGTGGACATATCCCGACGTAGACGCGCCACGCCCTTGAAACCCGATTCCGACCGGTACGTTCCCCTCCCGGCGAATCAGAACACTCCCGAGAGCTACCGAGCGGTCCCGTACTCGTCGCGCAGGTAGCCCAACACGTCGCCGGTGAGCGCCGAATCGTAAGTCCAGAACCCCTCGAACTCGTCGTCGTCCTCCTCGGCCGCGACGAGCGCGCAGTCGCCGTTTTCCGGCGCGTCGAACGCCACGAACCACGCCTCGCGTATCTCGTCGGTCTCCTCGGCGTGGACGGTCAGCCAGTCGGTCTCCGGCGGTCGCCAGTCGGGCACGCCGTAGACGTGAACGTCCACGCCGCGGTCGGCGATGCGATTGTAGAGGTCCCACTGGTCGCACAACAGCGACAGTCGCTGGAACCCCGAGTGGAGTTCGCCCTCGCGGGTGCGATACGCCCGCTCCTCGATTTCGCGGGAGGCCAAAATCATCCGCTGTTTCCCGTACGCCGTGAACGTGGTGTCGTTGACGTGCTTGAGTACGTCCGGCACTCGGGTCTCCTCGAAGTCGGTCGCGTCGAGGAGGCCCGCCTCGAACGTGACCGCTCGCCGGAGCGTTTCGAGGTCGGCCGCCGCGAGGAACTCGTCGCCGTCCTGTAACACCACGAAGTCGTCGGGTCCCTCGGGGAGCGCGGTCTCCTCGACTGCGACGTTCTGTACCTCGAAGTGACGTTCGAGTTCCGAGACGGCCCGCCCGTCGCTGGGGTCGTACACCCGCAGGGTTCGCTCGGTTCCGGTTACCTCCTCGATAATCGCCGAGAGTGTCATTCGATGGTCTACACAGTAGCTTAGACCGAGGGGTATTAAAAGTGATACGTCCGTGAGCCGATTGATAATCGCGCCGAATCGCGACGCCTTCTCCGCAAGCGACAGCTATTACATTGCACTGTCCTAAGACCCGATTATGACCACAGGAGTCGTCTTGCTCAACTTCGGTGAGCCTGCGGAACCGACCCGCGAGAACGTCGTCGCCTACCTCGAACGCATCTTCCTCAACAACGCCTCGCTGGAGGAGGCCGACACCGAAGAAGAGAAGCGCGAGCGCGCCCGCCAACTCGCCGAACGCCGCGCGCCCGGTCTCATCGAGGAGTACGAGGAGATCGGCGGCTCCCCGCTCGACCCGCAGGCGAAGGCCCAAGCCGACGCGCTGGCCGACGAACTCCTCGACCGGGGCTACGACGTGGAGACGTACCTCGGGATGCAGTTCACCGAGCCGTTCATCGCCGACGCCGTGGAAGCGGCCCACGACGACGGCGTGGACCAACTCGTCGCCCTGCCCATCTACCCGCTCTGCGGTGCCTCCACGACCATCGCGGCCAACGAGGAGCTTCGGAACGCGGCCGACGACCTCGACTGGGACGTGCCCGTCGCCGAGATTACGGGCTGGCACCGCCACCCCCAGTACAACGCGATTCGGGCCGACAACGTCCGACGCTTCGCCGACGCCCACGGGGTGGACCTCCACGACGAAGGCACCGAACTCGTCTACTCCGCCCACGGCACGCCGCGCCACTACCTGAACGAGGGGAGCCGCTACGACACCTACGTCGAGGAGTTCTGCGAAGTCGTCGGGCGGAAACTCGGCGTCGAGGACTACTCGCTGGGCTACCAGAACCACGAGAACCGCGACATCCCGTGGACCGAACCCGAGGTCGAGGAGGTCGTGGAAGAACTCGGCGAGGACGACTCCGTGGAGCGCATCGTGGTCGAACCCATCAGCTTCATGCACGAGCAGAGCGAGACCCTCTCGGAACTGGACGACGAACTCCGCGAGGAGGCCGAAGCGGTCGGCCTCGACTTCTACCGCGTGCCGGTCCCGCACGACGACGACCGATTCCGGTCCGTGCTGGGCGACCTCGTGGAACCGTTCGTCGGCGAGTTCGACCCCGGCTACTACCAGTACCGCCAGTGTCAGTGTTCGGACTCGCCCGACGCGATGTGCCTGAACGCCCCCGTCGAACGGATATGACGACCGGCGAGAACGGAACCGACGGCGACGACGCGTCGGTCGCCGAACCGTTGGAAACCTCAGTCGGAATCGTCGGCGCTGGCATCACCGGCCTGACGCTGGCCCACTACCTCGCCGACCGCGGCGTCGAGTTTACCGTCTTCGAGGCCGCGGCCGAACCCGGCGGCGTGATTCGGAGCGACCGCATCGACGGCCACGTCGTGGAGTGGGGGCCACAGCGGGTCCGGCGCACCGAGCGCATCGACGCGCTGATTCGGGACCTCGACCTCGAATCGGCGGTCCGCACCGCGGACCCCGACCTCCCCATCTGCGTCTACGCCGACGGCGCGATTCGACCAGCGCCGTTCTCCCCGACCGAGTTCGGCGAGACCGACCTGCTGTCGGCGGAGGCCAAGCGGCAGGTCCTCGCGGAGCCGTTCACCGACCCCGCCGACCCCGAGGAGTCCGCCGCCGAACTGTTCACCCGTAAGTTCGGCGAGGAGACCTACCGGAACTTGCTCGGTCCCCTCTTCGGCGGCATCTACGGCTCGGACCCCGCGGAGATGCCGGTTGCCCACGCGCTCGCTGGCTTCGTGAAACTCGAACAGCGATACGGCAGTCTGCTGAAGGCCGCCATCCACCGGACCGCGGGCGGGCGCGACACGCCCCCGGCCATCTCGTTCGACGCCGGTCTCCAACGACTTCCGGAAGCGCTTGCCGAGGCCCACGCCGGGAACGTCCGCTTCGAGACGCCCGTGACGGCGATTCGAGAGGGAGAGACCGGTGACGAGGACGGCAACGAGGGCGACGGCGAGGAGCCCCCGACCTACGAACTGGACACGCCCGACGGGACCGACGAGTTCGACCGCATCGTCCTCACGACGCCCGCGGACCTCACGGCCGACCTCGTGAGCGACCTCGCACCGGACGCGGCGGACGCGCTCCGCGAACTGAACTACAATCCGCTGGCGATGGTCTACCTCGAAACCGACCTCGACGCGGCGGGCGTCGAGCCAGCACTCGGCTATCAGGTCGGCTTCGACGCCGACCTCCGGACGCTGGGCGTCTCGTGGAACGCGAGCATGTTCGACCGCGGCGTCGTCACGGCGTTCCTCGGCGGGATGCACGACCCCGAGATTCTGGACGAGAGCGACGAGACGATGGGCGAGATTGCGGCCGAGGAGTTCGAGCAGGTCACCGGCGCGCGAGCCGAGGTCGTGGACGTGGCTCACCACCGCCGGGGGTTCCCGGCCTACGACTCCTCGTGGGACGCAATCGAGCGCGTCGAGTTGCCCGAAGGCGTCCGACTGGCGACCAACTACACCGCCCGGATGGGCGTCCCGAGTCGGCTTCGAGAAGCCGAACTCCTCGCGGATAGTATAAATAATAAAAATATAAATTAGTTCAAATAATATCGTGGGGGGATGACCCCAACCGAAAGAAAATAGTTGGAAAAAGTTGTCCTTTTCACAGATGAAGAATGACAGATGACCAATCAAATGGTGGAAATGGCTCTACTCAATTACTGGATAAACTCTTAGACTCCCTATTGGATAATGAAACCTCTGAGCAAGAGCCACGAGAACATGAAATACTAAAGAGCGATCAACGGCTAGGAAGACATTTAGAAACATCAATTATTTCTTACCGACAGGAGCTGAGGCGATATGAGGTTCTACTTGACAATAACCAAGATAATTCTTCTAAAGAAAAAGCAAAAAATGCTATAGAAACGGCAAGGCGCTTTCTTCGATGGGCAGATGCTGCACTGGAATCCGGTGATTATTTGTCTTCGCTTAGATATTTCTATAAGTCAACAGAAGAAAAAGTATACATATTTAAATATCTAGATGAGAAAATAATAGAAGATCATTCAAAATTAGAGTCGTTTGCCAAGCAAGTTCCACAAATTGCAGCTGCATATTATGATAAGGACGAGGTTAAAGAACTAACTGAAAGTTTATTCAACTCTGGAGAGCTTAAAGACGATATTTCGCCCGAGGAACTTAGGTCAAAATATCAACGAGCTTACGAACCGGTTGTTCATGAGCTAGAAGCAATTACAACAATTAAATCTCTTCTCTCAATCTTTATAATATTACTTACTTTATTTATATCTTCGTTTTTTCTACTTATTTTAGCTGCTCCTCAACGATTTAATGATTTAAGTTGTATAATTGGAACGAGTGGTTTAGAGAACTGCCCACCAAACCTAAATTATTCGCCTCTATTAAATAATAATATATTTTTCGTTTTAGTATTCTTATTTGGGCTATTAGGATCGGTCGTAAATAATATACGCACATGGTCAAATCAAGTTTTCGAAATCAGCCCTGATTTTGGTTCTCCACAATTGAGTATAGCTTTCCGTCTTGTAACAGCTAGAATTCTTGTCGGAGGCGTCGCAGCTATGTTCTTTTATATTGTGATTATGTCCGGAATTTTGTCTACCCGGTTTATGACTACTGGATTTATACTTGCGGTTGCATTTGTTGCTGGTTTTTCTGACCGGCTCCTTGTGGCAGGAGTTAACGAAGTTCTACAATTGATAGCAACAACAAAGAAAAAAGATTCAGATGACTCGATACCACCGGAGAGTTAATGATTTATATTATATTAGTCAATATTTTTTATACGATTTCACTCAATGGCTTTCTACATGTGTTTTCCATAGTCCCTTGATGCCTTTTCCTGTTGGCGAACCGAAGGCTCTTTCCCGCAGTTCCGTCTCACGCCGAACGATGCCCTCCGACTGCTCTCGCCGCCGCCTCCTCGCCTCGGGTGTCGGCGTCGTCGCGCTCGGCGGTGCCAGCATGCTCGTCGGTATCGGTTCCATCGAGACGGGGCGGCCCTCGTTCGGCACGTGGCCCCGCGACCGCTACGACCTCCGGAATCGCGCCGCGAATCGCCACGCCGACCCGCCGACCGACCCCGCGGTCGCGTGGCGCGCCCGCCCGGTCGAAAAACCCGAGTGCGTCGTCGTCGGTCCCGAGCGCGTCTACGTCGGCGGCGAAATCCACGCTGGCGGGAAGGGCGTCGCGGCGCTCGACCCCGAGGAGGGCCGCGTCGAGTGGACCGCGAGCGTCGGCGGCGAGACGTTGGCCCTCCACCGCGACACGCTCTACGCCGGGGCGCGCTGGGGTAACTCGACCGATCTCACCGCACTCGATGCCGCGACCGGCGAGCGACGCTGGCGCTCCTCGGTCGGCGACGTACACGGCGTCGCCGTCGCCGACGGGACTGTGTTCGCTGGCGGAAACCCCGACTCCGCCGCGCTAGACGCCGACTCGGGTCGGGTACGCTGGACCGGTGACGGCGGCCCTCAAGCCCATCCTGCAATCGCCGACGGGTCGCTGTTTGTGACGGATACGTACGACCTCCATCGGTACAGTCCCAGACGAGTCAGCAACGTACTCACCGGCAGTTCGCCGCCGACGGACTGGCGGGCCGAGATTTCGGGGTTCACGCGTTCCCCGGTCGTCGCCGAGGGCCGCGTCCTCGTCGGGTCGGAAAGCTACTCACAAGCGCCCGAGGAGGGCGCGCTCTCGTCGTTCCGCGCCGACGCGGGCGAACGCCAGTGGAGCGCGGTCGATGTCACGGACGACGAGGCTCCCGTCGCGGTCGGGTCGCCCGCAGTCCGTGGCAGGCAGTGTTTCTCGTCACTTCGCCGCGGTCAGGACAGCGAGCGATACCACGCCGTCGTCGCCCACTCCCTTTCCGACGGGACCGAACGCTGGCGCGTCGAGACTGGCGACTGGGTCACTGCCGTCGCAGTCGGCGGCGAGACGGTCCTCGTGGGCACGTCCGCCGACCCCGACACGCCGGGCGAGGCACGGAATCGACTCCTCGGGTTCGCGCTCGATGGGCGCGAGCGGTGGTCGTTCGACGCCGGGGGCGCGGTCCGAGGAGTCGCGTCGGTCGGCCGGACCGTGTTCGTCGCGACGGAAAACGTCTCCGAGAGCGGTCGCAACGGCGCGCTGTACGCGCTCCGGTAACGGTCGTCCGCTGGTGACTGGCGGTGTCGTCAGTCTTCTGCTCCTACGACTCCCCGTGCCCCTACCACTCCCAGTTCTTCGCCGTCTCCACGAACGCCTTCGCGTTCTCGACGGGCGTCTCCCGGTCGATGCCGTGGCCGAGATTGAGGATGTGGCCCTCCGGCCCGGCCTTCTCGATGACGCGCTCGGTCTGCTCGCGGACGAACTCGTCGTCGCCCAGCAGATAGCTCGGGTCGAGGTTGCCCTGTACCGGCATCTCGCCCAACTGGTCGCGGGCCTCGGCCATGTCCATCGTCCAGTCGAGGCTCACTACGTCCGCGCCCGAGTTCGCCAGCAGGTCGAGCTTTCCGCCGGGATTCCGGGCGAAGACGATGCCCGGCACGTCGCAGGCCTCGAAGATGCGCTGGTGGAGCGGTTGGACGAACTCCCGGTAGTCGTCGGGCGTCAGCAGTCCGGCGTAGGTGTCGAACAGTTGAATCACGTCCGCGCCCGCCTCGACCTGATACTCGACGTACTCGACCACTACATCGGCGAAGCGTTCGAGCAGGCTCCGGAACGCTTCGGGGTACTCGACGCGGAAGCGCCGGATGGGCTTCTGTTTCTTGCCCGCTGGCTGGCCAGCGACGGCGTAGGCCGCGAGGGTGAAGGGACCGCCAGCGAAGCCGATTATGGAGGTCCGGTCGCCGACGCTCTCTTGGAGGCGTTCGAGGAGTGCCCCCACGTAATCTAGCTCCTCGCGCACGTCGGTGTGGTCCTCCGGCACTTCGGAGGGCCGGGTCACGGGGTTCTCGATGACCGGGCCGGTCCCGCTCTCGATGTGGTAGTCCAGTCCGAGCGGTTCCAGCACCGTCAGGATGTCCGAGAACATAACGAGACCGTCCGGCTCGAAGATGTCCCACGGAAGAAGGGTGATTCGCTCTGCGACTTCGGGCGTCGAGATGGCCTCCTTGAACGTGTAGTCCTCCCGAATCTCGCGGTACTCGGGGATGTAGCGTCCCGCCTGTCGCATCAGCCAGACCGGCGGTCGCTCGGTTCGCTCTCCTCGGGCGGCGCGGACCAGTAGGTCGCTCATTGGCTCGGGCTTGGCGCTCCGGTGGCTAAGGGTTTCGGAATCAGGTCCGCGACGGGCTACCGTCCCGGACTCCGAAGTCGGGACTCGTATCGCGGTGGTACCATCTCGCAGTATCATCCGATGAACTTCTCCACCCGGCGCGCGCTGGCGCGCCCTCCGTGGCGCGCCAACTCGTGCGAGGGACGAGCAACGCAGCGGAGCGAGTAGCACAGGCGGTTGGGGAGGCGCGAGGCTCGCGGTAGCTGTGCGGTGACTCCTTGGAGTCGGCAGTAGCCCGCTTCTCTCTCCCTTCGAACGCCTGCTCACACTCGAATCTTGAAAGTCTTCTCGCACTCGAATCTTGAATGTCCTCTCGCCCCCGACTGCAACTCCGACGCACCGGCCGAGATTTACAAACCGCTGGCTCCCGTCTTCCCCGTCCGCGGACCCGACTGCTCCACCATGCGCGTCCTCGTCATCCCGGAACTCTATCGCCCCGACGACCCGAGCGCCAACGGCACGCTGTCCGACGCGGTGACGTGGGTCCGGGGGTGGCTCGACCGCGACTCCTCGATGCACGTCTACTGGCTGGTCCCGCCGAGCGTGCCCGACGACGCAATCGCGGCCGACCGCCAGCGCGTCACCGCGATTCGAGCCGAGCCGTTCGGTCCCGACGGGGACTCCTCGGCCGACGATGCGGCCGCCACCGACGCGGCCGACCTCTTCACCGAGGGCGGCTACAGTTGGGCCGAACTCGCCGCCGTCGAGCGGGAAATCTACGACCGAGGAGCCTACCTCGACGCCGTCATCGACCAGCGCCGGACCGGCCGGTTCGACCTGCGCAAGTGGCTGTGTCGCCAGACCGACCGCTGGGCGGCCGACGTGGCTCCGTTCGCGGTCATCGCCAACGTCCACGACCTGCAGGTGCCGTTCAAGTACCGCTACTGCGACCACCGCGACGCGTTCCAGAGCCGGATGGAGATGGCCAGTAGCGTCTTCACCGACGGCATCTGGTTCAAAGCGGGCGTGGACGCCGACCGACTCCGCGAGTACGCGACCGAGGTCCTGCGACCCGAAGTCGTCGATGCCGCGCTCGAAGATGCAATCGAGACTGGCAGTCCCATCGACTCCTCGGCGTTCTCCGAGTCCTACGCCGACGAACCGCGACTGCTCCACCTCGCGGGGTCGCTCTGGGAGAAGAAGCACGCCGACAGGCTACTGGCGGTCGGCGAGCGCCTCAACGACGAGTTCGGCGTCGAGACCCTGCTGACCAGCATGGAGCCGATTCCCGACGCCTACGCCGACCTGCCGTGGGTCGAGGCGTACCCCGAGGCCGACCGCGAGACCTACGACGAGGCCCTCGCTCGCGGCGACCTCGCGGTCTGTGCCAGCGAGTACGAGACGCTGGCCCGGACGCCCTTCGAGCAGGCCGCCAGCGGGCAGGTCCTCGTGGTGCGCGACGAGCCGTGGATTTACGACTGCGTGCCCGACGAGTACCGGTTCGCTGGCGACGCGGACGATTTGGGGGACCTCGCGGTCGAAGCGGTCGAGAACTGGACCGAAGCGGTCGAGGAGAACCGCCGACTCGTCGCCCATGTCGAGGAGGTCCGGGACCCCGAAGCCTCCTCGCGTCGGACTCACGACGACCTCCGTGCGCGCGTCGAACGGAAACGCGACCGGTACGACCTCGACGCCGCGGACGCGCCCGTTCGCTCCGCGCTTGACGCGCTGTCGGGCGACACACCGTCGGGGGACGCGCCCGCCGACGAGTCCGCGAGCGAGCGCCCTCGTACCGTGGACTTGGACGCGCTCCGCGCGCGCACCGCCGAGTTCACCGACGCGGGGAACCCGGCGACAGAGCGCCGAGACTACGCGCTGGCGGACCTCGTGTACGCGCTCCGGTCGCTCGGGTACCGGGACGCCGGGAATCCGGGGACGCCAGTGTTCGTCCTGCCGTAGCGTCGGAGAGAGAAGTTCGTCCGCGTCGGCGAGACGCTACGACGACGCCGACGAGGCACCCTCCGACGAGTCGTCGGTGTCCTCGTCGTCCTCGTCGCCCAAGTCACCGAGGTCGCGCTCGCCGAGCGAGGGCGCGGCGTCTACGTCCGGCGTCAACTCGTCGGCGTGGATGAGGTCGGTCACGACGATGCGGACCGCCTGAATCACTAGCACGAAGAAGAGGGGAAGCAGGAAGAACCCGTACCACCCGAACAGCATCGGCCCGAGGAGGTACGCGAACATCATGATGCCCATGTGAATCTCGTTGCCCGAGATGTAGGGCTGGAGGAACGTCTGGGGCAGGATGTCGAGGACGAGAAACGACACCACCAGCAGACCGACGGGGTATATCATCGACGCGCTCCCGCTCCCGGCCGCGACCCACGCGAGGTAGCCGACCACCGGCACGTAGACGATTTTCCCGACCACGAGCGGGACGAGGCTGGCGACCCCTGTCAGCAGCGCGAGCAGGATGGCGAAGGGGATGGTCAGTGCGGGCGGCGCGATGAAGTTGAATCCGTAGTAGACGACCGCCGCCAGAATCGCCATCGTGGCCACGAACAGCACGTTCCCGAAGAAGACCGTCTCCAGTTCGTCGTCCACCGCGTAGGCGTAGGCGTGGGCCGCCGACCCCGGCGAGGCCACCTCGTCGCGGAACCACGCCGCGATGCGGTCGTCGTCCCGCAGGAGGAAGAACGCCAACCCGAAGGATAGCGACAGGAGGACGAGCGTTCCGAACACCGCACCGAGCGCGGTCGTCGCGGCGGTCGCCACCTGTCTGATTCGGTCGGTACCCAGCGACCCCACTCTCGACGGGTTCTCCACGAGCGTCTGGACGAGGCTCTGCTGGTTCGTCGTGAGTTGGTCCACGTTTAGCAACGGAGCGAGTAGGCCGCTTCCCGGCATTCCCGACAGCGTTGCCGCGTCGCGCAGTCCCGCCAAGAGGACGTAGCCCACGACGAGAAGTATCGGCGTCACGATGCCCGCCAGCGTCAGGCCCGCGGCCAGACCGTCGTTGTCCACGTGACTGCTCACGCGGTCGCAGACGGGCCGCGAGGCGTAGTAGAGGAACACGCCCAGCACGAACATCCCGACGAACGAGTAGCCGACGTAGACGACGCCGACCGCCAGCACCAGCAGGTAGAGCCACCACGCGATTCGATTCCGGTCGTAGTCGATGAATTCGTTCCAGTTCACGGATGATGCCTCCCTGTCGGGTCGGAGTCGGTCAAATCGCGGTCGCCCCCGCGGCCACGGGTAAGGCGATGCCGGTGACGAACCGGGCGTCGTCGCTCGACAGCCACATGAACGCCGCGCTCACGTCTTCGGGTTGGACGATTTCGCCCAGCACGTTGTCCGGGCCGGACTGCTCGGCGACTTCGGCCATCTCCTCGCCGATGGACTCGACGATGCCGCCGGTCATCGCGGTATCGACCGCCGTGGGGCAGACCGCGTTGACCGTCACGTCGTACCGGGCCAACTCCATCGCCAGCGTCTTCGTCAGGCCCAAGACGCCGTGTTTCGCGGCGGTGTAGTGGCCCAACCCCGGCGAGGCGACCATCCCGGCGGTCGAGGAGGTGTTGACGATGCGCCCGCCTTCGCCGCGCTCTACCATGTGCTGGCCGACGTGTTTCGCGCAGAGCCACATCCCCTTGAGGTTCACGTCGAGGGCGTGGTCCCACGTCTCCTCGTCCAACTCCATCAGCCCCGAGACCGGCGCGACTCCGGCGTTGTTCGCCAGAATGTCGATGCGACCGAACTCCGCGAGGGCCGTCTCGACGCCCGCCTCGACCTCGGCCTCGTCGGCCACGTCCATCTGGACGCCGAGGGCCGACTGGCCGCGCTCTTCGACCGCGCGCACGGTCTCGTCCAGTTCGGTCTCGTCGCCCAACTCGTAGGTCGATTCGTCGGCGGTCTCGCAGATGTCGGCACACACCACGTCGGCCCCGTTCTCGGCGTAGTGGACGGCGTGCGAGCGCCCCTGTCCCCGCGCCGCTCCCGTGACGAACGCTACCCGTCCGTCGAAGTCGTACTCCGCCATAGTCTCCTGCAGATGCACGATAGCGACGGGTAAAACGCTGTTCGCCGTCGGCCGCCGGTCGGGACGCTCTCGGTCCCTTCGTCGTCCACGCACCAGTTCCGCGCAAACTGTTTGTTACCCACACTATAATTAAGGCAAATTAATATTACTGGACTGGAACTAGCTCGGCATCCGCCAGAAAACGCGTTTTCAGGGGCTTGAAACCGATGTTATATCGCGTGATAAGTCGTCCGTGGATTATAAATACAATTGTCAAAAAGCGACTGTCGATGGAGCTACGGTCGCCACTTCGGTGGGTCTTACGAAAGTACAGTCGTCGAATCGGGGCTACGCTCGGCGTCACGCTCGCGGTGACTATCGCCTTCGGCGTCCTCTTTGCGATGGACGCGGCACGGACTGGGGGTAACGCCGTCCAAGCAGTCGCCGGAACGCTGTTCGTCGTCGCGCTTCACGTCGGACTCCTCGGCATCGTCCTCGGCGGTAGCGTCGGGGTGGAACTCCGGGACCTGACCGACGCCGCCGAGGCCATCGAGGAGGGGAACCTCGACGTGGCACCGGAGAGCGAGCGGGCCGACGAGTTCGGACGGCTCGCGTCGTCGTTCGACACCATGCGGCGGTCGCTCGACGAGGCGTTCGAGGAGTCGGAGGCCGCCAGAGCCGAGGCCCAGAACGAGCGCGAACGCGCGGAGTCGGCTCGCACGGAGGCCGAACGCGCCAAGCGCCGGGCCGAGGAGCGAAACGAACTGCTCCTCGACCGCGCCGCGGAGATCGGCGACGCGATGTCGGCGGCGGCGGACGGCGACTTCACGACCGAACTGAACACGGACGGCGAAATCGAGGCGATAGACCGAATCGGCGGCGCGTACGACGAGATGGCGGTGTCGCTCTCGGCCACCATCGAGGAGATTCTCGACTTCGCCGCCGAGGTCGAACGCGCCAGCAACGCCGTCGCGGACGACGCCGCCGCGGTCGAGAAGTCCCACGAGGCGCTCGCGGACGACATCCGCGAACTCGCGGACGCCATCACCGACCAGACCGACCAGCTCGCGAACGTCGCCGAGGAGGCCAACGACCTCTCGGCCACCATCGAGGAGGTCGCCTCGACGACCGACCAAGTGGCGACGGACGCGGCCGCCGCGGCCGAGGTCGGCGAGACGGGCGCGGAACGCGCGACCGAGGCCATCGAGGCCATCGAGCAGATCGAGGAGGCCGTCGCGGGGCTCGCCGAGTTGGTGGACGAACTCGACGACCGCATGGACGAGGTGGGTTCGACGACTGGTCTCATCGACGACATCGCCGAACAGACCAACATGCTCGCGCTGAACGCCAACATCGAGGCCGCCCACGCGGACGCCGACGGCGACGGGTTCGCCGTCGTCGCGGACGAGGTGAAGGCCCTCGCGACCGAGACGCAGAACGCAATAGACGAGATCGACGCGATAATCGAGGGGGCTCGCGCCGACGTGACCGACGTGACCGACGAGATGGCCGTCACGAGGTCCCGAATCGACACGAGCGTCGAGACGGTGACCGGTACCGGCGAGACGCTTCAGGACCTGACCACGACGGTCGGCGAGGTGGACGACGCCATGTCGGAGATCAGTCGCGCGACCGACGACGGCGCGGCCGCGACCGAGGAGGTCGCCGCGACCGTCGAGACGGTCCGCGAGGCCGCGACGAACGTCGCCGACCGGTCTCACGAACTCGCGCGGACGGCCGACGAGACCGTCGAGACGATGGGCGACGTGCGCGAGCGCGCCGACGCGCTCGCCGACCGCACCGAGGACCTGCGTTCGATGCTGACCGCGTTCGAGACGCGCGACGACGCGACGGGCGACGGGACCGCCCGCCTCGACCGGGACGAGGAACCGACGCGCCTCGACCGGGACGACGGTACCAGCGCCGGGCCTCCTCGGACCGCTCCCGGCGGCGTCGGGGGTGGTGACGATGATTAGCGTCTCGGCGCTGCACTCGATTTCGGGCGGCGTGTACGTCCTGACGTTCGTCGTGTTGCTCCTGCGGACTCGGAGCGTGCCGGACCGGCTCCGGCGATACTGCCACCTCCTGTTGCTCGTGGTCGGTCTCGGCGGGGCGACCAGCTTCCTCGCGGCCGCGGGACTCGGCGGGGTCGCGGTCGGCGGGCAGACGGTCCTCCTCCCGACCTTCGTCAACGATGTCGTCGCCTACTCGGTGCTGTGGTTCGTCACCGCGATGCTGGCGGGGGTCTCGCGTCGGATGCTCGCCGTCGTCACGGCGCTCCCGTTCGTGCAGGTCGTGGCGTTCCAGTTCGGCACTCCGATGGGCGGGCTGATAGCTCTCGTCTCGACGGTGGTCGTCATCGGCGGCCATCTCGTCGTCGCGTACCTGTTCGTGGGTCCCGTCTGGCGGACCGCGCAGGCGCTCCCCGACGAGCGGCGACTGCTCCACTGGAAGTCGCGCAACCTCCTGTTGTTCCTCATCGGGATGCTCATCGCCTTCGCCTTCCTCTCGCTGACGGGGCTGTTCACGACGTTCGGCGGGAACGTCCTCAACCAGTACATCGCCCTGTTGATTCGAGTCGGCTTCGCTGGCTTCCTGTTCGCCAACATCGACGCGCTCGATGCTACGGACGGTCGGGACGAGACCGGCGACGACCACTCGCCCGCGGAGTTCGGTCGGTCCGCGCCGTCCGGCGCGGACTGACGCCGCCGTGCCTAAGCCGCTCGGATGCCTCCTCGCTTCATGGTCAACGCCTTCTGGCTGGACCGGGATTTGGACCGGACGGCGCGGTGGCTCGCGGACCCGCACGTCCTCTCGTCGGTGTTCGAGAACGCGATGGTCCTGACGACGGCGGTCCAACTGAACGGCTACCCGGAATCTGACGACCTTTACTACACTCACGCCGACCACCCGCTCACGCGGTGGGCCGCCGCGCACCGCGACAACTGGGACCTCCTCTACGCCTACACCGCGGCGGCTCACGACGAGTGGCGCTACCGGTGGGACCACCCGCCCGAGGAGACCCACGGCAGTTGGGCGACGGTCGAATCGCTGGACGAGTCGCTTCTGGCCGACCTCGACTGGCCGGGCGAGCCGAGCGACCCGCCGCAGGTGACCGGCGAGTGGACCGCCGACGACTACGTGGAGGCCTACCGGCGCTACTACGCCAACGAGAAGCGCGACGTGTTCGAGTGGTCGGGCGGCCGGTCCGCGCCGCCGTGGCTGGACGACTACCGACGGGACTCCGAGAACGATATGTAATCTTCAGACATACCTTCGTAATCTCGTAACGTCTCTATAGAATTTCGATGGAATTGTAGAGTTGTCTTTGCCTCGATGGCGTCACCCGTGACCGGACGGCGGCCCCGTCGCCTGCGAACCGCGTCCGCATCGTGAACCATCGCCGACGCCTATCGGACCGCGACAGCGCCGCCGACCGCGACAGCGCCGCACCGCGGACCGCGCCCCGTACCTCCCCGCCGCGCCGCCGCTCGCTTCGCTCGCTCGGGCGCGGCGCGTCCCGTGGCGGTCTGCGGTCCCCGCGACCGGTGGAAAGCGACGGTTTGTGCGACCGCTAAGGGACGAACACGCGCGAAATCGGCACCGTTCAGTCGTCGGCCGAGGAGCCTCCGCTCCTCGATTCGCCGTCCGCGCCCTCCCGGTCCGGCGACGGTCGCCCGCCCGTTGGCTCCTCGCCGACGAGTTCGCGGTGCCCGGCCGCGACGGCGTAGAGACCGACGACGCCGAGGCCAGCGCCGCCGAGCGCGGTCTTGACCGACGCGAGGACCCACGTGAACTCGTAGACGTACGCCTCGACCGCGCCGACGACCATCGCGGCGACGAACCACGCTCCGGCCGGGAGCGCGAGGAGGGCGTTCTGGTAGAGAATCGTGGCCACGTTGTCGGTCGCCGGAGGTAGCACGTCCGACGCCAGCGCCACGCCGCGCACCACGACGTAGAGCGCGGCCATCACGACGCCCGCGCTCCCGACCGAACCGCCGACGTTCTGAAAGTGCGCGATGCCAGCGAGCAGGTTCCAGAACAGCAGTATTCCGGCGACCGGGAGGGCTTCGAGGGCCAACCGCTTCGGGGACGATAGCATATCGAGCGCGTCTCACTCCCGACGGATAAATCGTACTCCCGCTCCGGCCGCCGAGCATTTGGCCGCCTCCGGCGTTGCTCCTCCATGCACCTCGTCGTGGCGGCGCACGACTTCTACCCCGACCCCGGTTCCGGCGGCACCGGCCGGTACGTCCACGAGACCGCCCGCCGCCTCGCGTCGCGGGGCCACGACGTGTCGGTCCTGACGCGCCGCCGGGGCGAGGTCCCCCGCCGGGAGACGATTGCGGGAGTCCGTGTCGCGCGCTACGACCTCGACATCGCCGAGCGTTCGGCACCGGCAATCGCCCGCCAACTCCCGAGCGCCGTCCGGGAAGTCCGGGACCTCCTCGCGGCCCTGCCCGACCCCGACCTCCTGAGCCTTCAGGGGACCGTCACCGACCCGCTGGCGGACCTCCTCGTGTCCGATGGCGTGCCCCGGAGCGCCACCTTCCACAGCCCGTGGCCGACCGAGTACCGAATCCGCGCGGGCCACGCGGCCGACCGCGCCGACGACGTGGCGGACGAGACCGGTCCCGCGACGGACCCCGCCGGTCCGGACGACGCCGCGCTCTCGGCCCCGCGCCGACGCCTCAACGCCGCGCTCCGCGAGCGAATCGAGCGGTCGGTCCTCGCCGACTGCCAGCAGGTCCTCGCCCTGAGCGAGTTCATGGCCGGGAAACTCCGGGCGGTCCACGGCCCGGCCGCCGACGCCGGGATTCCCGACCCCGCCGTCGTCCCCGGCGGCGTCGATGCGGACCGCTACCGCCCCGACGCGGGCGTCTACGACCCGATGGTCGAGCGCGACCCCGCGACCCCCGACGCGGCGGCCGACGGCGGCCCGGCGAGTCCAACCGACTTCCTGACGGTCCGACGCCTCGCTCCTCGGATGGGCCACGGGATGCTCTTGGAGGCGTTCGAGCGCGTCCTCGCCGATTGCGCCGAGGAGTCGCGCGCCTCCGACCACCGACCCCACCTCTACGTCGCGGGCGACGGGCCGCTCCGCGAGGAGCTAGAACAGAAGGCCGCGACGCTCGGTATCGCCGACGACGTGACCTTCTTGGGCTACGTGCCCGACGAGGACCTGCCCCGAGCGTACGCCACGGCCGACTGCTTCGTCCTGCCGACCCGCGAGTTGGAGGGGTTCGGTCTCGCGACGCTCGAAGCCCTCGCGTCGGGCACGCCGGTCGTCGCCACGCCGGTCGGCGGCACGACCGAGATTTTGGCCGGACTGTCGGACGACGACAGGGTGCCGACCGAGCAGGTCGTCGAATCGGTCACGGCCGACGCGCTGGCCGAGCGCATGCGAGCGTGGGCCGCGCTCGCGCCCGCCGAGCGCGCGGCCGCGGGTCGGGCCTGCCGCGACCACGCTCGCGAGAACTACACGTGGGACTCGACGGCCGACGCGCTGGAAGCGACGTACCGCGAACTCGTCTGAGAAATCAGTCCCCGCTGGCCGGTCGTTCCGCGGGCGCGTCGGTCGGCGTCTCCGAGACCCGTCCGGCGGGCCGGTCCATCGCTTCCGCGACGACCTTCCGAATCCGGCGCTGGAACCGCTCGCGGCCGAACCGGCGGCGAATCGCCTCGGGACCCATCGGTTCGCGCAACTCGCGCTGGAGGTCGGGGTCCGCGGCCACCTCAGCGATTTTCGCTTTCGCGTCCTCGACGCTCCCGTAGAGTAACTCCTCGCGGTCGTCCACGATGGCGTGCTGACTGCCCTCGTTCGGCACGAACGGAATCGCCCCGCCCGCGGCCAGTTCCGCGACGGCCATCCCGAAGTGTTCGTACTCCTTGCCGTGGATGCCGTACTTGTGGGTGCAGATGCGCTCGACCAACTCGTCGCGGGGCACCTCGCCCTCCAACTCGACGTACTCGCGGCCCGACGCGAGGGCTTGTACCTCGCGGCGGTACTCGTCGTCCACGGTCGGCCCGATGACGTGCAGGTGGAGGTCGTGACCGCGCTCGCGGACGCCTTCGGTAATTCGAATCAGTTCCTTGATGCGCTTGCTCCGCTCGATTCGCCCGACCGTGACGATGCCCTCCTCGCGGTCGTCCCACGGTCGCTCCTCGAATTCGCGGGTGTCTATCGGCGGGTGCAGGACCTCGGGCCGGGTTCCGTAGGCGTCTTCGACCACGTCGGCGGTCCACCCGGAGTTGGCCAGCAGGGCGTTCTGCTGGATGTCCTCGCGCTCGACGCCAGCGACCCGCGTCGCCAGTCGCTCGTAGAGGGAGTCCTCCTCGACGGTCGGGTGGAAGATGTGGTCTCGCTCGTCGCTACTCACCGTCCAGTCGAACGGGAAGTGGACGTACTGGACCGAGTTCGATTCGAGTCCCAACTCGTTGATGGTGCTGACGAGGAGGTCGTACTCGTCGCCGTGCCGCCGGGCGTAGCGACCCAACAGGGCGTTCTGGAGGACGTAGTATTTGAGGCCGAACTCGTCGTTGAGCCACGGCGCGAGGAGGCCCGCCCGTTCGACGCTCAGGGCCGCGGGGTCAACGTCGGTGTCGAAGTAGTCGTTCAACTCCCGGAGGTCGGGGTCGGTCAGCGTTAGGACCGTCAGGTCGTGGTCGTCCTGTAGTGCCTCCAAGACGTTCATCGCGACCGCTTCGCCACCCCCTTTGGACATCAGATCCATATGAATAACGGCAATTTCCCCCATCGTATCGGTCTCCTGTGAGAACCAACGCCCGGCCGAAGTTAGGCATTCTGGGCGAAGCGCGATACGTCACCGGCCGGGTACGAGCGGGTATAACGCGACGAACGTATTGTCGGAAAGTGACGCGACGCCGGAGACCGTTAGCCGTTCGGGTTGACAGCGCGAACGCTTTATCACCGGCAACTAATTTAAATCGACGGATTTACATTGAAGAACTACCCCGCGGACGGTATGACAGTACGACTGGGGGCCGTCGGGTTGGGCGGTCTCGGGAGCATCGAACTCGAATTGTACGACGAGATGGACGACGTGGAAGTCGTCGCGGGCGCGGACGTGTCCGAGGAGGCCCGCGAGGAGTTCGCCGCGACCTCCGACGCGCCGACCTACGAGCGCCACGACGAGATGCTGGCGGCCCACGACCTCGACGCCGTCAGCATCGTCACGCCCCACACGCTCCACTACGAGCAGGCGATGGACTGCTTCGCGGCGGGCGCGGACGTGTTCCTCGAAAAGCCGATGGTGACCGGCGTCGAGAACGCCGTCTCGCTCGTCGCCGCGGCCGACGAGCAGGGCCGAATCCTCCAAGTGGGCTACCAGCGCCACTTCGACCCGCTGTTCCGGGAACTCAAGCGCGTGGTCTCCTCGGGTCGAATCGGCGACGTTCACGCCGTCAACGCCTACCTCGGGCAGGACTGGATAGCCCTCCAGCGCGGGACGTGGCGCACCGCCCCCGACCTCTCTGGCGGCGGCCAACTCTACGACTCGGGGAGCCACTTGCTGGACGCCCTCCTCTGGACGCTCGACGCCGAACCCCGACGCGTCGCCGCAGTCACCGACGACCGCGGCGAGGAGGTAGACGTGAACTCTGCGCTGGCGGTCACGCTGGACCGCGATGCCGGAGTCGCCCGTAACGGCGACCGCGAGGACGCCCGCGACGGCCACAGTGACGAGGACTGCGACGGCGAGGAGCGACTGCCCTTCTCGCTCGTCACGGCCAGCGTCGGCGTCGTCGGCGACGGCACCCACGGCGACCCCGACGAGGGAATCGTGTTCTGGGGCACCGAGGGCCACGTCCGGTACGACGAGGACCGCCTCACCGTCTCCGAGGAGGGCGCGACCTACGAGGGCGAGGTTTCGGGCGACAGGGACTTCCTCGCGCTCACCCGGCGAAAGCTCTCGGACTTCGTGCGCGCGGTCGAAGAAGACTCGGACCCCGCGGTGCCGGGGTCGTTCGGCTTGCAGGTGACGGCGCTGACTGAGGCCGCCTACGAGGCCGCCGAGACGGGTCGGACCGTGGACGTGCAGGCCCGCATCGCGGAGGCGCAGACCGAGGCGAACGCGGCGGTCGCCGACGACTGAGCGGCGGCCGGTCGTCGCGCGCCCGCTGACCCGCCGAGCGACTTTTTTCGTACGTTCGCGGCCGAAAGATGACGAAAAGTGTTTCTATCGTGGACAGACAACTCGTTTGATAATGCGAGAACTCGACGAGACCGACCTCGAAATCCTGCAACTCCTCGTGGCCGACGCCCGCCGACCGTACAAGGAGATCGCCGACGCGGTGAACCTCTCGCCGCCGACGGTCTCCGACCGCATCGACCGACTGCGCGAAATCGGCGTCGTGGAGCGATTCACCGTGGACGTGGACCGCTCGCTCCTCTCGGAGGGCGTGGCGGTCCTCGTGGACCTCCACGTCGAACCCGGCCGGGTCTCCTCGGTCCGGGACGGCGTCGAGAAAATCGAGGGCGTCGAACACGTCTTCGTGACCGCGGACGGACACGTCGTCTTCCACGCGCGCCTGCAGGACGGCGCGGTCGAACCCCTGCTGGACGACGTGCTGGACACCGACGACATCCGGGAGTACGAGGTCCGTCTGTTGGCGGACTCGGCGTGGCACCCCGACCCCCGCGGCGTCGAGTTCGCGCTGGAGTGTGACGAGTGTGGCAACTCCGTCACCAGCGAGGGCGAGTCGGCGCGCATCGACGGCGACCTCTACCAGTTCTGCTGTTCGTCGTGCAAGTCCCGCTTCGAGGAGCAGTACGAGGAGCTAAAGGAAGCGGCCTGAGCCTTCGTTTCGACCTTTTCTCCTCTTTCTCGGACGCTCGATTGACCAGACCACCGGCAGACGCTCGACTGATCACCCGATTGTGTGGGCGGAGTGACCGCGAGCGGGGGGCTTTCTAAACTCCTTCTTCGGGGACTCTCGTGGTTACCTCCAAATCACTCCTGACTCGCGACCGCGAACCCACACTTTTTGCCACCCCGATTACAACCCCAAACGATGACTGCCATCTCCGACGCGCTCCCCGACGGCGAGTCGGTCCGCGAGCGCCTGTCGCTCCGGACCGGCGGGTCCGTCGCGCTCTCCGACGACTACCTGCTGGTCGTCACCGACGCGGACTCGGACGACCCGGACCTGACCCGCGTCGCGCTGGACGACGTGGCCGAGGTTACGGTCGAGGAGTTCGACACCTTCCTCGCCGTCTTGAGCGTCCTGTTGGTCGGCTACGGGCTCTACTCGGTTCGAGGAAGCGCGCTCCTCGGACTCGCGTTCGCGGCGTTCGGCGCGGTCAGCCTCTACTGGACGTACCGCAAGCGCGGGAAGGTCCGCATCCGGGTCGAAGGTCGCGCGAAGCCGATTTCCGTCTTCCCGGCCGACACGGACGCTTTCGCGGAGGCGCTTCGGCCACTGCTGGACATCGAGTCGAGCGATGAGCGCGAGGACGACGAGTCGGCGTGAGTCCCGGCGACGAGCAAATCCGAGCAATCTTCCCAGTTTGTCCACCGAATCCGGAAACTGCGTTAATCGACCGGCGCGTGCGGGCGCGCTCCCTCGTGAGCGCGCCCATCCGCGCGAGGGATGTCGGCCGCGGATGCGGCCGACGAGGTTGGGGAGGTGTGAGGCCCGCGGTCGCGGGTTCGTGTGGTCGCGGCGCAGTGACTCCGTGGTGTCGGCATCAGTTCGCTTCATCTCGATTCTCCTCGTTTCTCCCTCTCAACTCTCTTTGTCCCTCCATCTCGATTCTCCTTGCTCCTGATCTCTATTTCGGTCCTTCCGACGATTCCACTCCTCGTCCCGAGTCGGCCCTAGCGCACCCGTAACTCTAAGTCCCGGCCGTCTGTGACACATGTTATGGATACTCATGCAGACCTCCGAGTCACCAACGCCCGCGTCGTCACGCCCAGCGGGACCATCGACGGCGGCGTCGCGGCCGAAGACGGCCGAATTGTCACGGTCGGGAGCGACCGGAATCTCCCCGAGGCCGACCGGACCATCGACGCCGACGGCAACTACCTGATTCCCGGCTTCATCGACCCGCACGTCCACTGGGGGCTGTCGCGCTACGAGTACGATTACCACGAGGGGCTGGCCCACGACTTCGAGACCGAGACCCGAGGAGCGGTCCACGGCGGCGTGACCACCGTGGTCAACTTTCTCCTCCAGCCCGAACCCTACCTGCCCGACATGGACTTCTTCCGCGAGGTCGGCCGCGAGAACTCCTACATCGACTTCGCGTACCACGCCATCGTGCATCAGGACCACCACGTCGAGGAGATACGCGACCTCGCCGACGAGGGCGTTCGCTCGTTCAAGGTATTCTTCAACTGGTACAAGCACGCTTCGCCCGAGTTGGGCATCGACCACTCCGACGCCGGACGAGTCTACAAGGTCCTCGACAAAGTGTCGGACATTAACGACGGCGTGGTGATGTTCCACGCCGAGAACGAGGACTTGGCCGTCGAGCGCCGGAAAGAGTTACGGGACGAGGGGCGTAACGACCTCGAAGCGTGGTCGGAATCTGCACCCAACATCTGCGAGGCGATGCAGATAGAGCAGATCGGCCGCCTCACGGAGTACACCGACTCGCGGGCGTACATCGTCCACATGTCCACGGGCGAGGGCGTGGATATCTGCGAGCGGTTTCAGGAGCGGGGCGTCAACCTCCACGCCGAGACCCTGCCCGCGTTCCTCAGCCACACGAAAGACGACGACGAGTTGGGCGTCTGGGGGAAGATTTCGCCGCCGCTCCGGGGCGAGGAGAGCAGGAAGCGCCTCTGGGAGGGCCTGCGAACCGGTACCGTCGAGTACCTCGGGACCGACCACTGCCCGCACAAAATCGAGTTCAAGGAGAAGGGCGAGGGCAAGCACGGCGACGTGTGGGACGCGATTCCCGGCGACAACAACGGCATCGAGTACTTCCTGCCGGTGATGATGAGCGAGGGCGTCAACAGAAACCGCATCTCGATGGAGCGTCTCGTGGAAGTCGCCTGCGAGAACAACGCCCGGCGGTGGGGTCTCTACCCCCGGAAGGGCGCGCTGGTCGAGGGGTCGGACGCCGACATGGTGCTGGTGGACCTCGAAAAGTCCGCGGTCGTGGACGACGATTTCTACCACACGATGGAACCGCGCTACTCGACGTTCCACGGCGAGGAGCTAACCGGTCTCCCGACTCACACCATCGTCGGCGGCGAGGTCGTCGTGGAGGACGGCGAGTTGCAGGTCGAGAAAGGCGGCCGGGAGTATCTTGCGCGCGGGCCGGAGGGCGTCGTTCGGAACTGAGTGCGGCGACGCCGTGCGAGCGGTTCGAGTCGCGGTTCCGGAACCGGCCGCAGAAAACGGTCCTGTCCTGCCCCTTCCCGGTCGTTTTTGACCCCCGCCACGCAATCCCGAACCATGACCGACTCGGACCCGGACCCCGACCGCTTCACGTCCCGACGCTCGACCGTCCACGCGCCGAACGGACTCGTCGCCACCAGCCAACCGCTCGCCGCCGAGGCGGGCGTCCAGTTGTTGCGCGAGGGCGGCAACGCCTTCGACGCCGCGGTGGCGACCGCCGCGGCGCTCAACGTCGTGGAACCGACCAGTACCGGCCTCGGCGGCGACGTGTTCGCGCTCTACCGGACCGCCGACGGCGAGGTCGGCGCGATGCGCTCCTGCGGCGGCGCGCCCGCGGAGGCGACCATCGAGAACGTCGAGGCGGCGCTGGAGGCCGACGCTGACGCCGCCGAGTACTACCCCGAATCGCGGGGCTACGCGACCGACGCCGATGCCGACGCGGGGATGCCGTTCCTCGGTCCCCACGCGGTCACGGTGCCCGGCACGGCCCGCGGGTGGGAGGCCACCGT
The DNA here is from genome assembly GCF_004765815.2 of Halorussus salinus. Classification (NCBI taxonomy): domain Archaea; kingdom Methanobacteriati; phylum Methanobacteriota; class Halobacteria; order Halobacteriales; family Haladaptataceae; genus Halorussus; species Halorussus salinus. The sequence goes on along the minus strand of NZ_SBIS02000008.1, from coordinate 338,181 downwards.
GCAGGAGTTGGGCGAGTTGTCGCTCGCCGACGCACTCCAGCCAGCAATCGAGTACGCGACCGAGGGGTACCCCGTCTCCGAAATCATCGCGTCTCACTGGACCGGCGCGGAGGAGTTGTTCACCGACGACCACGCCCGCGAGGCGTACCTCAAAGACGGTCGCGCGCCGGAGGTCGGCGAGCGGATGGCCCTCCCACGACTCGGCGAGTCGATGCGCAAAATCGCCGAGGAGGGCGCGGACGTGGTGTACGAGGGCGAAATCGCGGAGAAAATCGCCCATGAAGTCCAAGCGCAGGGCGGGTTCATGACCGTCGAGGACTTGGCCGACTTCGAACCGGAGTTCCTCGACCCGGTCTCGACGACCTACAACGGCGCGGAAATCTACGAACTCCCGCCGAACAATCAGGGTCTCGTCGCGCTCGAAGCCCTCAACGTCGCCGAGGAGGTCGGCGCTGGCGACTACCCGCTCGACTCGCCCGAGCGCATCCACTACTTCGCGGAAGCGATGAAGCGGGCGTTCCACGACGGCCACCGCTACATCACCGACCCCGAATACGAGGAGATTCCGCCCCTCGCGTCCGAATCGTGGGCCGAGGAGCGCGCGGCGGGCATCGGCGAGACGGCCGACGACGACGTGACGTTCGGCGTGCCCGACGCCCACGCCGAGGACGCCGACACGGTGCTGTTGACCGTCGCCGACAGCGAGGGGAATCTGGTCTCGTTCATCAACTCGCGGTTCGCTGGCTTCGGGTCGGGACTCGTCGCGGGCGACACCGGCATCGCGTTGCAGAACCGCGGGGCCTCCTTCTCGCTGGACCCCGACCACCCCAACAGCCTCGAACCGGGCAAACGCCCGTTCCACACGCTGATTCCGGGCCTCGCGAAGTTCGGCGACGACGACTGGGCGGCCTTCGGCGTGATGGGCGGGTACATGCAACCGCAGGGCCACGTCCAACTAATTTCGAATATCGTGGATTACGACATGCCCCTGCAGGCCGCGCTCGACCACCCGCGCTGGCGCTACCGCGAGTCGGGCGAGTTGGCGGTCGAGGGGCGACTCGACGGGGCCACGCAGTCGAAACTCGCCCGGAAGGGCCACGACGTGCGCGTCCTCCCGCCGGTGATGTTCGGCGGTGCCCAGATTAGCCGCATCGAAGGTCTCGACTCGGGCGAGCCGGTCCTCTCGGGCGCGACCGAACCGCGCAAGGACGGCAACGCGACGGGCTACTGAGCCGGATTTCGGCTCACTGATTTTCGGACGTGTTTGGTTTTGGGCGCGCTCCGTGACTCTTTTTCGACCGGCGCGTGGGGCGCGCTCTCTCGTGAGCGCGCCTAGGCGCGCGAGGGATGAGTCGCGCAGCGAAGCGAGCAACGCAATCGGTTGGGGAGGTGTGAGGCTGTTGCAGTGCTGTAGGGCGGACTCCTTTGAGTCGGCAGTAGTTCGCTTCGATTCAATTTCTACCGTATTCTGGTAGCACTACTATTTCTATCTTTGAGGTACTTATACACTGCTACAAAATATCCACAACCACTCCTAACACTGATGAACATATCTCAAACCGAGAGAGGAGAACCCGAACCGAATACCCAACCCAAACACGACTATCGCCCGCGACGCTCCGCTCTCACGGCCGACGGAGGTCGCCGTCCGGGTCGCGTCCGAACAGCACCGCGCCGAACGCGATGGGCGACAGCAGACCGAGGAGAACGCTCCCGCCGACGGCGTACTCGTCGGCCGAGAGCGAAATCCCGTGGCTCGACTCGCCGCCCGCGGACGCTCCGGCGCTCCCGACGACGACGGCACCCTTCATGCCCATCGTCTTGTGAGGCGTGCAGGCGTACTTCGTGACGCCCTCCTCGTCGAAGGTTTGCTCGAAGGTGTGGCCCGAACTGCCCGTCATCTGGCTCTCGAACGAACCGTCCTCGGCGACGACGTTGTGCGACCCGCCTTTCCCGGTCCACTTCCAGACGACCGTCGTGCCGGGGTCAACGCGGACCGCCGCGGGACCGAACGCGAAGTTGCCTTGGTTGCCCGTCGCGCCGACTTCTATCGTCACCTCGCTGTTGCCGGTCTTATCGACCACGCCGTCGTAGTTCGACACGTTCTCGAACCACGAACCGAGACCGGACTGGGCGCTCGCCGACCCGGCGAGTCCGGCGGTCCCGGCCGCCGTCGCCGTCGCCGCCGCGCCCGCTTTCAGTACGGTCCGTCTCGTCGCGGTCGGTCGCGTCGCCTCTCCGTCTGCCATCGTTTCGTCAGTAGTGGTCATCGTCTCACCCCTCGTATCCGGCGTACTGCATCAGTTGCTTGAAGATGTCCGTGTCCATGGCCTCCTCGTAGACGACGCCGTTGAGCATCCCGCCGGGGTAGCTCCGGCCGTTCATGACGTGGTTGACTTTGTGACAGTGCATCAGGTAGATGCCGGGGTCGGCGTTGGCCTCGAACTCGATGGTGTGGCGCTCGGCGGGCGCGATGTTGGTCACGTCCATGCCGTGACGGGCGGCCTCCGGAATCCGGCCGCCGTCCTTCTCGACCCGCTCGAAGCGGTGGTTGTGGATGTGCATCGGGTGGGACATGTACCCGCCGTTGACGAGGTGCAGGCGCACCGTCTCGCCCTGTTTGACGATGATGGGCGAGCCGTCCTCGGGGTGGAGCGTCCGAGGAGCGGACTTCCCGTTGACGGTGAACACGTCGGGGTTGCGCTTGCGCGGGTTGTAGCTCGCGCTCTGTCCGGCCATCATCCGGGAGAGCGACGAGTCCCACTCTTTCACCGTCATGAAGTACTCCTTGTCGGCGGGTTCGTACCCCTTCGGGTCCACGCGCAGGATGCCGAACATCCCCATCTCGATGTGCCGCGGCGTCTGGAAGTGGCAGTGATAGAGGTGGGTGCCGGGCACGTTCGCGGGAATCTGGTAGGTGTGTTTCTCGCCGGGTTCGACCGTGATGCCGGTCGTCGTGGGCACGCCGTCGTTCTTCCACGTCTTCTGGACGCCGTGGAAGTGGACGGTGTGCGGTCGCTTGCCGTCGGTGTTGTCGAGCGTGACTTCCATGTCCTCGCCCTCGGTCGTTCGGAGGATGGGACCGGGGACGCTCGGGTCGCGGTCGTCGGCTTGGAACGCCCACACGCGGGGGAGTTCGACCGGGCCGCCCATCGAGTCGAGGGGGTGGACCTCGTGTTTGGCGGGTGCGGACTTGAGCGTGACCGAACCGCCCTGCTCGTCTACGTTCACCACTTCGGGGGGACTCGTCGTCGGAAGGGAACTCTGTGCGTTCATGGCTTGCTGTTGGGTCGTCCGTCGGGTTTCGCTGGTCTGACCGCTCGGTGCAGTACAACCGGCCGCGGCCGCCAGACCGCCAGCACCGGTCGCTTTCAGAAAGTCGCGTCGCGAGGGTCCGTCGCCGGGGGCTCCGATGTCGGTCATTGTTACAGTTCCAGCTTATGGGGGCTACTTAAAGAGCGCTGGAGGTGATTCTCAGCGGATGGGACGGGACTCGAACGTGTTCGGTGTGTCGTGCGCTCACAAACGGTACGGTCGGTCCTCGGGAGGAGCGACGCCCGATTCGGACGACCGACGCTCGACTCGGACGCCGGTCCCGAGCGAGTTCGTCACTGAAGTCGAACGAATTATGTATCGCCTTTGGAAACGTTCGAGGAGATGGTTCGAGACCCGGCGGGTATCGAGGAGGACCCCGACCTCCAGACGCTCCTCGACGCGCTCGACGACCCGGACTGCCGGGCCATCGTCAAACGAATCGACGAACCCATGACCGCGAGCGAGATTTCGGACGCGACCGACATCCCGCTCTCGACGGTCTACCGCAAACTGGACATGCTGACCGAGGCGTCGCTCCTCTCGGAACTCACCGAGGTCCGGAGCGACGGCCACCACACGACTCGCTACGACCTCGACTTCGAGGACGTGAACCTCTCACTGACCGAGGAGAACGAGTTCGACGTGGCCGTCTCCCGCCCGGCCCGGAGCGCCGAGGAGCGCCTCGCGGACATGTGGTCGGAGGTGCGCAAAGAGACATGAACGAACTGACCCAACTCACCTCGCTGGTAGTGGCGCTGAAGACAGTCACGCTCCTGCTCGGCGGCCTCATCACGTTCTTCGCGTTCAAGGCCTACCGCCGGACCGACTCCCCGGCGCTCCGGGCGCTCGCGCTCGGGTTCGGCGTCGTCACCCTCGGCGCGTTTCTGGCGGGCATCGCCGACCAGATAGTCGGCATCGACCGCGAGGTCGTCCTCGTCATCGAGAGTACCTTGACCGCGGCCGGATTCGGCGTTATCACGTACTCGTTGTACGTGGAGTAGCGAGGGTTCTCCTCGTGTAGCGAGGGTTTTCCCTCGTCGAGTAGCGAGGGTTCTCCTCGCTCCATTCTGCGTCCTCGAATTCTGCGTCTCACTCGAATAGCTCTGACTCGGCGTAGAAGAGGTAGATGACGAGGAGAAAGAAGACGGTACTCACCGCGCCGGTCACCAGCCCGATTTGGCGGTACTGCATCCCCTCGAACAGCCAGAGGACCCCGAGCATGGCGACGTACAGCGCCGCGAGGAGGTAGACCACCGCGCGCCAGAACTCCGTGAAGAAAAACACCACGCCGCCGAAGAACAGCGCGGCCACGACCAAGAACTGTGGTTCGTCGCCCGTAACCCCGAGATAGAGGTGGATGCCCCCCAGCAGTGCCGCCAGCAGGGCGGCGAGCCAGTCGAACGCCGTCTCGCGGTCCCCGTGTCGCGCCCGGCCGATGCTCATACAGCGGGTACGAGAGCCACGATGAAATGTCTGCTTCCCGTTCCCCAGCGGCGGGAGGTCGGTCACGACTCGCTTCGCCGCCGCGCGAGGAGCGCCAGCGTCGTCGCCGTCCGCGGGGTCGCTTCGTTCTCGTCGGCGGGGGTCTGTCGTCGCCGTCTGCGGGGTCGCCGGTGTCGGTCGGGTGGCTCCGTCGTCGGTCCCGTCTTCTCCGACCGCTGTAGTTTCGATGAGATGCCACAACCGCTCCGAGGGCGGGTTAGGGACCGCGTACCCACTCAGTAGATTGTTCTTTCTTCCGACCGGCCGGGATTCAGGTTAGCGTTCGGAGTGGATTTCACAACTCCTCGTCGTCTCAAACCCGCGATAGAGGAGGCCGTTTTACTAATCCCCCGATACCGCATTATAAATAATTAACTACATATGCAATAGCGTGGTCCTTCTATTTGCATGTCCGAGAAATCCAACATGTCTCGTCGGTCGTTCCTGAAGGCGACCGGCGGGGCGGCATCGGCTGTCGCGATTACGGGGAGCGCGGCGGGCCAAGAGACGACCACTCAGGGTGACGGGGCGGCACAGGGGACGCTGAACCTCATCAACTCCACGATGAGTACGCTGGACCCCATCAAGGCGACCGACACCGCCTCGGGGACGGTTATCCAGCAGATTTTCGACGCGCTGATGAACTATCCGGACGGGGAGATAGAGGTCCAGACGCAACTCGCACAGGGGTTCGAGACCTCCGAGGACTTCTCGACGTACACGTTCAACCTCAAACAGGGCGCGCAGTTCCACGGTGACTTCGGCGAAGTCACCGCACAGGACTTCGTGTATGCGTGGGAGCGACTCGCGGCCTCGGACGAATCCCGGCGGGCGTACTTCATCCTCGACTCCATCGGCGTCCAGCACGAGACCGACGACGAGGGCAACTACCAGCCGGGGACGCTCGCGGTGAACGCGGTGGACGACTACACGCTGGAAGTGAACCTCGAAGAGCCGTTCCACGCCACGCTCCCGATGCTGGCGTACACGTCGTTCGCGGCGCTCCCGGAGGGCATCGTCGGCGACATCCAAGGCTACGACGGCGAGATTCCGTATCAGGAGTTCGCGACCTCGAACCCCGTGGGTGCTGGGCCGTTCGAGTTCGTCCGCTGGCAGTCCAACGACGAGGCGGAGGTCTCGCGGTTCGCGAACTACCACGGCCAACCCGCGCAGGTCGAGGCGGTCAACTGGCGCATCATCGAGGACGACAACGCCCGGTACACCTACGCGATGAACCGGAACGCCGACTACTTCCCGATTCCGACGCCGTTCTACAACCCGAACAACGTCACTGTCGAGGAGACCGACGACCTCGGGCGGCAGTTCGGCACCTACGGGCCGGTCCGGAACGGCGCGACGCTGAACTTCCTCGCGGTGCCGACGATAAACGCCTTCTACATCGGGTTCAACACGGCGCAAGTCGAGAAGCCCGCGCGGCAGGCCGCGGCGTACGCGATGAACCAGAATCAGGTCATCGACCAGATTTTCAAGGAGCGGGGACAGGCCGCCTACCACTTCACGCCGCCGAGCATCTACCCCGGCGGCCCCGACGCCTACGACCAGCACGCCGAGCAGAACTACCCGTACGGTTACGACCAGACCCAGATTCAGCAGGCCCGGCAGGTGATGGAGGAGGCCGGGTACGGGCCGAACAACCAGTACGAGTTCACCTTCACCATCTACTCGGGGTCGGACACGTGGCAACAGACGGCACAACTCCTGCGCGACCAGTTGGCGAGCGCGCACATCTCGATGAACGTCGAGACCGCGCCGTTCTCGACGCTCCTCCAGCGGGGCCGGGAAGGGAACCTACAGGCCTACTCGCTGGGGTGGATAATGGACTGGCCCGCGCCGGACAACTTCCTGCAACTGTTGAACCCGCCACAGACCGACACCTCGCAGGACGCGCCCATCTCGTACGTCAACTGGTCGGGCACGCAGGCGGCCCAGCGGGCGACCAGCGCCTACGAGCAGGTGCAGGACAACCCCGCGCCGACCGACGAGGCCGAGGCGGCGCGCAACGAGTCGTACGTCCAGATGGAGGAGGCCAACTGGGAGGACGTGGTGTTCCTGCCGGTGTACCACCGGACCGACCAGCGGTTCTGGTACGACAACGTGGACATCTCGCGGTTCGGTGCCGCGGGGACGAGTCGCCAGATGTACAACACGACCGAACTGGAATAACCGCTCGGGAGAACATTTTTTGCGGGGACCTGCGAGACTCGCTCGTCGCCAGTCACTGCGAGTCGTCCGAGACACTGTACACTGCGAAGTTGTGGGGAGGAGTCCTCCCCGTCAGACAATGGTATGGCCGGTGTCAGACGCACGCAGCGGCTGGTCTACGGCACCAGCGATTGGACGAACGAACCCTACCTGCTTTATCTCACTCGTTGGAGATTTCACTCAAATCGTAGTTACTACTATAAAAGTCCGGCGACGACTTAAATGCACGATTTCGCATGGTTTCTTGTGAGGCGGGTGACTACGGTCGGATATGCGCTCCCGCTCCGCCGACCTCCAGAAGTGTCTTCGAGCGCGAAGTCACTTTTTGGCCCACCTCCGCCGTCCTCGCCAGAAGTGCGAACTGGCCGACAACCTCGAAGAATCGCGCTCGACCATCGACCGCGCGCTCAGGGAACTGGAAGACGCCGAGTTCGTCGAGCGCGCCGACCGCGGCTACCGGACGACGCTGACCGGCGAACTCGCGCTCGAAGCCTACAGACGCTACAGCGCCCGCCTCGACGGACTCGCCGCGGCCCGCGAGGCCCTCGACCCGTTAGGGACCGACGCGGCGCTCGACGGCGCGCTCTTCGAGGAGGCCACCGTCTCGCTCCCCACGTCGTGTTCGCCCCACGCGCCGGTCGAGGCGCTGGAGTCGCTCCTCGACGGTGCCGACCACGCCCGCGTGTTCGCCACGGCGGTCATCCCCGCCTACGTGGACATCTACTACGAGCAGATAGTCGAGAAGGGCATGACCGCCGACATCGTCTGCGCGGAGGGCGTCCTCGACTGGATTCTCGCCCGACGCGAGGAGCAACTGACCGCTATCGCCGAGTGCAACGGCGTGACGCTGTGGGAGACGAGCGCCGACCGAGCCGTCAGTCTCGTCGTGACCGAGCGCGAGGACCCCGACGCGGCGAGCGACGGGAGCGAGTCGGGAGGACGACGCGAGGACGAACCGACGAAAAATCACGACCGCGCGTCCGCGAACGCGCTCGCGGACACGGCCGCGGACGCACACGAGAGCGCGCCCGACGCCGACCGGTCGCGCGGGACCGACGCCGCTCGGTCCGCTCGGGGCCGCGACTCGGACCGACCGGCCAAGCGAGTCGGCGCGATGATATACGACGACGGGCAACTGGTCGGGTTCGTCCACACCGACGCTCGCGCGGCCGTCGCGTGGGGCGAGGCGGTCGTGGACCGCCTCGAAGCCGACGCGATGCGTTTGGGCGGGCCTGTCGAGAGTTGAGTCGGGGAGAAAATCGCGAGACGACGGACCGTCTCCTCGGGGGTTCGCCGACCGCTACAGCGGCGTCCAACCGCTCGTGATGTCGCGGTCGGGGACGTGCCAGCGTTGCTCTACGTCGTGGCCGCGCTCGTCGGGGTTCACCGTCCGGAGTTCGATGACCGCATCGACCGACGGGACGAGCGACTGGACGCGCTCGGCGTCGTACTCGTCCGGCAGGACGTAGTGGGCCATTGCGTCGTTGTCCCGGACGTACGCGCCGACCAGTTCGAGGCAGTTCCGGACGACCTCCTCGCCGTGGTGTTCGACCAGCGGCGTGAGCGAATCGACGCCGACGCGGAGGTCCGAGGGGTCGAGCGCCCCGGCGTTGCGCGCGACCGCCTGAATCGCTTCCGCGAGACTCGACTGGAGGCCCTGCAACTGCGGGTCGGCCACGCAGGTCTCGTGAATCCCGGCGAGTTCGGGCGGCGCGGCCTCGCTCTGGGCCGTGACCGACCGCGGCGCGCCAGCGTGGTTGACGATACGAGTCGTCTCGGTCAGCGGCCGGGGCGTCGTCTCGGCGTCCGGAAGTCGGTCGGCGACGCTCTGGGTCGTCGCGTCGGTGACGGCCAGCACTCGATAGCGGAGTATATCCGGGTCTCCCAGTAGCTGACTGCTCGCGCGGGTGAACACCTCTCGCGGAGCGTCCCCGACGACCAGCAGGTTACAGCCGGTCGCTTTCAGCTCGTTTAGCACGTTGAGGAACTCGTTTATCTGGTCGTCGGGCGGGCCGTCGTCTCCTCCCCGAGGTGTGGAACTATCCGTCGTCATAACTGTTACCGTATCAGAGGTTCCACCTATTAGCTTATAAATTTTCCTCCTGAAAACGAGTGGATACAATAAGGTTGTGGCCAGAATCCGGAGATTATTACCGATTCAGAGCCTACTGCCAGCCCGCGGCCGAGTGACGCGCCGAACGAGGAGTCCGGACGATACTTCCAAGTTCGTTGACCGTGACATAGACACGTAAGTTATAGCCTCTGACATTCTATCTTCTTTTTGCTCTAGGAAATATTTAGAAAATTAGATAATTCCCGGCGTTCGATATACTACTGTAATGGCACAGAAGACAGACCTCACGGAATGGCTCGCAGAGAACCCGCGGATGATGGGCGCGCTCTTTACACTGATGCTACTGCTCTCGCAGGCAGGGAACGTGGCGGCAGGTTCCGGCGGCGCAAAGCTTGGTCCTTAAATACCAGCCCACACGTCCGACCAAGTTAATTCTCCATTGACGAGTAACGGCTCAGGATAGGATTCGAGAATTTCTTTGAATTGGTCCATCGTCGTCTCTCCTTTTCCACATTCACCGATGGCTACATGATGTCTCTCGATTTGTGGAAGATAGCTCACGATAGTTCCCCCGATACTGAACCCCCACATGGGGTATGAATACATCTGGACCTCGAACGACTCAGATTCCTCTCCTTCATGAAAAATATGGTACATGAATGGAATCCCGTTTTCAGATTGGCAGAGCGTTACGCTAGGACTGCCAACGACAACGTACTCCTTCCCGAGCGAGGTGTGTTCGCGGACGATGGTCATCGCGTGGCCGATACTGAACCCGTGGCGGAATAGCCCCGCCAGCGTCTCGCCGACCTCCACGGCTCCCTCGTTCCAGAGGTCCCCGAGGCTCACGACCGCCGCGCTCGCGCCCGCCTCGACCAGCGCGACGCCTTGGTCGTGGGAGCGACAGCCGTTGAGGAGAACCGTGGTCGCACCGGTCTCCTCGATTGCGGCGGCGTCCAAGACGCCGTCCGAACACTGGAAGCCCAGTCCGTCGATGTGGCCGACGAAGTGGAACATGTCGGTCTCCTCGGCCAGCAGGTCGCGCAGGCGCTCGGTGGTCACGCCGAACTCGCAGGTGACGCTGGCCCGCAGGTCGTCGCGGTCGGCGTAGATTTCGGCCGCCGAGTCCCACTCGCTCCGCATCTGCTCGTCGTTGCAGGCGACCGTAATCTCGACCGTGCCGTCCTCCGACGCGGCCGACTCGTGTTCGAAGGCCGGTTTGAGGAGCTTCGTCCCCTCCACCGGCGTCCGGTCGCCGATCCACGCCTGTTCGAGCGCGTCGGTCTCGGGCAGGGGCATGTAGCCGCCCTCGCCGGGCACGCCGCGGGCCTCCTCGGGGTCGGCCGCGGCGTCCGCGTCGTTCCCCGACTCGCCACTGGCGTTCTCCGGCCCGTCGCCGTCGCTCTCCGCTCCGTCACCGCCGCTCTCCTCGCCGTCTCCGGCGTCGGGGTCCTCCAACTCGTCGAACTGGCTCCGGCGCGTCGAACGTCGCAGACTCGCCGACCGGAGGAAGTCCTCGCGCTCCTCGCCCGCGGCCGCGGTCGGAGGTCGGGACTCGTCCGCCGCCGGAGCCTTCGACTCGCCCGTCGTCGGAGTCTCGGACTCGCCCGCGGTCGAGCGGTCGTCCGCGCCGCCGGGCGACCTGACGAACGCGTTCAGCGCCTCGTTGGTCTCCTGCTGGGACTCGCTCGGCGACCACGCCTCGTCGCGGCCGGGCTTGACCCGGACCAGCGAGAGGTCGTTGACGACGTACGGCAGGAGTTCCGCCGCGTCGGGACCGGGGTCAGCCTCGACGTGCGTGACGCGGTGCCACGGCGACTCGATGGCCGCGAAGGCGTCGTCGTCCACCGCGAGGTACGCCGCGAGTCGGTCGGCGGGCGACGCCTCGTACAGCGCCTCGAAGTCGAACTCGCCGACCGATTCGAGGAGTTCCCGCTCGTGGAGTTCGTCGGGGTACAGCCCCTCGGTTCGGGTCACGCAGTCCAGCAGGAACACGCGCTTGAGAATCGCCTCGACCTCCTCGCCGACGGCGGCCACGTCCTCGCCCAAGAACCGGTTCACGCCCGAGTCGGCCGTGAGGCGCGCGGTCTCGCCGGGCACCACCTCCGCGCCGAGGTAGTAGGCCAGCGGCGCGACGGTGTAGACGTGGCCGTACTCCGGCGGCACCGCAATTTCGATGCCGGTGTCGGGGGTCTCCAGCGCGTCCGGAATCGACAACTCCTCGCCGCGCTCGACCCGAGGAGGATGCCCGCGCAGGGTCGGCCACGCGCGCTCGGGGCTGGTCGTCTTCAGCGCCGACGGGAACGCCGACACCGCCGCCATCACGGCCTCGGGGTCGTCGGGGACCGTAATCGTCGCCGCCGGGGAACTGTGGTACGACCGCGCGCCGACCGCGACCGAGACCTCGCCGTCGAACTCGACGGCCACGGCGTCGTCGCTCGCGTCGATGGTCATCCCACCGGTCGCTCGCAAGTAGACCTTGATGGGCGAGTGGAGTTCCAGCAGGTACTCGTCGTCGGAAAACTCGCGGGTCGTCGGCAGGTCGATGGACGCCAGATGGTCGCCCTCGGGCGTCCTGACCTCCATCGGGACCATGTAGGGAAACGCGAAGCGACCGGTCGTAATCCGGCACGCGGTCGCGACCGGAAACGCGAACCGGTCGGTGTCGGCCGCGGTCGGCGTCACCGGCGAGTCGGTCAGCAGCGAGAAGTGACGCGTCTCGATGGGGTCTACGATGTCGAGGCCGGTCGCGTCGGACAGGGGACTGAACGTCGGTTGCGTGGACATTGGTTGCGGCCTCCGGAACTGTACGTTTCGTCTCAGTGAAACCCTAAAAATCCTCGGTCCCGTTGCACGTCGGTTTCGCGCGGAACGGTCGCCGGTCGCGTGCCGACTCGGTTCGGCCGCGCGCTGACCCGGTTCGGCCACGCGCTGACCCGGTTCGGCCACGCGCTGACCCGGTTCGGTTGCGGGCCGACTCAGTCCTCGCTTCCGTCGGTCCGCTCCATCTCGACCGACCCCGCGGGCACCCGGTAGCGCCGGAGGAGTTCCTTCGGCGCGTCGGCGGCGTCCACGGTGCGGTCCACGGCGTAGGCCGAGTAGACCAACTCGTCGCGGGTCACGTCCACGACCGCGTACCCCCAGTGACTGCTGTCGAACCACTGGACGTGGGGGTTCTCCGCGCGGAGCGCGGCGACCAGCACGTCGGTCCCCGACTCGGGCAACTGCCCCGACGCGACGAGGTTGTCGCTACTTATCGCGGGAGCCATGAACTCGACGCCGACGCGCTCGCTCCCGTCGTCGCCACCGCTTTCCTCACCGCCGCCACCGTCGCCTCCCGCGGTCAACTCGAAGTCGGTCGCGAGATAGCTGGCGAGGTAGCTGTGCATGTCGCCGGTCAGCGCGACGACGTTTGACACGTCGGCCTCGGCGAGTTGCGAGAGGACCCGCTCGCGCTCGGTCGCGTAGCCGTCCCACGCGTCGGCGTTGACCGTTATCCGGCCGTCTTCGAGGAACCGGAACGAGGCCGCCAACACCTCGTTGGCCCAGAGCTTCCACCGGGCGTCCGAGTCGGCCATCCCCGACGTGAGCCACGACCGCTGGTCGTCCCCGAGCATCGTCCGCCCGGAGTTCTCGACGGCGGCCTCGACCGGGACCGCGACCGTCTCGTCGTCGGTCCCCGGCGGCTCCGACCGGTAGAGCCGCTCGTCGGTCACGAACAGGTCCGCGAGGTCGCCGAACTGCAACGACCGGTAGAGCCGGAAGTTCTCCCGGATGGCGTCGGGCGCTAGCTCCTCGCCCGAAGGGTCGTATCGCGCTCTCACCGGGACGTACTCGGTGTAGGCCCGAATCCCGTCCACGTACAACTGGCGCATGAACTCCGGGTCGTCGCCGCGGGGGTGTTTCTCCGTCTTCGGCGCGTCGGCGTCGTAGTCCCACCACCGGTCGCCGACTATCTCGTGGTCGTCCCACGTGTGAATCAGCGTGTGGTTCCGAAGCGCACGCCGGAGGAACTCGTCGCTCCGATACTGCCGGTAGAGGTATCGAAAGTCCACCAGCCCGTGGGCCTTCTCGTGGCCGGTCGGGAGGTCGAGCGACCGGTCGCCGATACCGTCGCCACCCATCTCGTAGATGAGGTCCCCGAGGTGGACGAGGAAGTCCACGTCCTCGTCGGCGACGTGCGCGAACGCGCCGAAGTAGCCCTGTAGGTAGTGGTTGCACGAGGCGACCGCGAGACTGAGCGAGTCGGGACTCGCGCCGGGTTTCGGGAGCGTCCGACACCGACCGACCCGACTGGCCGCGCCGTCGTAGACGAACCGGTAAAAATACTCACTGTCGGGGTTCAACTCCCCGTCTACGTCCACCGTCGCGGTGTAGTCGCGCTTCGGACCGACCTGCTCGGCCGGAACCGTCCCGCGGTAGACCGTGTTCCCGAACTGCTCGTCTTCGGCGACTTCGACGCCCAGTTTCGTCCCCTCGGAGAAGGCGTCGCGCGCGATTCGCGTCCAGAGGAGAACCCCGTTCGGCGTCGGACCGCCGCTGGCGACCGAGTGGGGAAAGACCTCCTCGGCCGCCTCCTGTCGAACGTCGAACGTCTCGGCATTCTCGTCGCTCTCGTCGTGCGGTTCGGGAACGAGTCGCGGCGCGGTGGCGTCCGCCGCGGCGAGCGCCGACAGTGCGGACCCGAGCGTGGTCGCGCCCGCCGCTTTCAGAACTCCTCGGCGCGTCGACTGTCGTTCTGGCACGGAGGCTCTGACGCTATCGACCGTCATATAACTGCGGGCGGCGCTCGCTCCGTGCGTCCCCGTCGTGCTAATTATTACCACCTAATCGTATTATTTATGTACCGGTCACTTCATGGCCCTTATATGGAACGCGCGCTCGCAGTCGTCGATGCCGAGGAGTCAACCAAAGCGTTGGTCCACGAGGCCGGGGAACTCGCCGCCGCCGTGGACGCCGAACTCGTCCTCCTCCACGTCACGACCGACGAGGAATACGAGAAGACTCGCCAGACGATGGAGTCGATTCCGAGCCAGTCGGTCGGCTACTCCGCCGAGCAGGCCCGCAACGGGGCCGAGAACTTCGCGGCCGACGTGGGCCGCGAGGCGCTGGAGGATGTCGCCGTCGAGTGGGAGGCGGTCGGCGCGCTCGGCGACGAACAGCGCCAAATTCTCGACACGGCGGCCGACCGGAACTGTGACCACCTCTTCATCGCGGGCGACAAGCGCTCGCCCGCCGGAAAGGCGCTGTTCGGCGACCTCACCCAGTCCATCATCCTGAACTTCGACGGCCCGGTGACGGTCGTGACGGAGTAGCGTCCGGGTAGCGGTCGTTCGGTTTCGGATTTTTCGGGCGTCGTCGGTTCATGAGAGCCGAACGCGGACGCCCGAAACGAGCTAGCCTCGGACTCGAACACGGGAATCGACCGCATTCGCAGTCCGACTCACTGCGAGGCCAACGACTATCCCGCCAGCGTCCGAGTATTGGGGTATGAGTCTCTACGAGGAGGTCGCCGACCTCCCGCTGACAGTCGAAGCCGTGGAGTACGAGCGCCGCGAGCGCGAGACGACCAAGTTCACCCGCGCGACCACCGTGGTCTCGCTGTCCGGCGACGGCGAGGAGGGCCGGGGCGAGGACGTGACCTACGACGCCGAGTTACACCCCATCCCCGACGAGTTCGACCTCGCGGGCGAGTACACCCTCGACTCGTTCGCCGACGAGGTAGCGGAGTTGGACCTCTTCCCCGACCAGTCCGCCGACGCAGTGGACGACCACTACCGACACTACCGCCGGTGGGCGGTCGAGAGCGCCGCGCTCGACCTCGCGCTCCGGCAGGCCGACACCGACTTGGGCGCACTGCTGGACCGCGAGTACGAGCCGGTCCGGTTCGTCGCCAGTCCGGTCCTCGGCGACCCGCCGAGCGCCGACCCCATCCGCGAGTGGCACGAGCGCGTCCCCGGCCTCGAATTCAAACTCGACGCCGACGAGTCGTGGACCGACGACCTGCTGGCGGACCTCTCGGGTGAGGGCGTCCGCGTGGTTGATTTCAAAGCCCACTACGAGGACGAGGAGGTCGCCGGGAGCGCGGACCCCGACCTCTACCGGACGGTCGCCGAGGCGTTCCCGGAGGCAATTCTCGAAGACTCGGCGTGGACCGACGAGACCGCCGACGCGCTCGCGGACGCTCGCCACCGCCTCTCGTGGGACTATCCCGTCACGAGCGTCGAGAGCGTCCGCGACCTGCCCATCGACCCCGACTGGCTGAACATCAAGCCCTCGCGGTTCGGGTCGGTCCGGTCTCTCCTCGACACCGTCGAGTTCTGCGAGGAGAACGACATCAGGATGTACGGCGGCGGCCAGTTCGAACTCGACGTGGGGCGTCGCCACCTCCACCTGCTGGCGTCGCTGTTCTACCCGGAGTCGCCCAACGACGTGGCTCCGAGCGAGTACAACGACTTGGAATCCCCCGAGAACCTCCCGACGAGTCCGCTCGCCATCGGCGACGTTCGCGGGTTCAGATAATCGGGCGGTAACGGCGACGCTCGCGGTGTCAGGTACTCAGACGGTGGAAATCTCGAAGCGCGCGCCGCCCGCCTCGCCCTCGCAGACCCGAACCGTCCACCCGTGGGCGTCCACGATGCTACTGACGATGGAGAGGCCCAACCCCGACCCGTCGTCGGCGGTCGTGTGCCCGTGTTCGAAGACCTTCTCGCGCTCGCCGACGGGGATGCCCGGCCCGTCGTCGGCGACGTAGAAGCCCGTCTCGCCGAACTCGACGGGCGGGGCGTCGGTCTCCGGTTCCGACTCCTCGATTTCGGGTTCCGAACAGCGCGTCCCGCCGTCCGACAGCCTGCCGACCGAGATGGTCACGTCGTCGCCAGCGTGTTCGACTGCGTTCCGGAACAGATTCTCGAACAGTTCTTGGAGTCGCCCGTCGTCGGCCTCGACTTCGCCGAGGTCGTCGGCCACGTCGAGGGTCGAGGTGCCGGTCGAGACGGTGGACCACGCGCGCCGGACGACCGTCTCCAAGCCGACGGATTCGGTCTCGCTCACGTCTTGGCCCTGCCGGGCGAGTTTGAGCAGGTCCTCGATGAGCGACTCCATCCGGCCGAGCGCCGACCCGGTCTTCTCGAAGTGGCGCTGTTCGCCGGTTTCGCGGGCGAGTTCGAGGTGGCCCTGCGCGACGTTCAGCGGGTTGCGGAGGTCGTGGCTGACGACGCTGGCGAACTCCTTGAGACGCTCGTTCTGGCGCTCTACCTTCTGCTTGCGCTTGCGGCGCTCGGTCACGTCGCGGGCCGACCCGAGGTGGGCTTTCTCGCCGTCGTAGGAGATGGCCTGCACGCTCAACTCGACGTAGCGAACCTCGCCTTCTTTCGTCCGGATGCGCAACTGGTAGTGGGGCGTCTCGCCCTCCTGCTCGCGGCGCTCGATGAGACTCTGCACTCGGTCGCGGTCCTCTTCGTGGACGACGTTCCAGACGGGCATCCCGAGGAGTTCCTCCTCGCTGTAGCCCGTCATCTCCGAGACGCGGTCGTTGACGAACTGGAACTCCGTGCCGCTGTGGATGAAGATGGCGTCGTGGCTCCCCTCCACGAGCGTCCGGTACTTCTCCTCGCTCTCGCGGAGCGCGGACTGGGAGTCGATGCGCGAGATGACCTCCGTGACGTGGCTCATCAGGAGTTCCGCGAGTTCGAGGTCGTCCTCGTCGAACGCCTCCGCCTTGCGGGACCCGGCCTGAAACACGCCGTAGTCGCCGACGGGCACGCTGAGGATGGACCGGTACTGCTCTTGGACCGGTTCGGCCTCGTCCATCGTCCGCACGTCCTGAATCAGGAACGACTCGCCGTTCTGGAACGTCCGTCCGGCCAGTCCCTTGTCGGCTTCGAGCGCGTCGTACCCGTCGTTGGGCATCTCCGACGAACTCGCCTTCGGGACGAGGTAGCCGTTCTCCTCCATGTCGATGCCACAGATGTCGAACTCCAGAATTCCCTCCGCGGCGTCCACGCCGAGACGATAGACCTCGTCTTTACTGGTACAGGCCTCCATCTCGGAGGCGACCTCGTGCAACTCCTCTATCTTCCGCTTTTCTTCGCGTAACTGTTCGGTCATGCTCGTTCTCGGGCCCCTTCCGGACGCTGCCTACGCTCGCCGTCGTCCTCCTCGCACTCGCGGTGAACGCCGGGAGCGACGAGTCGGCGGCTCGGTCCGACCTCCGTTCGTATTCGTCTGCTTGCTCGTCGATTGTGATAGAAATAAGTTTCCCCACTCCGCACGCCGGATTGCCCCCGTCGCTCGCTCGCTCGCGGCGACCTGCGCCACTGCGACCGCGCTTCGGTCGCCCGTTCCCGCATCGTTTCAGCCGACGACCAGTTAATCCAACCCATACTACACTCCTCGTGGCGCGATGTTGCGTCCCACACGTAAAAATAGGTGTCATTCGCGTCGCGCCCGCATCACGGGCGACGAGACCCGCGGTCCCGCAGTCACCCCCGTAACCGGTGCCAGACCGTACTGAACAGCGACTTCGGGGACTCCTCGGTCGGTTGGTCGTCGTGTTGCGGGGTCAGGTCGTCGGGCGAACGAGCGTGCGACGGGGTCTCGCAAAATGACGCGATGCGTTCCCTGTCGTCGTCGGTTATGCCGGAACTCATCTCGCCCGACACTCCGTCCTAGACGCTATTAGACGCAGGCGATGCTTGCATCGGTTCGGACCCAATTAACTCGGATTCAGCCCAGTAATGGAACGTGTGAAACGGTTAGCTATCTTATTTTCGTCGGCACGCACCACCGCCAAGACGGTTACGTGACGAATCGCCGAGTGTTCCCCTCCCGGCCGGAAGGCGGCCCGCGACGGAAGTACGGGGTGCGGTAATCGTTCGATTCGGTCCGCGACGTTACAAAACCGGACGGTGCGTACCCGCCGGTCCGGTAGAGTCGGTCGAACCGGTCGAACGGTCCTCTCGCTATCGCTAGCGCTCACACTTTTCGCTTCTCGAACGACGACACGACGAGAGAGTCGTCTCGTCGAATAAAGTTACAATAGCTAGCCAAAATAAAATTAAGAGTAGAATTATAGAAAAATTAACTTTTTGCTGTCGGCGGTTTCCTCTCGTTCGCGGAGAATTATTTCACACCGAAACGGATGAATTTTACATGCGGCTTGACAAGATAACGAAAATGGGTCGCCGACGGTTCGTGGAATCGCTCGCCGCGCTCGGTGTGACCGGCACCGCGTTGGCCAACGCCTCGAAGTCCGCACTCGCGAAGTCCGACGTGGACCTCGGTAACGAGGTCCCGATGGTGCGGGCGTGGAAACACACGAACCACGAGGAGGTCGTGGAGAACGGCGCGAAACCCGAGCGCGAGCCGGAGTACTTCGGCGTGTCGCGCGACCAGTGGGTGAAAGTCCAGAGCGCCCGCGACGCCGCCGAACAGCTCCGGAACCGACTCGATATTCCCGGCGTGCAGGTCGGTGTGACGACGGTCACGCGCGGCCAGAAGCCCCGGAAGGCGGTCGTCGTGAAACACCAGACCGAGGAGTACGACTGGCAGGCCGACTTCTCGCCGGGGGTCTCCGCCGAGAAACTCCGCGACGCGCTTCCGGCGACGGTGACGGGCGTCGCCGGTCGCGGCACGGAGAAAGCGAGGGCCGTGAAGGGCATTCCGGTCGTGACCAAGCAACAGCAGGTCGATTTCACGGACGACGCCGTCTCGACCGCCGCGTCGTACGACTACGACTGCAACTACCGCCCGGTCCCCGCAGGGTGTGCGTGGCGCACCGAGAAGGGCAACGTCTGTACCACCGGGACGCCCGTCTACGACGAGGAACACGACGAGAACCGACTCGTCACGGCTTCCCACTGCTTCCTGAGCTACGACGCGACCGACTGTCGTCAGAACGCCGGGTCGGGCGACAAAATCGGGACCAGAGACAAGGACAAAATAAACTTCGATCACCCGCCGAACCTCTTCGACGCCGCGGTAGTCGATCTGAACTCCGGGACCGACGTTCGCCGGGACCTCGCCGACGAGCAGTGCGACACCTACCGCGACCCCGGCATCGCGGGGACGATGGACGACGACTGGCTCCACCAACTCGAAGACAACGGCTACAACGTCACGAAACAGGGCGCTCGCACCGGCATCACTTCGGGGACGGTCAAAGAGGTCTACGACACGTACTTCGAGGTGGACACGACTATCAACGGCGGCGACTCCGGCTGTCCGTTCTACAAGAATCGGACGGACTCGTTCGCCACGTACACCTACATCGGCGGCGTCCTCCGCGGTGCCGACCCCGCGCAGGTCACCAAGATGACCGAGATAGAGAGCCGGTTCAGCGTGACGGTGTAGCCGTCCCCGCCCGATAGCTGAAACGGCCGTTTGACATTCGAGAATCCTTATTTCCGATTACGCACTCTGTCCAAACGTGAAACGTCGAACACTCCTCGCGTCGGCCGCCGTGGGGCTTTCGGCGGCGTCGAGCGGCTGTATCGCGGCGTTCGATGGGACCGTCGCGTCGGAGTCGGGCGAGACGCCGACGGCTGACGAGACGCCGACGACTGACGAGACGCCGACGGCTGACGAGACGACCCCGGACACCGGCCTGCGATTCGCGGGTGTCTACCCGGACGAGGCGGACCGCGACTTTCTGGACGACGAGTACGTCCTTCTCAGGAACACCGCCGACGACGCCGTGGACGCCTCGGGATTCGCCGTCGAGTACCCCGGCAACCGGACGTATCGAATCGAAGACCTCACGCTCGAACCGGGCGCACAGCTCGCGATTCTCACTCGGAGCGGCGACGACGCGACGCTCACGTCGAGTCCACCTGTCTACCTCCGATACGCGGGATTCGGCACCGGATCGGACGCGTCCGTACTCGGCGAGAGCGCCACCGTCCGCGTGAGGGACCCGCAGGGGTCGGTGGTCGCCGAAGTCAGCTACGAGAACTCCGGGTGTGACGGACGAACCACTCCCTCCGCCTCGGACGACGGCATCGAGTGTCTCCACTGACGGCGTCCGCGGTACGCGGCCCGTGAAACCCGATGAGGTGACGGTCGAACGCGTCCGAGCGTCGTGGACGCCGGGCGCTCCGGGCTACCAGACCATCTGGCCGTCGTCCGTGATGGTGCCGACGTACAGTAAGTGGGCGTAGGGGACGAACGCGATGAACTCGCCGTCACCGTCGAACAACTCGACGCCGTTGTCGCCCTCGTCGTACTCCTCGCACTCTATCTGTTCGCCGTCGGCAATCTGTGCCTTGTACATCTTCAGTCGAATGCCAACGCCGTCCGGCAAATGGTTGTCGGCGTTTCGGGGGTCGGTACGGGGACGCACCGCTGACCGGCGAGCGGTGTCCGCGTCGAAGAAAAAGCTCCGTCGGCCCGTCGGCTCAGTCGAGGAGACCGTCGTTGACCGTGTTCTCGTCCACGCGCTCGAAGTCCACCGTCACGAGGTTCCCCTCGGGGTCGGTGATGTCGAACTCCTTGTTCATCACGTACACTGCGTCCCGCTGTACCTCGGCGTCGGCCGCCGGGTAGAACAGGAACTCGTCATTGGCGTTCAGATACTCCCCGAACCGCGTGTTGTAGGTGCTGAAGATGTCGCTACCCTGCACGTTGTTCTTCGGTTGCCACTCCACGACGCCCGAGACGACGCGGAACAGCGCGTTCGGGTAGAACGTGTTCGCCTTGACGAGCGCCTTGCCGCCGCCCTCGTCCAGCACGTCCCAGTCGTCGTCGGCGACGGCCTCGTTCTGCCCCACCGGCTCGAACGACACCGAGACGATGCCCTCGTCGTTGGTGTCGTCGGCGAACAGCGAGAAGTTGTCCTGTAGCGTGTAGGTTTGGCCCTGCTGAACCTCGGCGTCGTGGGCCGGGAAGATCACCACGCGCTCGTTGGTGTTGACGAACTCGATGATGCGCGTGTTGTAGTCGCTCCAGATGTCTCCTCGGTTGACGCCCGACACGTCGGGTTGCTGTTCCACGACGGGCGAGACGACGCGGAACTGCGCTCCCGGCCGGAACTCGTCGTTGAACATCAGCGCCTTGCCGCCCTCGGCGGGGGCACCGCCACCGCCGTCACTTCCGCCGTTTCCTCCGCCGCCGTTTCCTCCGCCACCGTCTTGGGCCGCGCCGGTTCCGCTCAGTCCGAACGCGAGTCCGCCGGAGGCGAGCGCCCCCTTCTTGACGAACGAACGTCGCGACTCGCTCCCGAGCAATCGCTGGTCGTTCTCAGTCATTGATGAATCGACCTCGGTGTCGAGGTCGTCGGCTCTAATCGCTCTCGGCGGAAAAGCTACGTGGCCACCGTAGAGGGCTTCTAGACGGGATTTTGCCGTAATACATTTCAGGGGTCGTCGGCGATCCGCTCGAAGCGGTCTCGTCGTTCGCCACTCGTGGTTCATTTCGACGCACTTCCGTCGAAACGCAGGAGTAATTTTTCACTCCCGCGAACGCTACGTTAGAGGCGATGCCGAGGGGGAACGAAGAAGTGGGGAACGAAGACGAGGGCGACTGCGAGAGCGAGACGACTGATAGCGACGCCGAGTCAGACGAGATTCGGCGGATACGCCACCGCAAGGTGACGCCGGATGCCGAGGAGGCCAACGAGAGTCTCTTGCGACTCATCGCCAACTTGGAGAACTGCGAGGTGACCGACCTGCCGCCGCTCTACGAGCAGGTAGACCACATGGTCGAACACCTGTTCAGCACGCCGCCGCCGCCCGAGGCGCAGGCCGAAATCGAGTTCTCCTACCACGGCTACCGCATCGAACTCGACCAAGACGGCAACGTCTCGTTCATGAAACTCGCCGACCGGTCCGACCTCGGGGAGTGACTTCGCCGACCGCGGGGACCGACGGCGGATGGCTTTTTCTTTCGGCGACGCCAACGACGCGCCATGACCGACGAGCGCGGTACGACGGACGAGAGCGGTACGACCGACGAACGCGACGCGACGGACGAACGCGACGCGACCGACGAATCGGAGCGAGCGCAGGCCCGCGAGCGCGCCGCGGCCCTCCTCGCGGACGCTGGCGTCGTCCTCACCGACGACGAGCGCCGGGAGATAGAGGTCGTGGACTACGGTCTCGACGACCTCGAATCAGTCGGGACCGAAATCGTCGTCTACGAGAACAACGACCGCTACTGCGCGAAGGAGTTGGTCCTGTTCCCCGGCCAGACCTGCCCGGAGCATCGCCACCCGCCGTTTGAGGAGTACCCCGGCAAGCGCGAGACCTTCCGGTGTCGCGCCGGGGAGGTGTACCTCTACGTCGAGGGCGAAGACGACGCCGGAGACGTACCGGACACCGAGAACTGGTCGGTCGCGCCGCCGATGCGCGAGGAGTTCTACACCGCCAGCGACGAGATTCACCTCGAACCGGGCGAGCAGTACACCATCCCGCCGGACACGCGCCACTGGTTCGTCGCGGGCGACGAGGGCGCGGTCATTTCGGAGTTCTCCTCGCCGAGCTACGACGAGAAGGACGTGTTCACCGACCCGAAGATAGACCGCGTGGCGGGCAGTTACTGAGCTTCTTTGCCCGACTCCGCCCCGCCCCGAACCGCGGTCAGCACCCTGTCACCGACCCACAGCACGCCGAACGCGGCCGCGGTCAGCACGAAGTGGTTGCCGACCAGACTCGTCACGATGCCGATGGAGTAGGCCGCGCTGTCGAGTTCCAGCACCGGGAGGGTGCCCCGACGCCACTGTATCGCGTACCACGCCGCGAGCGCGATTGCGCCGACGTGCGGAGCGCGCCGGACGCCCGCGGCGGCGAGACTCGACCCCTCGAACTCCCGGAAGGCGTCGGCCCGGAAGATGAAGGGCACGTAGACGAACACGAGCGCGTAGACGAAACTCGACCCGAGGACGCTCTCGGCACCTTGGGCGTACCGGCCGACGATGACCAGCAGGACCGAGACGACCAGCGTGACGAACGCGTACATGAAGACGGCGTAGCCGAAGACCAGCAGGTACGCGCCGTGCTGGCGGGCGCGTTCGGTACAGCGATAGGAGTTGCGGACCGCGACCACCGACGTGAGCAAGAACAAGAGGAGTATCGCGCCGACCGAACCGGTCGCCGCGCCGGTCCCGGCGGCCGACTGCTGGAACTTGATGAGGTACACCGAGAGCGCACCGAAGATGCCGATGACGGTGAACAGTTGGTGGTTCGCGTCGAGGAACTCCTCTATCGTCGGCGGTCGCTCGTCGCCCGCGCCCCCGTGTCTCCTCGCGGCGAGTTTACCCCAGCGACCCATGCGTAGACGACGCCAACCGCCCGGTATAAACCCGGCGTAACCGAAACGGTACAGGTCAGCTACCGGACCTGTAATCGCTGTGGGGCGGCCGGACGAAGCGACCGACCGGGCGGCCGACGTTACGTCCTCCTTGGACCACGAGTAGAATCGCGACTCAGAACCTGTAACGCCCATAACTCGCGTTGTCGGGGGAGATACGAGGGAATAACTATCAGACTGGACGACGAGGAGTTTCGACCGACGGAGAACTATGGGAGTTAGTCATTCACTCAGACGATTGGCGGCCTTCGCCGAACGACTCGAAGGGTCGGAACCGGAGATTACCGAACTACAATCGCGCAACGAGGAGACCGGCGGTATCGAAGCAGACGTATCGGTGGAGATACCGCTCCACGCAGACGTAGACGGCGGTATCACCGAGTTATCCGTGACGAACGCGGGCTTGACCGACGACGGCGATATCTCGATACAGTTCTCGACGGCTATCGACCGCGCAGACGAGGAGGCGTCGGCTATCGACGCGCTCCCGTCAGAGGTCGGCGACGCCTCCCCGACCGACATGGGTCGCGAGGCGGAGACGACTCCAGAGGGAGCGACCGACGCGAACGCGACCGCCAGCGGGGTCACGGACGGCGGGACGGCTATCGTCTCGACGCCCTCCTCGGCCGGAGCGACGGCGGCGGACCGCCCGGCGTACAAGGACCCCGAGGAGTTGGAAGCGGTGTACGACGCCGAGCGGACGTTTCCGGAGATGCGCGACGAGTTGGGCGTGGACGTGACGCCGAAGACGGTGCGCCACTACATGGTCGAGTACGGTATCCACGACCCCGAGACGGTCCCCTCGGACGACGACGGGCCGAAACCGGCGTACAAGGACCCCGAGGAGTTGGCGGCGGTGTACGACGCCGGGCGGACGTTTCCGGAGATGCGCGACGAGTTGGGCGTGGACGTGACGCCGAAGACGGTGCGCCACTACATGGTCGAGTACGGCATCCACGACCCCGAGGCGGACCCGTCCGAGTCCGAATTAGTGGCCGGAGGCTCGGACCGCGATGCGCTACCGGCCGACGACGCTCCGTCTTCGGACCGCGACGTGACGCCCGACAGCGGCGATGTCGCGGCGGATATCGCCGACGAGGTGAACCTCCCCGGCGACCTCTCGGTGGTCGGGGTCACCGAGGCGGTCTGCACCGCCAAGACGCTCTACGAGGTCCAGCGCGAGTTGGGTATCGACCGCGAGCAGACCCATCGACTCCTCTCGGAGCTGAACCTGTTAGAACTGGTCCACGGGCGCGTCTCGACGGTCTCGGTCCAGTCGCGGACGCGAGAGACGGTCGAACGCCGGATTCGAGAAGCGGTGACCGAGCGACGAGATTAGTCCGACGACGCCTCGGCGGTGTCGGGGGCCGACTCGCCCGAGTCGGCCTCCGCCGAGTCGGCCTCCGACTCGGAGAAGTCGCCGGATTCTATCTCCTCGCCCCGGAGGAGCCGTTCGGCTCGCTCGCGGTCTTCCGGATACCCCACGTCCACGCGCCAGCCGTCCATGCGGATGGCGTCGATTGTGCGGCCGCTCTGGATGAGGAGGTCGATGGCCTCGCTGATTTCGTACTCTCCCCGGTTGGAGGGTTGAACGAGGTGACAGGCGTGGAAGATGGCGGGCGTGAAGGTGTAGAAGCCCGTCATCACGAGGTTGCTCGGCGGGTCGTCCGGCTTCTCGACCACGTCGGTAATCTCGCCGTAGTCGTTGGTGTCACACACCCCGTATCGGTCGGCCTCGTCGTACGGTACCTCCTCGGTCAGGAACGCGGCGTCGGCGCGGTCCTCCTGCTGGCGCTTGACCACGTCCCCGAGGTTGGCGTCGAAGATGTTGTCCCCCAAAATCAGCATGAAGTCGTCGTCGATGTGTTCTTCGACGGTCAGCAACGCGTGGGCTAGCCCCTTCTGCTCGCGCTGGTGTGAGTACGTTATCGGCACGCCCTCGTACTCGTCGTCGTAGTGTTCGATGATGTCCTGCTTGCGGTAGCCCACGACGACCACGAACTCGTCGGCTCCCAGTTCGGCCAACTGCTCGAAACAGTGAGTCAAAATCGGTTCGCCGTCTACCTCTACCATGCCCTTGGGCTTGTCGTCGGTCAGCGGCCGCAGACGAGTGCCCTTTCCGGCGGCTAGAATAACAGCTTTCATTTCCCATTCCCCACAGACACGTCTACTCGATGTTTTAAAAAATCCTCGGCCACTTTGAACTGTTCGCCCCTACCGAGTCGTGGTTGTCACTGCCTAACGCGGCGCTCTCGCCCGAAGGACTAAGCGCTCTCTTCCCTAACCGAACTCCATGTGGCCTTGGGGGCATCTCGCGGTAGGGTATCTGCTGTACTCGTCGTTCGTCCACGCCAGCGCCCGACGCGCGCCCGACGGGTACGCGACCGTCGCGCTCGCGTTCGGGACGCAACTTCCGGATTTGGTGGACAAACCGCTCGCGTGGACGTTCGGCGTCATCCCGAACGGTCGGTCGCTGGCCCACTCGCTCGTCGTCGCGGCGGTGTTCCTGACGGCGGTGTGGCTCGTTCTCCGACTCCTCGACTACGCGACGATAGGCACGGCGTTCGTCATCGGCTACCTCTCGCACCTGCTCGGCGACGCACTCGACCCGCTACTGGCGGGGGACCTCTACTCGCTGGGCTTTCTCGCGTGGCCGCTCGTGGCCCCGATAGAGTACGAGACCGAACAGAGTTTCGTGGCACACCTTCAGGAACTCTCTCCGGCGGCTCTCGTTAGCGACGAGGGACTGTTCGCGCTGTTGATGATTCTCCTCTGGCTCTACGACGGCGCGCCGGGACTCCGGGTGGTCGCCGCGATTCCCCGGTGGGTCGGCCGCCGTCTCTCGGTCTGAATCCCCGAGAATCGGGGTATCGGCCGCCAGCGGATTTATGCCGCTCCTCGAAGTGAGTACCTTCGGGGAGAAAAAAGTGAGCCGCAAGCACGTAGCTCTGGCTATCATGCTCGTTTTGGGAACAGTTTCCGGGGGCGTCGCGACGACGCTCGGTGCGACCGGACCCGACGCGGCGGGCGACCGGTCGCCCGCGAGCGAGGAGGTCCGCCAAGACCAGACGATAGAGAACACGTCGGTCACGTTCGAGAACCAGACCTCGAACGGGACCGTCGTCACAGTTTCGCAAGTGAATCTGACCGAGGGCGGCTTCGTCGTGGTTCACGACGAGAGCCTGCTGGAGGGATCGGTCCTCGGGAGCGTCCGCGGGGTGTCCGAATATCTCGAACCGGGGACCTACGAGGAGGTTCGGGTGACACTGGACGACCCGATCAACGACTCCCAGCGCCTCCTCGCGCTGGCGTATCAGGACACGAACGACAACGAGACGTTCGACTTCGTGGAGTCGCAGGGCGCTGACGACAGCGCCTACACCGTGGACAATCAGGTCGTTGCGGACGATGCCACGGTGACCGTCGAGGAGGCCGAGGAGACGACGACAACTGCGGAAGAAGCCGAGGAGACCACGACGACCGAGGAGCCGGTCGAAACGACGACCGAAGAAGAAGTCGAGGAGACGACGACAACTGCGGAAGAAGTCGAGGAAACCACGACGACAACTGAAGAAATAGAAGAGACGACGACCGAGGAAGAAGCCGAGGAGACCACGACCGAGACGACCACCGAGGAGGCCGAGGCGTCGCTCACGTTCGAGAACCAGACCTCGAACGGGACCGTCGTCACGATTTCGCAGGCGACCCTCCCCGAGGGTGGCTTCGTCGTGATTCACGACACGAGTCTGCTGGACGGGTCGGTAGTCGAGAGCGTCCGCGGAGTCTCCGAGTATCTGGAACCGGGGACCCACGAGGAGATTCGGGTGACGCTGGACGAGCCGATTACGGAGTCCCAGCCCCTCCTCGCGCTGGCGTATCAGGACACGAACGACAACGAGACGTTCGACTTCGTGGAGACGCAGGGCCAAGCGGACGCCCCGTACACGGTTGACGAGCAGGTCGTCGCGGACGACGCCGCGGTGACCGTCGAGGAGGTCGAGGAGACCACCACGACCGAAGAACCGGTCGAAACGACGACCGAGGAAGTCGAGACGACGACCGAAGAAACCGAAACCACGACTGAAGAGACGGAGACGACGACCGAAGAGACAGAGACGACGACAACTGAAGAAATCGAGGAGACGACGACCGAGGAGCCGGTCGAAACGACGACGGAAGCGCCGCCCGAGACGGAGACGACGACCGAAGAAATCGAGACGACGACGACGGAGACCGAAACCACGACCGAAGCGACCGAGACGACCACTGAAGTCGTCGAGGAGCCGGTCGCGGAACAGACGTTCAAGTTCCGCATCGACAACCTCCAAATTCAGGAGTTCTCGCTCGTCGTCGGTGACGCGACCGACGTTGACCGCACGGTCGTCGTGGAGGACGTGTCGGTCAGCGACCGGACGGTCCGGGTGGACCTCACGAAGATTCTGAGCGGGGCCGCGCCCGCCGAGGCCGTCGGCGAGGCCGCGAACGACTCCGGGCAGATAGCCGCGTCCGACGTGCAGGACGTTCGGTTCGTCTTCCGGAACGTCACGGTCCAGAACGTCGAGTTCGTCGTGACCGCGCCGGAGGACGTGGAGTTCGACCTCCCGGACGAGATGATGCCCGAGACGACGACGGTGACGGAGACGCCGACCGAGACGACCACCGAGGAGGAACCCACTGAAACCACGACCACGGAAGAAGAGCCGCCGACTGAAACGACGACGACGGCGGAAGAGCCGCCGACCGAAACCACGACGACGGCGGAAGAAGAACCGACCGAGACGACGACGGAAGAAGCGACCCCGACGGAAACGCCGACAGAGACGACGGAGAAAGAGACGCCGACCGAAACGACGACCACCGAGGAGGAACCGACCGAAACGACGACCGAAGAACCGGCCGCCGACGAGCCTTCGCTCCGGGTGCCCGCGCTCGACGCGCCCGGAACGATAGTGCTGGACGAGGGCACCCTCGTCGTGAACGCGCAGGTTAGTAACCCGAGCGACCAAGTCGTCACCGATGTCGTGGAGTTGCGCATCGACGGCACCCTCGTGGAGCAACGCCGCGTGAAGGTGGACCCCGGCGAGTCGGTGCAAATCCAGTACACCGTCTCGAAGGCCGACCTCGACCTCGAACCCGGCCAGACGTTCCTCGACGTGCTGACCACCGACTTCGGCAAGTCCGTCGAGGTGACGGTCCGGGACGGGCCGCCGGAGGACGACGAGAACGACAGTTCGAACTGACGCGAGCGACGGGTCGCCTCGCCCGCGCTCGGCCGAGCGGTCGGTCGGACGCGGCCCCGTCACTTCGCCGCGGTGAAGGTTCAAAGAACCCTTTCTTTTTACAAGGATACCGAAAAGTTCATAGTTAGCCCTCAGAGCCATTCGACTGCGCATGGCACGCGAGCAACTGAAAGCAGACGACGAGACAGAGACTTCGCTACTCGACCGACGGTCGTACATGAAACTCGCCGGGTCCGCCGCGGCGGCGGTCGCCGCCGGGTCCGGGAGCGCCACCGCGGCCGAACCGGTCGGCTTCGGGGAAGGGGGCTACGGCCAGATGGCCTTCGGCGGCGGGGCCGCCGAGTCCGCGCCAACCGTCGAGCGGTTCGACGTATCCAAGAGCGAGCAGTTGGGCGACGACCGCATGTTCTCGGTGAAGTGGGCCGTCGCCGACGCCGACGCCGACCTCGACGTGGTGGAGGTCGTCGTCCACCAAGGTGCCGCCGACGTGAACTTCTCGGTCTCCGACGTGAGCGGCACGAAGGACTCGGGGTGGGACCTCTTCCAGTTCCCCGTCGGCAGCACGCTCGACGTGACGCTCCGAGCGAAAGACGAGGGCAACCGCGTCGTCAAGCAGTCGAAGACGATTACGCTCTGAGGCGTC
Organism: Halorussus salinus; assembly: GCF_004765815.2. Lineage (NCBI taxonomy): Archaea > Methanobacteriati > Methanobacteriota > Halobacteria > Halobacteriales > Haladaptataceae > Halorussus > Halorussus salinus. The sequence continues at coordinate 308,900 of NZ_SBIS02000008.1, read as the reverse complement.
GGCGAGCAAATCTACTCTCCAACCGGACCCGACCCCGCCGCCCGGTCCGGGTCCGCGTCGAGGTACGACGCGGTGCAGTCGAGGCAGAACACGCGCTCGTCGGTGGACCTCCTCGCCGTCCGGAGGTCCACCGAGGTCCGCGAGAGCGCGACGTGATGGTCGCGCTCCGGGTCGAGCGGGTCGCCGCATCGCGAACAGGTGTCGGCGTCCTTCGCGGCGTCCTCCTCGGAATCGGCGTCGGTGTCAAAGTCGGATTCTCCCATCGAGTCCCAACCCGACGCTGAGAAACAAAAAGCTTCGTCCGGACGCCCTCAACGCGCCAACTGGTCGATGCCGACCGTCCGGAGCGTCCGCCAGCCAGCGACCGCGGCCGCCAACGTCCCGATGACCAGCGCGATGCCCGCGCCGAGCGCCAGCACCGACCCCGGAGCCTGCACCAGCCCCTCGAAGCCGACGATTTCGGCCGCGACGAAGTTCAGGCCGACGACGAACGGCGGCGTGACGACCACGCCCAGCAACCCGCCGACCGCGCCCAGCAGGACGCCCTGCCCGGCGACCATCGCCACGAGTGTCTTCGAGGAGACCCCGAGCGCGGTCAGCGCCGCGAGTTCTTCCTTCTGCTGGAAGACGACGATGGAGAGGACGTTCAGCGTCAGCGCGAAGCCCGCGATGACGGCGAGGACGACCAGCGCGCCGCCGACCGCGATGACGACCGCGTTGTTCTGGAGGACCGCGCGCATCTGCTCGTCGTTCGTCCGAATCGTGTAGTCGGGGTACTCCTGTTGAAGTTGCCGTTCGACCGCGTCCACGTCCGCGCTGTCCTTCAAATCGACCGTGATGAACGTCGCCTTGTCGGTCCCGGTGGTGCCGGTGACGCGCTGGAGTTCGCTCAGGTGCATCGTGGTCGTCGGCGCTCCGAGGAAACTGGAGAACGTCGAGGAGATACCGACGACGGTGAACTCGTGGTTCTTCGCGGTCGAGACCGACCCGCCGATGTTGAGCGTGTCGCCGACACCCACGTCGAACATCTCGGCGGTCCGGGTGTCGATGATGACCGAGTAGGTCATGTTGCCGTCGTAGTCGCCCCCGGCGTAGTGAACGTCGTACGTCTGGAACCCCTCGCCCTCGGAGATGTCCACGGCCCCGCCGCCGCCGGGGACCCCGACCCCGACGAGCGTCTGCATCTCCCCGGAGCCGTTGCCGACGTACACCGCGCGGAACGCCATCGGGACCGCGGACTGGACCTCCTCGCGGGACTCGATGTCGCCCGCGGTGATGTGCGAGTCCGTAATCGAGGTCCCGAACCCGCCGGGACCCTCCGAGAGCGACCCGCCCGTGACCCAGAGGTCCCGGCCCGAGGCGTCGAACTTCTGTTGGCCGGTCTGGAAGACGCCGTAGCCGAGGCTCGCCAGCAGGGTGGTCGAGAGGACCGCCACCGCGATGCCGACCACCGCGAGGAGGGTCCGGGCGCGGTCGTGGCGCAGTTGCGCGGCCGCGACGGAAGCCGCTACTCGGAGTTTGCTCATCGAATCACCTCCGCGACGCCCTCGGTGCGCCCCTCCATCGCCAGCAGGTAGGGCGCGACGAGTATTCCGATGAACACCGAGACGCCGAGTCCGTAGACCACCAGCAGGGGGTGGAAGTACGCGATGGGGACCGGCGCGATGGCGCGCGTCGCCGCGTAGTTCGTGACGAACGTGGTCGCGTACGCCAGCACGATTCCGAGCAAGCCCCCGACGAGCGTGAGCGCGAGCGCCTGCACGACGAGCAGGACTGCGCGTGCGCGCCGTGAGAATCCGATGGCCGTGAGCGTCGCCAACTGCTCGCTGTCGGCTTCGACCTGCAAGCCCTGCGTGGTCGCGACGAACAGCGTTCCGACGACGACGGCGATGAGGAGCGCCGCGAGTCCCATCGCCAGCGGGAGGTCCGAGTCCACCGACTTCTGGGCGGTGAACCCCGAGCGCGTCACTGCGCTCGCGCCCTCGAAGCGACCTTCGAGGTCGGATTCGAGACCGCCGACGCTCGACTGGACGAGAATCTGGTCGGCTTGGTCGCCCGACTGCGCGCCCGTGATGGCCTGCAACTCGCTGAGGTGGGTTATCATGACCGGCATCCCCGACAGGCCCGATTCGACGGCGGCCTGCCTGACCGCCGTGACCCGCAACTGGCGGTCGCCCGACCCCGAGACTGCGCCGCTGACCGAGAGGTTCGCGCTCTCGTTGACGCCCAGTTGCTGTGCCGCCCCGGTCGAGAGGACCGCCTCGCCGGTCCACGTTCCGTTGTAGCTCCCGTTGTTGTAGTAGGGGTCGCCCGGCGACAGCGGCGCGGTCGGGAGTCCCGCCACGTCGTCGAGTTTCGGCGAGCCGATTACTCCCACGCCGAGGACGTACTCGCCGCCTCCGCCGCTTCCCTCGCCGTCGCCCGACCGCACCTGTAACACCGAAATCTGGACCGGCGTCGAGTACTCGATGCGCTCGTCGGCGTTCAACTGGGCGGTCTTCTCGTGGACGCCGCCGAGTTGCGCCGAGGCCGTCGAGACGACCATCGTCGAGGCACCGCCCGACTCGGGCACGACCCAGTAGTCCACCGCGTCGCCGCGGACCGTCGTCCCCTGTACGAGACCGAGGCCCGTCGCGGTCACGACCAGCATCAGCGCGACGGCGATGGCCACGCCGAGGACGCTCACCGCGGTCTGGCGCGGCGCGGTCCGGGTCGCCTTCGTGGCGGTCCGCCGGAGCGCGACCCCGACGAGACCGACCCAGCGCGAGAGGCCACTCATGGGTCACACCTCACGATTCCTGCACCTGCCCGTCGCGGAGCCGAATCACGCGGTCGGTCCGAGCCAGCGCCTGCTCGTCGTGCGAGGCGAGGACGACGGCGCGCTCCTCGGCGAGGTCCCCGAGCAAATCGAGGATGACCCCGCCGGTGTCGGTGTCGAGTTCGCCCGTCGGTTCGTCGGCGAAGACGACCAGTGGGTCGCCAGCGAGTGCGCGAGCGACCGCGACGCGCTGTTGCTCGCCGCCGGACATCTCGCCGGGCCGGTGGTCCTGCCGGTCGCCGAGACCGACCCGTTCCAACAGGTCGGCGGCCTCCTCGCGACGCTCGGATTTGCCCATCCCGCGCTCTACGAGCGGGAGCGCGACGTTCGCCCGCGCCGACAGCGACGGCATCAGGTGGAACCGCTGGAAGACGATGCCGACCTGCTCCAGTCGCAGTCGCGTGAGCTGTTTCTGCGAGAGCGACGAGACCTCCTCGCCAGCGAGGGTGACGGTCCCCTCGGTCGGCGCGTCGAGTCCCGAGAGCAGGTGGATGAGCGTCGATTTCCCGCTCCCGCTCGGTCCCGACAGCCCGACGAACTCGCCGCGCTCGATGGTCAGGGTCACGTCTTCGAGCGCCGTGACCGTCGGGCGCTCGTCGGTGTCGTCGTCGCCGCCGAACGAGAACCACCCGCCGCTCCCGCCGCGTTCGTACCGGCGGCTCACTCGGTCGCACTCGACGACCGCTTCCCTGCGGTCCGATTCCTCCGTCGCTGTTCGTGAACTCGCGTCCATCTCCCCCACCAGAATGGGAGTGTAGAAGGGACGAACCCACTTATCGTTTCAGGCTGTACGCTCCGATTACCCGGCACAAAAAGAGCGGTAATTACGAGTCGGTCCGCGCTCGGGCCGCTCTCAGCGGTCGCGAACTTCTATCTGCACCGCGTCGGGCACCTCGACCTCGATGAGGTCGCCCGAGAAGGCGAACCGGTCGTCGCCGGACCCGACGGTCCCCTCGACCCGGATTCGGCCGCCCGACTCCGAGACGTTATCGACCGCCGCACCGCCGTCCTCGTTCGGTTCGAGCTTTTCGAGGCCGCCCGTGACCTCGATGACGTAGTTCATCTGCTCGTCGGTGCCGGGACTCGACACGATGACCTCCTTGTCGAGTTCGCCGTCGTCGCCGTCGTCTTCGTCGTCCTTTTCGTCGTCCTCCCGCGTGTCCTCGACGATTTCGCCGTCCACCTTCACGACGCCGCGACCGTCCACTTTCAGGTCTTTGACTTTCCCCGTCCAGAGGAAGCTGTCACACCGCCCTTCGGCGGTGGCTCCCTCCGCGTAGTCGTCGCCGACCTCGTCCCCGTCGTCGCTCTGGTAGGTGCCTCCTCGCATCATCTCGCCGGTCACTTCCACGCGGTAGCTGAACGTGTCGTCCCCGGCCGCGCAGAACGTGACCTCTTTGGTCTCGCCGTCTTTCTCGTCGTCTTCGTCGTCCTTCTCGTCGTCACCGCTCGTGTCCTCGACGACCTTCCCGTTCACCTCGACCGTGCCGGGACCGTCGAGGTCGTAGTCCTCGATTTCTCCCTTGAAGAGGAAACTGTCGCACCGCTCGTCGGAGACCGCGCCGTGGACGGACATCTTCGAGACCTCGTCGCCCTCGTCGCTCTGGTACGTGCCACCGCGCTTGACGCCGTGGCTGAACTCGACGTGGTAACTGAACGTTTCGTCACCGCTCGCACACAGCGTCAGTTCGTGCCAGTCGTCTCCGGTCGCGCTCGCGCTCCCGGTCAGTCCGGTGCCCACGAGGCCCGCGGCGGCTACACTCTTCAGCATCGTTCGGCGATTCATCCACCCGTTCGTTCGACCATCGTCGTCTGAATCGGTCATTTCGTTGCCCCGAGCGACACTGTACGCCCCGAGGATTGTGAACCCGAACGTTGCTTAGGCGGGATTTTATCGTCTTAACCCAGATTTACGGAACAAATCTCCCGTTTCTCCGGGTAGGGTCGCCCGGACCGCCCCGGCCGGTCGCTTTGGCCGAGCTTATCTTCTGACCGCGGGCTGAACACTCTCCCGACCGAGGAGGTCCCCGCGAAACCCCCACACGCGAACGAACTTCGGGGCTCCTCGTTCTGCGCGACCAGATACCTAAGAATTTTCACTCGTCCCCGACGGCTCGGCGGCGACGCCGGTCGCCAAACCAGTTTTGTCGATGGGACCCGTCGGGAGCTACAACCGGGGTGTTCACATGGGAACGAAAGACCGCTGGTACGAGAACGCGACGTTTTACGCCATCGACGTGGAGGCGTTCGCCGACGCCGAAGGCGACGGGGTTGGCGACTTCCGGGGGCTGACTGGCCGCCTCGACTACCTCGAAAGTCTGGGTATCGACTGCATCTGGCTGTTGCCGTTCTACCCCTCGCCCAACCGGGACAACGGCTACGACGTGGCCGATTACTACGGGGTGGACGACCGCCACGGGACGCTCGGGGACTTCGTGGAGTTCGTCCGCGAAGCCGACCGCCGGGGGATTCGGGTGATAATCGACCTCGTGGTCAACCACACGTCCGACCAGCATCCGTGGTTTCGGGCCGCCCGGAGCGACCCGGACTCGAAGTTCCGGGACTACTACGTCTGGCGCGAGGACCTGCCCGACGAACCCGACCCGCACCGCGGGCCGGTGTTCCCCGGCGAGGAGGACGCGGTGTGGAGCTACGACGAGGCGGCCGAAGCGTTCTACTACCACCGGTTCTACCACTACCAGCCCGACCTGAACCTCGCCAACCCGGACGTGCGCGAGGAGATTCGCAAGATAATGGGCTTCTGGCTCGAACTCGGCGTCTCGGGGTTCCGGGTGGACGCCGCGACGCTGATGATAGACCACAAGGGCGGCCTCGAATCCACGAAACTCGACGACCCACACGGCGTCCTCCGGGACATGCGCCACTTCGTGGAGCGCCGGGGCGACGACGCCATCCTGTTCGCGGAGGCTGACGACGCGCCCGAACACCTCGGCGACTACTTCGGCGGGCGCGTCCCCGATTCGAGCGTTGGGGGCGACGCGGTAGCGTCCGATGGCGACGTGGCGCGGTCCGTGGACGACGCCGCGGCCGCCGCGTCCGCCCGCGAGGGCGACGAGATGAACGTCCTGCTCAACTTCCTGCTCGACGCCTACCTCGTGTTGGCGCTGGCCGAGCGCGAGTCCGAGCCGATTCGGGAGGTGCTGAACCTCCTCCCGCCGACGCCGGAGGGCGGCCAGTGGGCCAACTTCCTCCGGAACTACGACGAGTTGAACGTGGGTCGGCTCTCGGGGGCCGACCAGCGGAAAGTCTTCGCGGAGTTCGCGCCCGACGACGAGATGCGCATCTACGGTCGGGGCATCCGGCGGCGCCTCGCGCCGATGCTGGACGGCGACGGCGACCGCATCCGACTCGCCTACAGCCTGCTGTTCTCGCTGCCCGGCACCCCCTTGCTCGTCTACGGCGACGAAATCGGCATGGGCGACGACCTCGACTTGCCGGGCCGGACCGCGGTCCGGACGCCGATGCAGTGGTCCGACGACCGGAACGCCGGGTTCTCGACGGCCGACCCCGACGAGTTGGTGCGCCCGGTCGTCTCCGGCGGGGCGTTCGGCTACGAGGAGGTCAACGTCGCGGACCAACGGGGCGACCCGGATTCACTCCTCGGGTGGTTCGCGCGCCTGAACCGCCTGCGCGGGGAGTGTCCCGAAATCGGCCACGGCGACTGCGAGATACTCGACGCCGACGACCCGGCGGTGTTCGCCCACGCGATGACCAGCGACCACGGAACCGTCGTCGCGGTCCACAACTTGGACGAATCCGAGACCGAGGTCGCGCTCGACCTGCCCGGCGAACCGACGCGACTGTTCGGCGAGGCGACCGTCGAGCGCGTCGGGGACGGCGAGTCCGCCGACGACGAGTCGGATGGAGCGAGTGACGGCCGGAGCGACGCGGACGACGAGCAAGGTGGAGAACCTGCTGAAAAATCTGTAGGAGTGGCTAACACTGATGGAGGAGCTGATGACGACGACGAAGGTGGCTCGTGGCGCTTCGAGTTGGGCCGCTACGGCTTCTGCTGGGTCCGAATCGAGTAGGGACCGTCGTGTCGATTCGCGGCGGAGACCGGGACCGGCGGAGTTCAGTCGTCGTCGTGGAGCGGACCGAGGAGTCCGTACCGAAGCCGATACGCCATCGTCGCGGCGAGCGCCCCGACGTGGAAGTTCTTGCTCGCGTTCTCCGGGTCGTCGGACCGCCGTCGCACGACGAAATTCCACGCACTCCACGCGAGGTGGGCCGCGACCCGCCGACCGCGGCGCGTCCGAATCCCCGCCACGTCGCGGTCCAGCGCCCAGTAGCGGACGAACTGACTCGCGCCACCGACGACGATTTCGGACGGCGAGACGCGAAGTGCTTCGTCGTCCGGCGATGCCCGTCGCCACAGCGGAAACCGGGCCGCGAGTAACAGTCCGGCCGCGGCGAACTCCACGACGGCGACGATTCGTCTGCTGACCATACGCCGCCTTCTTGCTAGCCCGTCAACAATTTTGCGTCCGACTGCGACGCCGGTCGTGTCGAGGTGACTTCGAATCCGGTCGCGCCGAAGAAACGTTCGTCTCGGACCTGCCGCGGACGACCCGACGACTCCCGCCGCTTGCGACTGGCGCTCTCGCCCGCCGCTCATAGGGATTATCGTAGCAAGTCATAGAGTCTCGCTACAGAGTTCAGCGTAATCGAGCGACAGCACCCACATTCTGGCCGATAAATCTCCGCAGTTCTACGATAATCCCTATCAGTAGCTCTCGAACTCGTCGTCCGCGCCGAACTCGTCTTCCAGCATCTCGACGTTGCGCACGTTGGCCTTCCAGACGGCGTCCACGAGCGTCCCGAGGACCGGAATCGACCCGATAACGGCGTCCACGCCGATGTTGAACAGCATCCGCATGATGGTGTCCTTCGAGGCACCCATCTGGGCACCCTCGGCGACGATGTATAGCGAGATGGCCGCCGACACGGCGTCACCGCCGACCGGCAGGATGCCGAGAATCGGGTCCAGCCCGATTTTGTAGTTGATTACCGGCAGTTCGATGGCCTCGTCCAGCAGGTCGGCGATGGCCCGCACGCGCTCCATCCCCGGCGGTTCCTCCTCGACCGTTACTTCGATTCGCTCGCCGTGTTCGTCGGGTTCGTTTTCCATAGATGAGGTTGTGGGTTCCTGCGGGGAAAGGTTTGCTGGCCTGCTGTTTCTTCCGGTAGTGGTGGTGGGTAAACGTACGGGTTTCGTCCGGAGCGACGAGTGGGACGGCCGTTCGGTACCGAATCGCTCGCTCCTCGGCGCAACGTATATCAGGCGACGAATAGGAGTGGTCGTATGGGTGACTCAGACGGCCTCACCGACTCGGAGATTCGGCGCATCGTGCGCGAGGAGCTTTCGAGCGCCGGACGGTCCGTCCTCTCGACCGTCTTCTGGACGGTGTTAGCGGTCTTCGCCGCTCTCGTCGGCCTACAGACGATTCAAGTGTCGCTCTACGCTATCGGTTTGGTCTCCGTGGTCCTCGCCGCGACCGGGTTGCTCGTCGTCGGTTCCAGCGCGTATCTGCTCTACCTCCTCTACTGGGCGTAGCAGTCGGTCGCGGAGGACCGCGGACGCGTCGCGACTCACCGATAACCCAACTTCTTTAGCCGACGCTCGACCGCCGGACTGACCGACTGTGTTACGTCGAACTCCTCCCAACTGTCGGGCAGGCTGGCGAGCAACTCCTCGCGCTCGCGGGTCGGAATCGTCCGGAACCGTTCGCCCGGCTCCGACCGGCCGACCTCGGCGGTGTAGGTCACGTCGTCGGCTTCCGACCGGATAACCTTCGAGTCACCCCGGTAGGCGGCCTTGCGCTCGACGCCGAAGCGCGCCGCCTCGCAGACGGCGGTCCGGTCGGCCGGAATCGGCTCCTGCCACCGTCGGCCCGTGGCCTCGTCGGCGAGGAGGGACTCCTCGACGGTCGCGTCCAGAATCGTCGGCGCGAGGTCTACCAGACTCGGCCACCCGCCCTCCGGGAGCAGGTCGTCGTCCGACCCCGCGAACGCGTCGGGTGTCGAGACGCCGACCGGCACGCGGGCCACCACGTCGAAG
>NZ_ML974129.1:225537-322389 GCF_004765815.2 Halorussus salinus | reverse complement strand
CAGGCCGGGGTGTCCGCTCTCGCTCCACAAACTCCAAGTCAATCCACGAACTAGAACCACTGAGGCGGTTGAATTTGGTCATAGAGCAACCGAAGAACGACCGCCTCGCTCTTAACTGAACACGGCCGAGCGAATAGAGTCGTGATTCATAGCGGGTGACCTCCGCTCGAATCTTACGCCAGAGGGGACAACAAACCTATGCCTCAATAGTGAGGTACGCCCGGTAGAGAGTGTCAAGCGCCGAATATCAACCGTTTTAGAGGTCGAACGAACGTTCACTCACCCGACGTTTGGAGGTCCAGAAAGGTGCCGACGAGTTTCCGTTGTGCGGCCTGTAGATGCTGGTGAAGCGTCGGCGACGAGACGCCCAGCGACTCGGCGACTTCCGCGCCGGTACTCTCGCGCGGGTACTCGTAGTAGCCCGCGAAGTAGGCCGCTTGGAGGGCGGTCCGCTGCTTCTCGGTCAGGTTCTCGGCCAGCGTCTGGCGGAACTCTTGGGTCGTGTGAATCGGCCGGTCTACCTCCTGTTTGCTCACGAGTTCGGCCTCGGGGTAGGTGGTCCGGAACTCCTCTACCACGCCCCGCACGTTCACGTCCGACGACGCCTCGGCGACGCACCGGACGACGCCCCCGTCGGCGGTCGCCGAGGTGACGACCGTTCCGGCCTCGACCAGTTGGTTGACGCCCGACTGGGCGGAGTGAATCTCGAACAGGCAGGTCTCGTCGTCGGCGGTCACGAGGCGGTACTCGTCCACGGTCGGAGACTCGTCCATTCGGTCGGCGAGAGCGTCGGCCGACACGCCCTCGACCGCGACGTATTCGAGCAACCGGTCGCCCGACAGGCCGACGAGTCCCTCCAGCGAGAACCGACAGTCGAGTTCCGACGAGATGCGACCGAAGCCTCGCGCGGGGTTCTCGACGCGGAACTCCAACTCGACCGCCGTGTCCGACAGCAGTAGGTTGCGGTTCTTGACCGCGTTGATGGCGAACGCGACGATTTCTCCCAGCGTCTCCAGCGCGGTCAGTTCCCGGTCGCCGAACGTGCCGGTGCAGGCCCCGCTGACGCCGAGGAGGCCGTAGTTGGTCGTGCCGTAGGTCAACGGCACGAGGACCGCCGTGGACATTCCCAACTCCTCCATGAGTTCGCGCTCTCGCTCGGAGATGATGTCCGAGTCGGCCACGTCCGCGACGACGACCGACTCGTCGTCGCCGACGACCCGCGAGAACGCGTTCTCGGCGTCCGTCCGGGCGCTGGTCGCCTCCACGAGTCGCTCGATTCGCTCGCGCTCGATGCCCGCCACCGCACTGGGGGTCATCCGCTCGTTTTTCACCCACGGGCCGCCGATCCACGCGAACTGGTAGAACTCCGAGGAGGCCAACTCGTCGCAGACGATGCGCTCTATCTCGTCGCGGGTCGCCGACCCGACCAGCGACTGGAGGGTGTCGTTGATGAGACCGTTGATGCGGTTGAGTCGGGTGAGTTCGTCGCGACTCTCGGCGAGGCGGCGCTCGCTCTCCCGGCGCTCGGTCACGTCGCGGGCGACCCAGACGACCGCCTCGCGGCCCTCGATGGTGTCGCCCAGCGGCGCGGTCCGGCCCTCGTACCAGCGTTCGCCCGTCTCCGTCTCGACCTCGTACTCGACGGTCTCGACGCCGCCGGTTTCCAGCGTCCGGTGGACGAGGTTTAGAAAGCTGTCGGCCTGCTCGGCCGGGAAGGCGTCGTGGAGTCGCTTGCCGACCAACTGCTCCTGTTGGACCGTCCGCAGGTCCTTACTGCTCGGCCCCGACAGCACCTCCAGATATCGGCCGTTCTCGTCCAGCACGAAGGCCACGTCGGGGAACGCGTTGGTCAGTTCCCGGAGTCGGTCGCCGCTGACGCCCGACTCGGTCTCGACGCTGGCGGCCGCGACCGCGCGGTCCACGCGCTCGCGGAGCGTCTCACCGTCGGCGTCTTTCGGCAGGTAGTCGGTCGCGCCGACGCCGAACGCCTCGCTGGCGACCGTCTCGCTCCCCGACCCGGTGTAGAGGACGAACGGGAGGTTGGGGTGGTCGTCCCGGACCGTTTCGAGGAGGGCCAGTCCGTCGTCGTCGGGCAGTGCGTACTCGCTGACGACGCAATCGACGGTGCCCTCGGCGGTGAGGACCTCGCGCGCCGCCGCGGCGGTCGGGACGGTAGCGAGCGAGACCTCCTCGGCGTCGGCGAGCGCGGGCGGAGGCTCCTCGGCGTCCACGTAGAGGATTCGGACGGTGCGGACGGCGGACCGACCGCGTCCGTCGGCGGCGGACTCGTCGGGTAACTGCCTCGACTGCTCGGATGTCACGTTCTTACGGGGCGTACGCTCCCGCGAACGTAAGGGTCTTGGTCATTCCGCTGACTTGTCGGCGCGAATCCAGTCGAATCCGGACGAGTCCCGACCGAGGAGAATCCGGACGAGTTTTCCCGACGACGGTGTAACTCCTCGGCAATGAACGACGAACTCCGCGAGCGAATCGAGACGGAGGCAGAGAAGCACGCGCTCGTCAACGCGGTCAAACACGAGAGCGAGGCCGACGTGGGCGCGGTGATGGGACCGCTGATGGGCGAGAACCCCGACTTCCGCCAGCACGGCGACGAGATTCCCGGCGTCATCGCGCCGGTGGTCTCGCGGGTCAACGAGTCGAGCGTCGAGGAGCGCCGCGAGCGACTCGGCGAACTCGCGCCCGACTGGTTGGAGGAGATAGAGAGCGAGGACGACGAGGACGACCAAGTTCTCCCGGACCTGCCGAACGCCGACGGGTACGACCAGATTCGGATGCGGTGTGCGCCCAACCCCAACGGCCCGTGGCACATGGGCCACGCCCGGATGCCCGCGGTCATCGGCACCTACGCCGACGAGTACGACGGCGAGTTCATCGTCCGGTTCGACGACACCGACCCCGAGACCAAGCGCCCGATGCTGTCGGCCTACGACGAGATTCTGGACGAAATCGAGTATTTGGGCTTCGAACCGGCCGAGGTCTACCGGGCGAGCGACCGCCTCGAAACGTACTACGACCACGCCCGCGACCTCATCGAGAAGGGCGGGGCCTACACCTGCTCGTGTTCCGGCGAGGAGTTCTCGGACATGAAGAACTCCGCGGAGGCCTGCCCCCACCGCGACAAGGACCCCGAGACGACCATGGCGGAGTTCGAGGCGATGGTGGACGGCGAGTACGAGTCCGGCGAGATGGTCCTCCGGGTCAAGACCGACATCGAACACAAGAACCCGGCCCTGCGCGACTGGGTCGGCTTCCGCATCATCGACACGCCACACCCCCGCGATGAGGCCGAAGACTACCGGTGCTGGCCGATGCTCGACTTCCAGTCGGGCGTGGACGACCACCTCACGGGCGTCACCCACATCATCCGGGGCATCGACCTGCAGGACTCCGCGAAGCGCCAGCAGTTCGTCTACGACTACTTCGACTGGGAGTACCCCGAGGTCATCCACTGGGGCCACGTCCAAGTGGACGAGTACGACGTGAAGATGTCCACCTCCACGATTCGGGAACTCATCGAGGACGGCCAACTCGACGGCTGGGACGACCCCCGCGCGCCGACCATCCCGAGCGTCCGCCGTCGCGGGATTCGCGGCGAGGCAATCGTGGACGCGATGGTCGAACTCGGCACCTCGACCAGCAACGTGGACTTGGCGATGAGTACGGTCTACTCGAACAACCGCCAGCGCATCGACGACGGTGCGGACCGCTACTTCTTCGTCCGCGAGGAGCACGCCGACTTCACGCTGTCTGGCGACCACCCCGAGGAGGCCCACCCGCCGGTCCACCCCGAACACGACGACCGGGGCACCCGCGACATCGACGCCGGAACGCGCGTCCGAATCGAGGAGGGCGACGTGCCCGCCGACGGCGAGCGCATCTGGCTCAAGGGCTTCGGCTGTTTCCGACGCGAGGACGACGACCTCGAATACGTCGGCGACGACATCTCGGCGGTCCGCGACGAGGGCGTGGACGTGATTCACTGGGTCCCGGCCGACACCGCGGTCCTGACCCGGATGCGGACGCCCGACGGCGACGTGGTGGGCTACGCCGAACCCGGCTTCCGCGACACCGCGGAAGACGAGATGGTGCAGTTCGAGCGCGTCGGCTTCGCCCGCGTGGACGACCACGAGGAACACGACGAGAGCGTCGCCTACTTCGCCCACGAGTAGTCAGCGAAAGGTACACGTCACTTCACCGAACAGCCCCGGTAATGCGCCGCGCCTGCCTCGCCCTCGCGCTCGCCGCACTCCTCGCGTTCGCCGGTTGCTCGTCGCTCGCGCCTCGAACCGACGCCCCCGAGACTCCCGAGGAGCCGCCCGTCTTCCGAAGCGTCACGGTGGACAATTACGACAATCAGAGCCACACCGTCGAAGTCGTCGTCCTGCACGAGGGCGAAGTGGTCCACTGGACGACGCGCCGAGTCGCGGGCAAAGAGGAGGACGAGACGCGCGGGACCGTCGTCCACGGCGCGACTGTTGACCCGCCGGAGATAGCGAACACCACGCGCCGATACACCGTTCTCGTCCGCCTCGACAATCGTAGTTCCGGCGAGCGGTACGACCTCCCGGCCGACCGACTCTCGGAGTGCTACAGCGTTGGCGCGGTGATTCGGGACGGCGAACTCGACGGGCCGGTCGTCCGTCACTGGAACGACGACGTGTACGACTACTGTTCCGACCCGACGACGGACGCCGACCGACGGTAGCCGTTCGACGTTACTGCCGGTTTCTTCAAGAACGATACACACAGCTTAAAGGCGTACGTAGGTTGCTCTTAGGAGCCACGGATCGAACCCCACGCCGCGTCCACAAAACTCATCCCGTTCCTGTCAGTCCGACAGCGTATGAACAGACTCGTCGTGAACGTCGTCGCCCTCGTCGTCTCCCCGGCGCTCGTCGCCACCGGATTCCTCACCGGGATTCGTCGCCTGCTCGGCGGGCGACTCGACGGTCGAGCTGTCCCCGGCGACTGGACCGCTCTCGTCGTGGTCGCGCTCGGGGGGTATCTCCTCGGCCATCCGTTCTATCCCGAAGTGGTCCCGCTCGTCAGGGCGTCTACCCCGTGGCTGTTCGCCGTCGGGGGCGCGTATCTCATCCTCGGTGCGATGTCCTTGGTCGCCGCCCGCGCCCGGCGGTTCTCCGCGGTCGGGGCGTACGCCACCGCGCTTCTGGCTATCGCGGTCGCCGTTCTGGCCGCTCACGGCCCCGACCCGGACGCAATCGTCCGTCTCGTCGTCGGGAGCGACGTGGGGCCGCCGCTGTACACGTCGGTTCCCGCGGCGCTGCTGTTCGCGCTCGGGTACGCCGACTGCGACGACGGACACGGGTTCTCGCACCCGGTTGCGCTCGTGTTCGTCTCGTACGCGCTCCTGTTCGCCAACTCGATTCCGCTGACCGAGCGCGTCCGCGGTCCGGTGGGCCTGTTTTTCGTCGTCTTCGGGAGCATCGGCGTCCTCGTCGGGATTCCGACGTATCTCCTCGGACGCTCGCTGGGGTCGGCCGTCGCCGAGGAGCCGTAACCACAGTCACGGTCGGCGGTTCGGAACGTCGGGCGGTCACGGCCACTCGTCGTCGTCCGCTATCGGGTCGGCGACCACGCCGTCTCGCCGGGCCAGCACGCGGGCGTGGGCCGCACAGACTACGCGGTCGTCCGCCCACGGGACGTGAAGTCTGACCGTCGCGGTGGACGCACAGTCCGTCTCGGTACACTCCATGGGCGATACGTACGGGACTAGTTCACAAATGCTTAGGTACTTTAAAAAGGCTCACTGGTAAACCACGTGACTCACCCCCCGGAACGAGTTAGCCACGGTATGGATGAATCGAACGTTACGTACACCGATGGCGACATCGAAACCCGCCACATCTCCGGAGGACCGCCGAGCGAAGCGGTCGTGCTGGCCGTCGCCGACGCCCGCGACCGCGACCCCATCGACCTCCCGCCGCTGAACGACACGCTGGACCCCGACGCCCTCGACGCGCTGTTCGCCGAGACGGCCTCGGGGCGTCCGCGAACCGGCGGTCGCGTCACCTTCGAGTACGCTGGCTGTACCGTGGCCGTGTTCGGGTCCGGCGACGTAGTGGTGAAGGCGGGCGACTGAGCGGTCGGGACTCGCTACTCTTGTTCCGCGTAGCGCCGCCTCTCGGCCATCGCGGCGTCGTCGCCGTAGCGGTCCACCAGCGGCTCGTAGGCGTCGCCGAGCGCCCGCATGCACTGGCCCGCCGAGTGGAAGCCCAGTTCGTCGGCCACCTCCGGCCACGGGTGGCCCTGCAACACTTTCCTCACGAGGAGACCCTCCTCGCGCGCCGAGAGGGTCGCCTCTTCTTCGCTCGCGCTCTCGTCGCCCGCGTCCACGAAGTACCGGAGCGCGACCCGTCGGAAGGGCCGAGGAGCGGCGTCGTAGAGGCCGGGACCGTACGCGCTCGCCGCGACCGCTCGCCAGTCCCACGCCGAGAGGTCGAGTTCGACCGACGCATCGACCGACCGCAGAAGCGCCCGAACCACGTCGGGGTCGGCGTCTCGGAGGGGGTCGGCCAGCATCGAGGAGACCCGCGAGGCGAACCAGTCGGCGTGGCGGTCGTGGAGCGCCGCGCCCGCCTCGGTCAGGGGGTCGAGCATCAGCGCCGAGTACTCCCCGCTGGTGTCGTTTCTGGTGGTCGAGAGTTGGACCGTCCGGTAGCCGTTCGCGCGCCAGAACCGCAGGAGTTCGGGTGTCGCGCCGTAGCCGACGCCGAGCCAGTCCAACTCGCCTTCGAACTCCGCGCGAATCTCGCCGAGGAGCCGCGACCCCAAGCCCCGCGAGCGAACCGCGTGGTGGGTGGCGATGCGCATCACGCGCCGCCCGACCGGGACTCCGGCCTCCTCGTCCCGGAGTTGGGAGGTCAGCACGTCGGGGAGCATGTTGCCCCGCACGCGGCCGCCCTCGTACATGTGTTCGCGCACGTCCGCGGGTAGGCCGCCCTCGCGCGCGAGGAGCGCGACCGCGACGACGTGCGGGCGTCCGGTTGCGTCGTCGCCGCGACCGGTCGCGTCCTCGTCGTCCCTCCCGCCGGTCGCACTGCCCTCCCGGACGAGCGCCCGAACCGTCAGGTTCGGCGCGTCCAGCAGTCGCGCGAGGTCGTCGGGTTCGGTCCGGTAGTGGGCCAACACCAGCAGGCCGAACGCCTCCCGGAGCAGGGTCTCGTCGGCGAGCAACTCCTCGGGCGAGAGCGCGCGGTACGCGACGGACTCCGGGTCGGCGTCGGCGACCGCCGCGTCCACCGGCGGCCGAGCGTCGAGCAGGAGCGCGCGGAACGCCCACACCTCCACGGGGTCGCCCGCGGCGTACCGGATGGGTTCGGCGAGTCCGGTCTCGACGACCTCGTGGTCGCTCTCGGCGAGGCGGTCGCGGAACCGGACCGAGAACCCCCGTCCAGCGCCCTCGTAGCCGTGAATAGTCGTGGTAAAGGCGACCTTCGGAGCGGCCAAGAAGCGTTCGAGCAGGCGGACCGACAGCGCCGCGGCCTCGTCCACGAAAACTGCGTCGGGGGCGTCGGCGGCGTCGTGAGCGTCGGCGGCGTCGGAGGATTTCGGTTCGCCGGACTCGCCGAGCAGACTCGAGGCCTCGGTCGGGTCGGCGAATCTGACGCGGCCTCCGCCAGCCGTTTCGATGCTCTTGGGCGGGTCGTGGTCGGTCTCGACCTCGTAGCCGAGCGCCTTCAGCAGTTCGTGCGCGCGGACGAACACCTCCCGACAGCTCCGGTACTCCGGGGCCGTGACCAACACGTCCGCGCCCTCGGCGGCGAGGCTCCCGGCCGCGATGCCCGCCGCGCTGGACTTGCCCCGGCCGCGGTCGGCCTCCACGACGACCGCGGTCCTCTCGTCGTCCCGCGAGTCGCCGTCGGTCTCTCGCAGGGCTTCCAACTCGCGGACGACCGACATCTGGCCGTCCGTGAGACACGCCTCGTAAGCCGCGTCCGGGAACCCACGGTCGGCGGGGAGTTCGGCCGAACCGCCCGCGGGCGACCCGACCGGCGCTCCCTCCTCGGCGGTCGAGAGCCGCGGCGCGGGGTGGGTCAGCCCGTCGCGCTCGACCGTCTCGGAGTCCGCGTCGAAGACGGCGATACCGGGATGAGAGCGGAGCGTCTCGGCGAACCGCCGCCGGAAGTGGCCCGTCACGGCGTCCGCGTCGTCTGGCGGGACCGCAAGCGTGCGGTCGAAATCGGTGCGCCCGTCGGGCCACGAGTCGAGGTCGGGGGCCAGCAAGACGAGCAGGCCGCCCCCGTCCACCGCCCCGACGACCCGGCCGAGCGCGTTCGGCCGGAAGTCGGCGTGGGCGTCGAAGACCACGCAGTCGCGGGTGGTCCCCAGCAGGCGGTCGGCGTGCTTCGGGCCGACGCGCTCGCAGTCGAGACTGCCGGTGCCGACCAGCGTTGTCTCGTCGCGGTCGAGTCCGGCCGCGTCGAGCGCGGCGTCCGCGGCCTCGTAGCAGGCGTCCCGGTCGCCGGTGAGGACGAGGAGTCGCCGCTCGTCGGTCGCGCGGGCCTCCTCGCGGAGCGCGGCCGCGACCGATTCGAGAGTCATGGCCGAGCGTTGGCGCGAGCGGGGTAAGGGGATTTCGCACCGCGTCGGAACGCGCTCGCTCCGAGCGCGGCCGGTGACAGAATCGACCGCGAGTGGCGCTACTCGTAGAGGTCCGTCGAGAGGTACCGCTCGCCGGTGTCGGGGAGCATCGTCACGACCGTCTCATCGGGGTTCTCGCGGGCGTACTCGGCCGCCGCGGCGACCGCCGCGCCCGCCGAGACGCCGACCGCGAGGCCCTCGGTTCGGGCCAGTTTCCGGGCGGCGTCCTTGGCGGTCTCGCCCTCGACCGCTCGAACCTCGTCCACGAGTTCCGTCCGGAGGATGTCGGGCACGAACCCCGGTCCGATGCCTTGGATGTCGTGGCCCTCGGCCGACTGCTCGGAGAGGGTCGGCGACGCGGCGGGTTCGACCGCGACCGAGGAGAAGTCGTCACGGCCGCGCTCCTCTTTGACGTACTCCGAGACGCCGGTGATGGTCCCACCGGTCCCGACGCCAGCGACGAACGCGTCCACCTCGCCCCCGGTCGCCCGCCAGATTTCGGGGCCGGTCGTGCGCCGGTGGGCGCGGGGGTTGGCCTCGTTCTCGAACTGGCGCGCGAGGAGGCCGCCGCGTTCCTCGGCCAACTCCTCGGCGCGCCGGTTCGCGCCGCCCATCCCCTCGTCGGCGGGCGTGAGGACCAGTTCGGCCCCGAGTGCCCCCAAGAGCGCGCGGCGCTCGTCGGACATCGACTCGGGCATCGTCAACACGAGGTCGTAGCCGCGGGCCGCGCACATCGCCGCGAGTCCGATGCCGGTGTTGCCGCTGGTCGATTCGACCACCACGCCGTCCGGGCCGAGTTCACCGGCCTCCTCGGCGGCGTCCAGCATCTCGCGGGCGATGCGGTCTTTCACCGAGTAGGGGTTCCGGCCGTCCACCTTCCCGAGGAGGTTGTCGGCGAACGCGTCGAGGGCGAGCAGGGGCGTCCCGCCCACGAACTCCTCGATGGACTCGGCGATTTCGGGGGACTCCTCGTCGGCCGACGCCGCGGCTTCGGCGGACCTTCCGGAGAGGCTCGATTCGGTCATCGGTGAAGTTACTCGCGGTTCGCCGGTAGTCGTTGGGTCGCACATCTTCGGTCCCGCCGGAGTGTTGCCGGAAGCGACGACGCCGATTCCCGTGCGTTCCTTTCGCACGCCCTCGGCGCATTTGAAAGCGCTTTTAAGGGGTGACGAACTACGCAAGGGTACGACCTGCGTGCGGTTGATGATGCTCCTAGCCGCACAGGATACGCCCGGCAGGGGAGCCTGAGCCGACGCGCAGGGAGGTGAACAACCATGCCAGTGTACGTAAACTTCGACGTCCCAGCCGACCTCCAAGACAGCGCCATCGAGGCGCTCGAGGTCGCCCGAGACACCGGAACCGTCAAGAAAGGAACCAACGAGACGACCAAGGCAGTCGAGCGCGGCAACGCGGACCTCGTCTACATCGCCGAGGACGTTCAGCCCGAGGAGATCGTCATGCACCTGCCTGAACTCGCCGACGAGAAGGGCATCCCCTTCATCTTCGTCGAGACGCAGGACGACATCGGTCACGCCGCCGGACTCGAAGTCGGAAGCGCCGCCGCCGCGGTCACCGACTCCGGCGAGGCCGAAGACGACATCGAGGACATCGCCGACAAGGTCGAGGAACTTCGCTGAGGTGGTTGAGTTATGAGTGCAGAGGAATCCGAAGAAGAAGGCTCCACGCCCGCCGAAGTGATCGAAATCGTCGGCAAGACGGGGATGCACGGCGAGGCCATGCAGGTCAAGTGCCGCATCCGTGAGGGCGAGAATCAGGGCCGCATCATCACGCGGAACTGCCTCGGCCCCGTCCGCGAGGGCGACGTGTTGCAACTGCGCGAGACCGCACGCGAAGCCGACTCCATCGGAGGTCAGTAACCAATGCCCCAATCCCGAGTTTGTGACTTCTGTGGCGACGACATCGAGCCCGGCACGGGCACGATGTTCGTCCGCACGGACGGCAGTACGGTCCACTTCTGCTCGGCGAAGTGCGAGAAGAACGCCGACCTCGGCCGCGAACCCCGCGACCTCGAATGGACCGAGGACGGCAGTACCGAGGAGACCGAGCGATGAGCGACGAGACCGAGCGCACCTTCGTGATGGTCAAGCCCGACGGCGTCCAGCGCGGCCTCATCGGCGAGATCGTCTCCCGATTCGAGGAGCGCGGTCTGAAGATGGTCGCCGGGAAGTTCATGCAGATGAGCGAGGACCTCGCTCACGAACACTACGGCGAACACGAGGGTAAGCCCTTTTTCGAGGGTCTCGTGGACTTCATCACGTCCGGTCCCGTCTTCGCGATGGTCTGGGAAGGCCAAGACGCGACCCGGCAGGTCCGCAAGATGATGGGCGAGACCGACCCGGCCGAGTCCGCGCCCGGCACCATCCGCGGCGACTTCGGACTCGACCTCGGTCGCAACGTCATCCACGGGTCGGACCACGAGGACGAAGGCGCGAACGAGCGCGAAATCGACCTCTTCTTCGACGACGAGGAGTTGGTCGATTACGAGCGCATCGACGAGACGTGGCTGTACGAATAACGGCCTGACGCGGCTTTTCGTTCCATTTTCCGTATTTTTCGGTTCGAGAGTGGCCACGCTTCGGTCGGTGACTCCTCGGCGGTTCGACCTCGGCAGTTCGCGGGCGACTCCTCGGTATCTCGACCGCCTGTCTGCTTCTCGGCACTCCGGCCAGCCACCAACCCCTTGCTTGTCCGGAACGAAGCTCCCGACGTGCAGTTAACCGCCCACCGCGGGTTCGGCGACCAGCATCCCGAGAACACCGTCTGCGCGGCCCGGCGCTCGTCGCGGTTCGCCGACGCGGTGGAAATCGACGTTCAGCGGTGCGGAACGGGCGAACTCGTCGTCTCCCACTGGAACGAGGTCGAACTCGTCACCGACGGCCGGGGCGAGGTCGCGGAGTTGTCGGCGACCGAACTCGCCGACCTCAGGGTCGACGAGTCCGACTGCGGCATCCCCCTGCTGACCGAAGTGCTGGCCGCGATTCCGCCGGAGGTGGACCTCAATATCGAAATCAAGGAGACCGGCGTGGTCGCGGACCTCCTCGCGGCGCTGGAGGGCGTGGAGAACGACGTTGTAATCTCGTCGCTCCACCCCGACCCGCTCTGGCGCACCCGGATGCTGGACGACGAGATTCCCTTGGCGTTCAACTTCGACGTGCGCCCGGAGGCGAACTTCGAGACCGCCACGGCGCTCGATTGTGCGTATGCCAATCCCCACTGGACGCTCTGTTTCGCCACCGACTTCGTAGAGCGCGCTCACGACGCGGGCATGGAGGTCCACGCGTGGCCGGTCGGGTCGCAGGCGCTCGCGTGGGCGCTCGCACGGCGGGGCGTAGACGGGCTGATTCTCACGAAACCGCTCTGAGAGACGGGACCAGTAGTTCGATTTCGGGAATCTGCTGTCGGCTCGCCATCGTTTGAATCAGTGTTAGAAGTACTTCTAACTCTCGGGAGATACGGTGTAGAAAGCCCCCGCCCGCTCGCGGTCGCTGGCCGACATATCGTCGGTTCGCCTTCGGCTCACCTCCGATAGCGGTCGGTCAGACGACCACGTACACGCGAGCGGGCGGCCCCTTTCAGCCCACCCAAACGACTCTGGTTGGCTGGCCGAGCGTCTGCCGGTGGACTGTCGCGTCGGGCGCGCGCCTCGGACCTCCCCAACCTCCTCCGTCACTCCCTCACTGCGTTCGGTCGTTCCGTCGTCCACCGGAAGACAACCCGCGTCTTCCGAGCCTGCACTCACGTCCGTTCGCGCAGACCTCGCGCGCTCGCCGCGACCCTCGTGGTCGCGTCGCACGCGCCGAGGAGGTCCGAGAAGCAACTCGCTTGGAGACGCAAATCACCGAGCGCGTCGCCGACGGTCGGTCCGGTATCGTCCGCGAAAAATGAAACGAGGCGCGAAAACAGCGGAGTCAGTCGTCCAGCGGGCGCTCGTTCCCGTTGACGCTGTCGAGAATCACGTCGCCGTCCGGGCGCTCGGCGAGCCAGAACAGCTTGTAGGCGTCCACCGTCCGTGCGAACTCGACTTCGGGCACGTCGCCCAGAATCGAGGTCCGGAGCGTCCACTTGAACGCGGCGTCGCGGGCCTTCTCGTCGGCCTGCTCGGGCGAGAGTTCGCTCGGCAGGACCAGCGCGTCCGCGACGGTCCGGGTCTCGAACTCCGGCACCGTGTCGGCGCGAAGCGAGAGGCGACGCGAGCAGTCCACGCTGACGACCCGGCGGTCTCTCCGGGGCGACATGAACGGCCGGGCCACCTCGACCTCCGCCTCGTAGACGCGGTAGGGGTAGGCCACCGCGCCGACTCGTCCCGAGGAGGCGACCTCCTCGCGGGCGATGGCGGGCCGGATGACCGGGAGTTCGACCTCGTCGTGGTGGGTGCCGACCAGCGGATGCTGTCGGGTCGGCTCGGACTCCGGCTCTCCCTCGTCGCCGCGGTCGGCGGCGTCCGGCGCGTCGGCGTCAGCGCTCATCGTCGTCCCAGTAGCCCGACGCGGCGACGTGGCCGCGGATGTTGTCGGCCTCGGTCACGACCTTCGGCGAGGTGTCGTCGTTCGTCCCGCCGTCGGTGGCGTAGTCGGGCGCACTGCCGTCGGCGATGACGGCCGAGAGTGGCTTGTCGAACACGTCGAAGTGGTCCTCGACGCCCGCGGGCGGTTCGGTGAACAGCGAGACCGTGACCAGCGTAATCACCGAGACGATGAACGCCGGGAACAGGCCGTAGACGCCGACGAGACCCGAGAGGAACGCCGAACTCTCGACCGTCGCCGAGAGACCGAGGAGGTCGATGACGGTCGAGAGCTGGGTCCACAGAATCATCGTGGACGCGCCGACGACCATGCTGGCGACCGACCCCTTAGCCGTCACGCGCTTCCACCAGAGCGTGGCGATGACCGTCGGGCCGATGGCGGCCCCGAGGCCGCCCCACGCGTAGTCGAGGACGAGCGTGTAGATGGGCGTACTCTTGGCGAGGTAGGCGAACGCGACGCTCGCCGCGCCGAGGCCGAAGGTGACGTACCGCGAGTAGGCCACGAGTTCCTCCTCGGTGGCGTCCTGATTGAAGAAGCCGTGATACACGTCCTCCACGACCGCGCTGGTGGCGACCAGCAGTTGGGAGTCGGCGCTGGACATCATCGCGGCGAGCGCGGCCGCGAGGACGATACCGGCGATTGCGCCGGGCAGGAGGTCGAGGGTCAGCATCGGCATCACCTCGTCGCCGTTCGTGATGGCACCCTCGCCGAACGTGGCGACGGCGTAGAGACCGACCAGCGCCGCGCCGACGTACGCGACGAACATGAACAGCTGGGCGACCAGCGCGGCGGTCCGGATGTTCTTCACGCGGTCGATGCCCATGAACCGGACCATGATGTGGGGGTTGCCCGGCACCCCGAGACCGATGGCGGCGTAACTGATGATGCCGAAGACGGCGGCCCAGCCAGCGGTTCCGGCCGTGATGCTGGTCATCGACTGGCCAGCGGTGGCCGCCACCTCGTCGAAGGGCAGGCCCATGTTGGTGAACGCGATGACGGGCAGGAGGATGAACGCCCCGAGGATGATGGCTCCTTGGAAGTAGTCGGACCACGCGACGGCGAAGTAGCCCCCGAGGAAAGTGTAGCCGATGACGATGACGCCGCCGACCAAGATGCCGACCCACGGCTCGATGCCGGTCAGAATCTGAAGCAAGGTCCCGGCCGCGACGATTTGGGCACCGACGTAGCCGCCCTCGAACAGCATGAGGACGACCGCCGAGACGCCCTTGACCGCGCCGGTGTCGTCGCCGAGTCGGGTGGCGAAGAACGTCGGGAGCGTCACCGACCGGACGAGTTCGGTGTACTTGCGGAGTCGCTTGGCGATGCCAGCCCACGCGAACAGGTCGGCCGGAATCATCCCGAGTCCGTTGAGGAACGCCATGATACCGGTGCTGTAGGCGTCAGAGGGCACGCCGAGGGTGAGCCAGCCGCTCATCTCGGAGGCCCGCTCGGAGAAGCCGGTCACGACGGGACCGATTTCGCGCCCGCCGATGACGTAGTCGCCCACCGAGTCCATGAACCGCGAGGAGTAGAGGCCGATGCCCAACAGGACGACCAGATAGAGTGCGAAGGTGCCCAGCACCCAGACGCCCGCGTCGCCCGCGAGTCCGCCCCCGCTACTCTGCATGGTCGGCCTCCTCGGTGCGGTCCCAGCCCGTTTGCGAGGCGTCTCTGCTCTCGTCGTAGCGTTCCCGAAGACGCTGTTCGCGCTTGCCTTCCCAGACGTAGTAGGCTATCAGCATGACGAAGAAGACGACGTACGGTCCGACGAGACCGAACCAGTCGAGTGTACTCATGGCGGGCATTGTCACCGATATCGTAATCAAACGTCCTATTTTACTCTGTCGATAGAACGCGGTTAAATTCATCTCTCGGGCATTTTAGACCGTCTAAGTTGCTCGTATGCGTTCCCCACCCCACACTTATACGCTGGCCGAGGAGAAACGCCGAACAACGCACGCGGCGTGGAACAGCGATTTTATGTGAGAACCGCCACACCTCGGTATGGACATAGATACCACGCGACGCGCGCTCGTCGCCGCCATCGTCGGCGGCGGCGCGGTCGGCGGGTCGCTCTCGCCGGTCAGGGGGTATCTCGACCGGTTC
The DNA here is from genome assembly GCF_004765815.2 of Halorussus salinus. Classification (NCBI taxonomy): domain Archaea; kingdom Methanobacteriati; phylum Methanobacteriota; class Halobacteria; order Halobacteriales; family Haladaptataceae; genus Halorussus; species Halorussus salinus. Next base: position 307,117 of record NZ_ML974129.1, on the reverse strand, counting down.
GCGCCCTACTCCGGGTCGGCGTGGCGGGACGCGACCGACCGGACGAACCGGCGCGTCGAGAGTCCCTACGGCCCGGCGACGGTGCGCTACGACGACCATGGGACCGCGCACGTCGAGACCGGCGAGGCGCACCACGTCTCGGACCGTGCGAGTAGCGCAGAGCGAGGCTCTGCGAACCATTCGAGCGGCCAGCGACCGCGAGAAGGCGGCGAAAGCCGCGAGGAGGGCGGCCCGTCGGGCGAACGGGCGCTCTACTTCGCGGTCGGCTACGCGCAGGCCGCCGACCGGCTCTTTCAGATGGACCTCCAGCGCCGGGTCATGCGCGGGCAACTCTCGGAAGTGGTCGGCGAGCGCGCGCTCGACTCCGACGAGTTCCACGTGAAGATGGACTTCGTCGGCGGCGCGGAAGCGAACCTCGAACTCCTCGACGGGACGCCGACCGGCGAGGCGGTCGAGGCGTTCTGCGAGGGCGTCAACGCCTGCCGGGAACGGGAAGCCCTGCCCCTCGAATTCGGCCTGCTGGAGTACGAACCGGACCCGTGGACGCCCGCCGACACGATGCTGATGGAACAGCAGATTTCGTGGGGACTGACCGGGAGTTTCTGGACACTCCGGCGCGAACGACTCGCCCGGAAACTCGGCGAGGAGACCGTCGATGAACTCTACCCCTTCCGGTTGGACCACGACGTGCCGATTATCCGCGAGGGCGACGGCGAGGCCTCGGGCGCACAGAGTCGGGGGAATCGTCGGGCCGTCTCGCCGTCGGGCGACTTCGAGGGAGGGGAACTCCTCGATTGGCTCGCCGACTTCGAGTCACCGCCGGGCGTCGGGTCGAACAGTTGGGTGGTCTCGGGCGACCGGACCGCGAGCGGGAAACCCATCGTCGCCAACGACCCGCACCTCTCGCTGATGGCTCCGCCGGTTTGGTACGAGATGAACCTCCGGTCCGACGACGTGAGCGTCCGAGGAGTGACGTTCCCCGGCGTCCCGTTCGTCGTCATCGGCGAGAACGACGCGGGCGCGTGGGGATTCACCAACTCGGGAGCCGACGTTATCGACTTCTACAGCTACGAGACCGACGAGTCGGGCGACCGGTACCGCTACGAGGGCGAGTGGCGCGAGTTCGAGACCGACGAGCGGACCATCGAAGTCAGCGACGCCGAGGACCGGACCGTCACGGTCCGCAAGACGGTCCACGGGCCGCTACTGGAACGCGAGGGCCAGCGGGTCGGCGTCTCGTGGACCGGCCACACCGCGACCCGGACCTCGGCGGCGATTCACGAGTACAGCGAGACCGACGGGATGGACGACTTCCTCGCGGCGACCGAGAAGATGGACCTGCCGACCCAGAACGTCGTCTACGCCGACCGGGACGGGAACACCCTATTCTACGTCACGGGGAAGATTCCGATTCGCACGGTAGGTAACGACGAGGTTTGGGGAACGCGGGTGTTCGACGGGTCGGCGGGCGAGGCCGAGTGGGAGGGCTTCGAGCCGTTCGGCGTCTCGTCGTGGGAGGGGTTCGTCCCCTTCGACGAGAAGCCCCACGTCCTGAATCCGGACTACCTCGGCACGGCGAACCAGCGCGTCGAAGACGACCCTGACCACTACGTCGGCGAGCAGTACGCGACGCCCTACCGGGGGCAGCGACTCTACGAGCTGTTGGACGAGCGCGCCGACGCCGACGAGCCGATGGACCCCCAGTTCATGCGCCGGATGCAACGCGACGCGAAGTCGGCCCGCGCCGAGCAGGTCGTGGACGAACTCGTCGCGGCCGCGGAGGGCGAGGACGGACTCGGCGACGCCGCCGCCGCGCTCCGGGACTGGGACGCCCGGATGGTACGGGACTCGCGCGCCGCGCTCGTCTTCCTGAAGTGGTTCGAGCGGTTCCGCGACGAGACCTTCGGCGACGAGTTCGAGGCCAACGACCTCGACGCCGAGGACTACCCGAACGACTGGGTGCTGGCGACCCTGCCCGAAGACAGCCGGTGGTTCGGCGACGAGGGCCGCGAGGCGGTGATGGTCCGGGCGCTCCGGGCCGCGCTGGACGACATCGAGGAGGGCGCGACCTACGGCGACTACAACACCACCGCGGCCATCACCCACCCGTTCGACCAGTCGTTCTTGAACTACCCCGCGTACCCGACCGACGGGTCGGCCTACACGCTGAACAACTACCGCAAGGAGTCGGCGGTCGGGAGCAGTTGGCGGCAGGTCTGCCCGATGGCCGAGCGCGAGCAGTCGGTCTGCGTCCTGCCGGGCGGCAACTCCGGGGAGTACTTCTCGGACCACTACGACGACCAACTCCGGCTCTGGGCCGACGGGAAGTACAAGTCGATGAGCCGCGAAATCCGCGGCGAGACGGCCATCGAGTTCGAGGCCGCCGACTCGGAGGGCGACCGATGAGCGGTCTCCTCGGAGACCGCGGCGCTGGCTCCCGCGACGCCGGTCCGTTCGGGAGCGCGCTCGCGGAGATTCGGGGCGACCGGCGAGCGCGGTGGGCCGCGCTCGTCGGCGGCGCGGCGGTCGGTCTCGCGGCGGCGTGGCTCCACTGGTACGGCTTCCTGCTGGGGGGCGCGCTGGTCGGTCTCTCCTCGAAGGACCTCAAGCGCGCCCTCGCGGCCGGAGTCGGCTTCGGCCTGCTGGCGTGGGCCGTCTTCGCCGGACTCGTCGCCGCGAACGGCGGACTGGTCCGGTACGCCGAGATGGGCCGCCTGCTCTATCTGAGCGTCGGGATTCCGGTCGGTCTCTCCACGCTCGGGTCGCTCCTTCGAGGAGCGGTCTGAGACCGCGATTCCCGGCCGGGAGCCGATTTCGCTGGCCGACGATGGGACCGCACCGTCGGGTCGCCGAGCGGTCCGCCGTTCGTCTCAGCGACTCGGTGGCTTTACCCACTTCCGGTTGCTACCCGGTGATAACATGACCGACGCACGCGACGCGGAGGGCGACCTCCGCGACCCCGACGCCCTCCTCAGACGGGCGGGCGTCCAGGGCAACCCCGACCGGGACCAGCACTTCCTCGTGGACGACCGGGTTCTCGACCGACTGCCGGAGTACGCGCTCGAAGCGGAGTTCGACCTCTCGCACGTCCTCGAAATCGGGCCGGGGACCGGCGCGCTGACCGACCGTCTCCTCGCGGTCGCCGACGAAGTGACCGTGATAGAGCGCGACCGGGACCTCGCGGCCTTCCTGCGCGAGGAGTTCGCCGACGCAATCGCGGCCGGACGCCTGACGGTCGTGACCGGCGACGCGCTCGACGTGGACCTCCCCGACTTCTCGGCCTGCATCTCGAATCTCCCCTACGGCGTCTCCAGCGAGATTACCTTCCGACTCCTCCCGCGCGGGAAGCCGACGCTGTTGATGTTCCAGAAGGAGTTCGCCGAGCGCATGGCCGCCGACGTGGGCACCGACGACTACGGTCGCCTCTCGGTGAGCGCCCAGCACTACGCCGACGTGGAAGTGGTCGAACCCGTACCCAAGGAGGCGTTCTCGCCGCCGCCGGAGGTCGAGAGTGCCGTCGTCCGGACGACTCCTCGCGCGCCGAACTACGAAGTCGAGGACGAGGAGTTCTTCCTCCGGTTCGTGAAGGCCGTCTTCACCCAACGGCGCAAGACGCTCCGGAACGCGATTCGCAACACCGGCCACATCTCGGGACTGGACGACGCCGACGCGCCGGTCGCGGCCATCTCGGAGGGAAAGACGGAGTTGGACCCCGACGTACTCAGCAAGCGCGCGGGCAAGATTCCCCCCGAGACGTTCGCCGCGCTGGCGACGGTCGCCGCCGAGTACGGTCTCGACGGAGGTGAGAACGGGTGAGGGGTCCCCTCGACGACCTCCTCTCGACCATCGACCAGTTGGCGAACTTCGGCCGGGCCGAGACGGTCGCGGCGACCGCCGTCATCCTCACCGGTCTCGCCGCGGCGCTCTGGGCCGCCCGGTACGCCCGACCGAAGCTCAGGCGGCGGTTCCCGAGCCACGTCGGCGACGTAGTGTTGCTCGCCTCGCTCGCTGGCGGCCTCCTCGTGGCGACGGTCAGCCTCGTCGTCCTCTGGGGGCAAGGGACCAACGCCGCCCAAGCACTCGACCGGATCAACGCTACCGCCGGGAAGGGATTCACGGTGTTCCTCGCGCTGGCGGTGTTGGCGGCGGCGTACGTCGTTACCGGCTTCGTCAAGAAGGCCATCGACCGGTTCGCCGACGGCCACGACACCATCAGCCAGCACCAGAGCGAAATCGTCTACCGGGTCTCGCAACTCACGGTGTACGTCTCCGCGGGAGCCATCGTCCTCGGCCTCTGGAACGTGGACCTCAGCGGCCTGCTGGTCGGTGCCGGATTCCTCGGTATCGTGGTCGGTATGGCCGCCCGCCAGACGCTCGGTGCCCTGCTGGCCGGGTTCGTGCTGATGTTCTCCCGGCCCTTCGAAATCGGCGACTGGGTGGAGATAGACGACGAGGAGGGCATCGTGACCGACATCTCCATCGTCAACACGCGCATCCAGACGTTCGCGGGCGAGTACGTGATGATTCCCAACGACATCGTGAGCGGCGAGAAGATAGTCAACAAGAGCCGGAAGGGACGCCTCCGCATCGAGGTCGAAGTCGGGGTCGATTACGAGGCCGACGTGGAGCGCGCGGCCGACCTCGCCGAGGAGACCATGAAGGACTTGGACGAGGTGCTGACCGTGCCGACGCCGAAGGTCGTCCTCAAGGAGTTCGGCGACTCGGCGGTGACGTTAGTCCTGCGGTGCTGGATAGACAAGCCCAGCGCCCGCAGACAGTGGCGCGCCCGCACCGCGGTCATCCGGTCGGTCAAGGAGACGTTCGACCGCGAGGGCGTCAAGATTCCGTTCCCCCAGCGCGAACTCACCGGCCGACAGGAGTCGGGCGGCTTCCGCGTCGCTGGCGAGACCGACCTGCCGGAGGCGACCGCCGATGGCGGTGTCACCGAGGACGCGACGCCGGTAGACGGGGAGGGAGACGAATGACCGACCTCGCCGACCGCCGGGACGCCGAGACCGAGGTCTACCAGCCAGCGGAGGATTCGCACCTGCTGGCCGACGCCGCGGTCGCCGACCTCCAATCGCTCCCGAGCGACGACCGCTCCGACGCCCCGCTCGCGCTGGAGGTCGGCACCGGCTCGGGGTACGTCGCCGAGAAAGTCGGCGACGAGACCGACCTGCGGGTTCTCGGCTCGGACCTGAACCCCCACGCCTGCCGACAGGCCCGCGAGCGCGGCGTCGAGGCGGTCCGGGCAGACCTGCTCGAACCGTTCCGGGACGACGCGTTCGACGCCGTGCTGTTCAACCCGCCCTACCTGCCGACCGACCCCGACGCCGAGCGCGACGACTGGATGGAGGTCGCGCTCTCGGGCGGCGAGGACGGCCGGAAGGTCATCGAACCGTTCCTCGAATCGGTCGGCCGCGCGCTCGCGCCCGACGGGGCGGTCTACCTGCTGGTCAGCAGTCTCACCGGTGTAGACGAAGTGGTCGCACTGGCCGAGAAAGAGGGCTTCTCGGCGGTCGCGCTCCGCGACGAGTCGTTCCCCTTCGAGACGCTGACCGTGCTGAAGTTAGTGCGTTAATCTGCGGTCGCGGTCGCAGTCGTCGCGGTCGCACGTGCCGTCCCGGAGGCGGTCGCGTTTATCGGATTCGGCAACTGGTAGAGGTCCGCCGTGGTGTCCTCGTTCTCGACGGTCCGGAGCGTTCGGCCGTCTATCGTGACCTCGAAGCTCCGGTAGTCGGTCGGGAGACTCGCGCTCACCCGGAGGTCGGTCGCCGCGCGACAGTCCTCCGGGGGTGACTTGTCCTCTGGCTCGTCGGAGCGGGTCTCCTCGGGGACGGTCCGGAGGTCGATTCGGTACGCGCCCGGCGTCACCCGCGTCACCGTCGCGTCTACCGTCCGGCCGCGCTCGTGGACGACGGTGGCGTTCAGCGTCACCGCGAACGAGTGGCCGACCGCGACCTCGTGGACCCACCCGGCGTGCGCGCGGGTGTCGAGACAACTGCCGCCGGACTTGCTCACCGAGACCGGCGGCGATTCAGGGTCGGGACCGGGAGTCGACCCGGCGTCGGCCTGCCCGAGGGGCGCGCCGAACCCGGCCCACGCGACCGCCCCGACGGCGGTTCCGACGACGAAGGCGGCCGCGACCGCGGTCGTGAACTTCTCCATATCCTACACGTCCGCGAGCCGACCGAAATACTTTCTCCTCGTTCCGTGCGGGGTGTCACCACCTGACTATGACCAACAGTAATTTCCGAAGCAGAAAATATTAAGCATCGGCATTTCGTAGTGGGAGTCACAATGACCGAATACGTCGCGACGACGCCGGGAGTGTATCCCCTTCCGGACTGGGCCAAGGACGACTTGGCCGATCTGAAGGGCCACCAGAAACACGACCTCGTAGACGGCGACGAGGACGAGGAGATAGTCTCCGTCTACGACGAGGCGCGCGAGGAGGTCGTCGGTCGCCAGCAGTCCGCCGGACTCGACCGCGTGGTCGAGGGCCAACTCCGGTGGGACGACATGCTCGCGCACCCGCTGGCAGTCCACGACGCGGTGGAGACCCGCGGCATCGTCCGCTACTACGACAACAACAACTTCTACAGGGAGCCGGTCGTGACCGGCGACCTGACGTTCGACGGCGACGTGGCTGGCGAACTGGAGGCCGCCAGCGAGTTCGCGGACGACGACTCGCTACAGGCGGTCGTCCCCGGTCCGTACTCACTCGCGGACCTCGCCACCGACGAGTACTACGGCGACGACGCCGACTTCTTGGACGCGGTGGCCGAACTCCTCGCCGGAGAAATCGAGGCGTTCCCCGAGGTCGAGACGCTGTTCCTCCTCGAACCGTCGCTGGTGGAGAACCCGCCCGGTGAGGAGGCGGACGAAGACGAGCGCGCGAGCGAAGCGGTCGATACCGTCGCGAGCGCGGCAGGTGCGAACACCGACGTGGTCGTCCACACCTACTGGGGCGCGCTGGACGAGAAGGTTCACGCGCATCTCCTCGATGCCGATTTCGACGCGCTCGGTTACGACTTCGTGTCGAACTCCGAGGAGAACCTCTACAACATCAACGAGTACGGCACGAAAGACTCCATCGCGGCGGGCGTCGTGGACGGCCAGAACACGCTGGTCGAGGACGCGGGAGCCATCTCCGAGCGCGCCGACTGGTTGGTCGAGAACACCCCCGCGGCCGACTTCGAGACGGTGTACCTGACGCCGAACACCGAGTCGTTCTACCTGCCGTACTCGACGTTCGAGGAGAAGCTCGCCGCGCTGGGCGAAGCGACCGACCTCGCGGAGGTGAAAGCATGAGCCAGAACAGAGAGCAGTTCCGACCCGAGAATCACCCGAACGAACACTTCCTGCTGACGACCGTCGTGGGTAGCTACCCCAAGCCCAAGTGGCTGGACCGCGCCCGCGACCTCCACGAAGACGACGAAGCGGACTTCGACGACGCGGCGTGGAACGAAGCCAAGGACGACGCCGCGCGACTCATCACGGACGAACACGAGCGCGCCGGACTCGACGTGCTGGTGGACGGCGAGATGCGGCGCAACGAGATGGTCGAGTTCTTCGCCCACCGCATCGAGGGCTACGAGTTCAACGGGCCGGTGAAGGTGTGGGGGCACAACACCTTCGACAAGCCCTCGGTCGTCTCCGAAGTCGAGTACGACGAGTCGTGGCTGGTCGACGAGTACGAGTTCACCGCGAGCGTCACGGACAAGCCCGTCAAGGTGCCCATCACCGGCCCGTACACGCTGGCGAACTGGAGCTTCAACGAGGCCTACGAGGACACCGAGGCGCTGGCCCACGACCTCGCGGACCTCGTGAACGAGGAGATAGAGAAGTTGGTCGAAGCTGGCGCTCGCTACGTCCAGATAGACGAACCCGCGCTGGCGACGACGCCCGACGACCACGCCATCGTCGGCGACTGTCTGGAGCGGATTGCGGACGGAATCCCCGAGGACGTGCGCATCGGCCTGCACGTCTGCTACGGCGACTACTCGCGCATCTATCCCGAGATTCTGGAGTTCCCGGTGGACGAGTTCGACCTCGAACTCGCCAACGGCGACTACGACCAGTTGGACGTGTTCAAAGACCCCGAGTTCACCGCGGACCTCGCGCTCGGCGTGGTGGACGCCCACGACGCCGACGTGGAGACGGTGCCCGAAGTCAAGGAGAACATCAAGAAGGGGCTGGAAGTCGTGCCACCCGAGCAGTTGACAGTCAGCCCGGACTGCGGCGTGAAGCTCCTGCCCCGTACGGTGGCCTACGAGAAGATGGCCAACCTCGTGCAGGCCGCCCGAGAGGTCGAGCAGGAGCTAGACGACGGCGAAATCGAGGTCGAGCGGTCGGCCGTGACCGCCGACGACTGACCGGCGACTCCTCGGTTTCTACTGCTGGCGCTCGCCGAAGGGCTAAAAGGCGGCCCGCGTTCGGTCGTGGCTCCTCGTTGGCTCCGGAGCGCCGCGCGCCGCGCAACCGCTCTCGCGCTCCGGCCGGATTCAGGTCACGGACCGAGTTCGTCGCGGCTTCGTACTTGAAGGTTCGCGCGATTCGATTCTCCGCGGGCTCTCGCTCGACTGGATTGCCGAACCGGCGCGTGCGGGCGTGACATCCCGGTGTGAGGTCGTACACATCCGCGCCGCGATTGGCGACCGGTGAAACCGCGAGCGGACGCGAGTGCAGGCTCGGAGGACGCGGTTTGTCCTCCGGTGGAGTCGGCCGTGACGCGGCCGACGAGGTTGAGGAGGCGTGAGGCTCGCGGTTGCCGTGTAATCGTGGTGCTGTGCAGTCGCGGTGCTGTGCAGTCGCGTGACTCCTCGGCGTCGGAAGTCGCTCGCTTCTCACCCCGAGTCCCGGCGCTTCGATAGGGGACACGAATCGAGGCGATTCGCCAAACGACGTTGCCGAATCCGAGACCGAGGCGGACAGAAAGAGTCGGTTCGCCGACCCCGCTTACTGTTGCTGTTCCTCGACGCGCACGAACGTCCGGTACTTCAGGTCGTCCTCGCGAATCTCCTCCAAGATGCGCTCGACCAGCACCTCTTTCGGGTTGTGGAGACCGGACACTCGCTCTCCGAGGTCCTCGAAGCTCTGGAAGGGCTTTCGCTTTCGCTCCTCCAAGATGTTGTTCCGGAGCTTCTTCCCGATGCCGGGCAGGAGGTTCAACTGGTGGAGTCGGAGCGTGATGGGTTGGGCGTCGTTGTAGAAGTCCACGAAGCGCCGCTGGTCCGTCTCGACCACGTCGCGGATGGCGTGTTCGAGTTCCGACTGGGCGGCCCCCGAGAGGTCCCCGTACTCGATTTCCGTGACGTTCGCCACGAGGTCGTCGGCCGAGTCGGCGTCGAACCGGTCGGTGATGGTGAGGCTCACGTCCTCTTCGAGTGTCACCTCGAACAAACGGAACTCCTCGACACCGAGCGCGTAGGCCAACGCGGGCTTTTGATACTGCGGCCTGTCGTCGTCGGCGCGGCCGTGCGGGAGGTAGTCCAAGACGACCGCTGGCACCTGCTCGTCGTCGTCGTTCTGTTCACTCATTGTCATAGAATACGGCGACGAGCTACTTAAAGAGTTGGTGGTCAGACGTACTTCGCGACCACGTCGAGGATGTCGTCGAGTTCGTCACCCGAGAGCGTGTAGCGCTCTTGGGCGTACACCGCGCGGAGTTCGTCGCGGTCCTGCGGAAGAACGTCGGTGATCTTGTAGGCGGTCGGCTCGTCCACCTTGTCGAGTTCGAGGAGTTCCTCGACGAGTTCGCGGGACTCCTCGGCGTCGAGCGTGGCGAACCGGTTGACGTGTTCGATGGCACGCGCCAGTTCGTAGCGCATCTCGCGGTCCTCGTCCAAGGCCCGCTCCTGCTCTACGTCCCCGAGGAGTTCCTTGGCTTCCGCGGTGGTGAGGTACTCCTCCTCGACCTTTTCCTTGAATATACTCATGCTACTCCTGCGCTTTCAGGTGCGCGGGGGTGACGATGAGCGTCTTGTCCTTGCCGCCGTCGGTGACGCCGACCTTGTAGGCTTCGCCCTGCTTGCCTTCGATTTCGCCGGTGAGACCGTCGAAGCGCGGGTGGAAGCGACCCTTCTCGACGCTCGGGTCGATTTTGAGGTGGACCTTCTGGCCCTCCTCGTACTGCTGGACGGCGCGCTGAGGCGGGGACGTACCGCGCTCTCGGGGATTGTTCGAGAGTTTGTTACGAGTGCTGTGGTAGGGTCCGTTCGAACTCGGCATAGTCGTACCCACCTCTTGTTCTGTCTCCGTTATAAAAGGCACGTTCCGCGTTGCTCGGCCCCGTTCCTCTCCCTATCGTTCGGGGAGCGTGCCGGAAGGACAAGAGTAACTTGGCGTCCGCTCCTCGCTTGTGGTATGACCGACGACGAGTTCAGGTTCGAGACGCGCTCGATTCACGCCGGACAGGAACCCGACGAGGAGACCGGGGCGCTCATGACCCCGATTCACGCCAACTCCACCTACGAGCAGGACGCGCCGGGCGAACACCGCGGCTACGAGTACTCCCGGACGGGCAACCCCACCAGAACGGACCTCGAAGCCAACGTCGCCAGCCTCGAAGGCGGCGAGTACGGCCGCGCGTTCTCCAGCGGGATGGGCGCGATAAACACGGTCCTCAATCTGCTGGAGTCGGGCGACCACGTGGTCGCCAGCGAGGACGTGTACGGCGGCACCCACCGCATCTTCACGCAGGTCTACGAGCAGTACGACCTCCAGTTCGACTTCGTGGACATGACGGATTTGGACGAGACCGAGGCCGCGATGCGCGAGGAGACCGAACTCGTGTGGGTCGAGACCCCCACGAATCCCCTCCTCAACGTCGTGGACATCGCGGGCACCGCCGACATCGCCCACGACCACGACGCGCTCTGTGCCGTGGACAACACCTTCGCCACGCCGTACCTCCAGCGCCCGCTCGAACTCGGCGCGGACCTCGTGACCCACTCGCTGACGAAGTACATGGGCGGCCACTCCGACGTGGTGGGTGGGGCCTTGGTCACCGACGACGAGGAGCTAGACGAGCAGTTCGGCTTCTACCAGAACAGCGTCGGTGCGACGCCCGGTCCCCACGAGTGTTTCCTCGTGTTGCGCGGGACGAAGACGCTCCCGGTCCGGATGGACCGCCACTGCGAGAACGCCAGCGAACTGGCCCAGTGGCTCGAAGACCACGAGGACGTGAGTCGCGTCTACTACCCCGGACTGGAATCGCACCCGGACCACGACCTCGCCAGCGAGCAGATGGACGACTTCGGCGGGATGGTCAGCTTCGAGATGGACGCGAGCCTCGACGAGACCGCCGACGTGGTGTCGAACACCGAGGTCTTCACGCTCGCGGAGAGTCTGGGCGGCGTCGAGAGCCTCATCGAACAGCCCGCAACGATGACCCACGCCGCGATTCCGAAAGAGGAGCGCGTCGCGGCCGGACTCCGCGACGGCCTCATCCGGGCGAGCGTCGGCATCGAGAACGTCGATGACCTGAAGGCGGACTTGGAGCAGGCGTTCGAGCAGTCGCTGAACTGAGAGTGACGCGGCCGCTCGGCCGCCACGCTCGGCGCTCGGCGCTCGTTTCCGCTGGCCGTAATCTTCGAGTAGCCGAGTGTTTTGATTGGGCGTAGTGTCAGGGCCACTCGTCACGGAGCGTCGGAGATGAACTTCGCGTACTTCGGTCTCGGGAGTCTCGTCCTTCTGGTCGCGGTCGGAGACCTCCTCTGGACGACGATATGGGTCGAGGGCGGCGCTGGCCCGCTCACGACTCGGTTGATGGAGTGGACGTGGCGGACCCTCTCGACGGTGAGCGGCGGCCGGTCGCGGATGCTCAGTCTCGCCGGTCCGATAATTCTCGTCTTCGGTCTCGCGGTCTGGCTCGTCTCCCTCTGGGCGGGGTGGACGCTGATATTCGCCAGCGGCGAGGAGGCCGTCTTCGACACGATAGACGGCGGCCCGGTCTCGTGGGCCGACCTGAGCTACTTCGCGGGATACACCCTGTTCACGCTGGGGAACGGCGGGTTCGCGCCGAAAGAGGGCGTCTGGCAGGTCGCGACCGTCCTCTCGACTGCGAGCGGGATGCTCTTCGTCACGCTGACGGTCACCTACGTCCTCTCGGTCCTCGACGCGGTGGCCCAGAAGCACGCGTTCGCCAGCGGCGTGACCGGCGTCGGTACCGACGCGAGTACGTTCGTGACGACCTACTGGAACGGCGAGGAGTTCGAGAGCCTCGACCTCCAACTGAACACGTTCTCGTCGCAAATCGACACGCTCACCGCGAATCACAAGGCCTACCCGGTTCTGCACTACTTCCACAGCCAACGAGCAACCGAGGACCCGGTCGTCGCCATCGCGGTCCTCGACGAGGCGCTGACGCTCCTTCGGTTCGGTCTCCCCGAGGGAGTCCGCCCTAGCGAGGCCTTGGTGAAAGACGCACGCTCGGGAATCCGGAGCTACCTCGACACGCTCTTCGCGGTGCATCGACCGAGCGACCGCAATCCGCCCGCGCCGGACCTCGCGCTCGTCCGCGAGGCCGGTGTCTCGACCGTCGGCGACGGCGACTTCGCCGACGCGCTCGCCGACCGCGACGTGGACGAGCGACGGCGACTCCTCCTCAGCGTGGTCGAGTCCCACGCCCGCCAGTGGCCGACCGAGGGCGACGAGTAGCGACCGCGCCGCCTCGCGGTGACACCGGTGTCACCTGAAAGCTATACGCGCCGACCGCCTACTCGAAGATATGGCAAACGACCGCCGACCAGCAGACGATTTCGAGGTCACGGCCGACCTGCCGGACAGTCCGATGCACACCACCGGAACCGACCATATCACGCTCATCGGGAGCAACGCCGAGGAGACCATCGAGTTCTACCGGGACCTCCTCGGAATGCCCCTCGTGCTTCGCCAACCCAATCTGGACGACCCCTCTCAGACGCACCTCTTCTTCGACTCGGGCGACGGGCGCATCGTCACGTTCTTCGTGAACGACGACCGCGACTCGGACCCCCGGCCACAGCGCACCCCGGTCGGCGGTGTGCATCACCTCTCGTTTTCCATCGACCCCGAGCGGTTCGAGGAGGTCCGCGACGCGCTCGAAGACGCCGGACGAGGCTACAACGAGTTCGATCGCGGCATCTTCCACTCGCTGTACACCCAAGACCACAACGGACTGGTCATCGAACTCTCGACCGACAAGTGGGCGATTCCGGACGACCGCCGGGGCGAGGTCCTCGCCACCGCCCAGCGCATCCGCGAGGAGGACGGTGCCGACTTCGCCGAGGAGCGCCACCTCGAACAGGCGCTGGACGAACTCGGCATCGACGCCGAGAAGTTCGACCTGCCGGAGGCCTCCTCGGGCGCTGGCGTCTGAGGCGGGGATTTCGAGAATCCGGATTTTCCACGCTGGCGCGCGCTGGCGCGGCGCTCGTGAGCGCCGTGCCAACCGCGCGAGGGCCGACGGAACGACCGAACGGAGTGAGGAAGTGACGGAGGCGGTTGGGGAGGCGTGAGGGCCGCAGTCGCTGTGCGGTCGGGGTGCTGTCGTTGTGCGGCCGCGGTGCGGTAGACTCCTGTGTTCAAGCCTGAAGTCAGCTTCTTGCTGTCGAACAGAATCTAAATACCGGAACTAATTCACAGACGACAGCAACGAGTCGAGGACGACAGCGACGAATCGGGGACGACAGCGACGAATCGAGGACGACAGCGACGAACTGATCAGACTCGAAGCTATCCGACTCGACTCACGTCAGAAAACCGCACCGAACCGAAAACCCGCGTTAAATCCGGCCGACGTTCTCGACTTCGACGCTCTCGACGCCCTCGACGTTCGAGAAGCCCTCCTCGACCGCTTCCGTCCCGCCCGTGTCGTCGGGGACGATGACGGTCGGCAGGAGCGCGACGAGTCCGAACGCGACTTCGTCGCGCTCGAAGCCGTTGATCTTCGCGCCTTCGGGGAGCGACTCGGAGAGTCGGTCCTGAAGCTCGTCGAGGTCGATTTCGGGGCTCTGCGGCATGACCTTGATTTTCGCGGCTACCTTTCCCATCGTTACGGTCCCATGAACCCGCAGTCGGGGCACTCGTAGAGGTTGCTCTGCTTGCGACACTTGGCACAGCGGTAAATCTGCTGCCCGCAGTCGGGGCACTTGAACGACGCCGCGTTGCTCCCGGAGATGTTGATCCCGCAGGAGACGCATCGTCGCGCCTGCTTCTGTTTCGATTGGCTCATACCTCCCTGTACCCGACCGCGACTTTAAATCGTTTCGATAGGGCCGCCAGCCCTCTCCTCGGGCAGTCGAGAACTTCGAAGTCGCCACTGACCGCGCGCGCTCCGAAACGTGATTCTTAAGAGGCGAACGAGCGACGTTTCGGGTATGAGTGAAGAACAAGAGGCCGACGTGGCCGACGACGAGGAACAGACGGAAGTCGAAGACGAGGCCAATGAGGGACTTCAGCGAGGAGACTTCATCCGCCTCGACTACACCGCGCGCACCGTAGACGACGGCGACATCGTGGACACGACCGACCCCGAGGTCGCCGAAGAAGAGGGTCTGGACGACGAGGAGCGCGACTTCGAGCCGCGCACCATTGTCCTCGGCGAGGGTCACATCTTCGAGAGCGTCGAGGAGGACCTCGTGGGCAAGGACATCGGGCACTCCGGGAGTACGACCATCCCCGCCGCGGAAGCCTTCGGCGAGGGTGACCCGGACGAAATCAAGACCGTCAGCGCCGACAAGATTCCGGAAGACGAGCGCTACCCCGGCGCGCACGTCAACGTGGACGGCGAACACGGTCACGTCGAGACCATCATCGGCGGCCGCGCTCGCGTGGACTTCAACCACCCGCTCGCGGGCGAGGACATCGAGTACGACTACGAAATCGTCGGCGAGGTCGAGGACCGCGTCGAGCAGGCTCAGGGCCTCATCTCGATGTACATCGACGCCGACCTCGACATGTGGATCGAGACCGACGAGGTCGAAGAGGAGACGGTCGTCGAGCCGGACGACGAGGACGCCGAACCCGAGACCGAGACGGTCGAGAAGGAGACGCTGTACATCGAGAGTACGCCCCAGCTGGCGATGAACCAGCAGTGGATGTTCCAGAAACAGCAGATCGCCCAGAACGTCATGGACCAGCTCGGACTGGACCGCGTCATCATCCAAGAGACCATCGAGGGCGGCGGCATGGGCCCGATGGGCGGCATGATGGGCGGCGGCATGGGCGGCGCTGACCTCGAAGAAGCCCTCGAAGACGCCGACGTGGACGAAGACGAGATCGTCGAAGAACTCGAAGAAGTCGACGCCGACGAGGAGTAACCCCGACCCATTCCTGCGTTCTTTTTTCGACGGACAGCGGCGGGGCTCTCGACCGAACGACGACCACGCCGCGACGAGCGCGCGAGGTCACGTCCGAAGCGCCGTCGGCTCGAATCGAGGAGGGACACGTGACGACCGACGCGAGAAGGGTCTCGGGAGGTGGGCGGAGGGCTGACTGCGTCAGCGGAGTGGGCGGAGGGGCGACTGCGTCAGCGGAGTGGGCGGAGGGGCGACTGCGTCAGCGGAGTGGGCGGAGGGGCGACTGCGTCAGCGGAGTGGGCGGAGGGGCGATTGTGCCAGCGGAGGTGAGCGGAGGGCCGATTGCGCCAGCGGGGACCGCGGGCGATACCGCGATGGAGGGCTGGCGGCGGGACCGCCGCGGGGGCAGGGCGGCGTGACTGGCGTCGGAGGGCGACGGCCAGCCGGGGAACCGGGCGGTCCGGGGAGGTCGGAGGCGACCTCCACTTCTACCTGCACGGGCTGTCGTATTCAATTCTATCAGGATACTATCTATACTCTCTGTTCTATCGGTAGTATGGATACAATCTATACTATCGGTACTACAGATAACAGCGAACCTATCGAAACCGAACGTCGTCGGGTGCGACGAGCGACCGCGAGTCACCCGGCGAGATGCCGGACGGAACGCCGGAGAGAAATTAGCGCCTCAGAGGTCTCGTAGCTTGTGGCGGAACGCGCGGAGGGCGTCGGCCCCCGTGTCGGTCAGCACGACCTGCTTGCGACGGCCAACGTCTTCGATTTCGACGTAGCCGTCCTCCAACAGCGGGTCCACGACGTTCGCGTTCAACAGCGCGAACTTCGCCTTGTCGTTGGCGGGGTCGTTGTCGGCGACGAACGCGAGGCCTTGCTCCTCGGCGTACTCGATGATGTCTTTCTTCTTGACGGTGTAGGCCTCGGTGTTGGCGTCCGCGAGGAAGTCCATCACCGCCACTTGGTCGGTCGTCGGCGACTCGATGGGGTAGGAGGGAAGCACTTCGTCGCCCGCGTAGCCGTAGCTCCGGCGCTCCTTGCGGTCGCTGGCGGGGTAGTCCGACGGGTGGACGTAGTAGGCCGTCGCGTCGGTGGCCATGCACGCGATGGCCGCGCCGACCGCCGAGAGCTTCGACCCGCTGGAGACGTTCACCCGAACGATGTCTTGGGCGTGGTCGGCGGTCAGCGTCGTCACGATACCCAACACGTCGTAGATGTCGAACACGTCCACGCTCCGCGAGCGAATCTCGACGCCGAGGTCTTCTAACTCCTCGCGCAGGTCGTCGTGGTAGTCGGGACCGTTGCCGGGGTCGTCGTGTTCGAGGAGATAGAGGATATCGACGTTGTGTTCGCGCACGGGGCCGACGATGCGGTCGTACTCGTAACCGAGCGGGGCGATGTGAACCTCGTCTATGGTCTGCATGGCGGCTTATCTTCGATGGGTCGTCGGGGGACCTTAAGTTCTCACTCTCTGTGTCGGGCCGTGTTCAGTTAAGAGCGAGGCGGTCGTTCTTCGGTTGCTCTATGACCCAAAACGACCGCCTCAGTGGTTCTAGTTCGTGGATTGACTTGGAGTTTGTGGAGCGAGAGCGGACACCCAAGCCCGCGATTGAAGTGGGTATTCGTCTCCATTTGGCGGGACTTTCACTTTCGAATACCAAACGAGAGCTTGAAAAGTTGGGTGTCGAACGGAGTCGGACTGCCATCCACAATTGGGTGCAGAAAGCCGATTTACAGCCGACCAGCGACACAATTCCGAATCAGATCGCGGTGGACGAGACGGTGATTCGGGTCAATGGTGAGCGGTGCTGGCTGTACGCCGCGGTCAATCCTGCGACGAACGAATTCCTTCATGTTCGGTTGTTTCAGACGCTTACGACACAATTCACTCTGCTGTTCTTTAGAGAACTCCACGAGAAACAGCAGGTCGAGCAAGCCACGTTTTTGGTCGATGGAGCGCACCATCTTCAGGCCGCGCTGACGCGGTTAGGCCTCCGATTTCAGTATGTTCGCCACGGAAATCGGAATCGCGTCGAACGTGTTTTCCGCGAGGTAAAACGACGAACTTCTTCGTTTTCGAACGCGTTCCGCAACGCCGAGCTAGAAACAGCAGAATCGTGGTTGCAAGCCTTCGCCGTCTGGCACAATTCATGCCAAACTTAACACGACCCTGTGTCGTGAGTCCTGCATCTGACGAACGACGGGGAATTCGACAGTGGCAACCGAATCGGGAGACGAGACTAGTTTGAAAGCCCCCGCCCGGTCGCGGTCGCTGAGTGACATATCCTCCGCTCACTGCGTTCGCTCCGGATAGGGGTCACTCAGACGACTACGCCCTTCGGGCGCGACCGGGCGGCCCCTTTCAGTCCACCCAGACGACGGTGGTTTGGTCGGCCTGCCGCCCCCTTAGTTCGGTTTGATAGCGCTCCTTCGGCGGAAAATCGACGCCTGCACTCGTCACGCGATGTCCCGACTCGTGTCGATGCGGACCGACTCGGCGAGTTCGAGTTTGATGGTCTCGGGGAGCGCGCGGCCGCCCCGGAACTTCGGCACCGCGAGGCGGGTCTCGACCGTGTCGCCCGAGTACTCGGTGTGAAGTTGGAACACCACGTCGGCGACGTGTTCGGTGATGTCGCGGGCGTCGGGCACCGCGCGGCCGTCGAGACAGTGGAGGACGGCCACGCCGTCGGTGTTGTGCAGGTGATTCTGCAGGTCGTTCAGGAAGTTGCGATACCGCCCCTCGTCCTGTTTTTCCAGCAGGTCGATGGGGTCCACGATGAGATTCGAGTCCTCGGGCAGTCGCCGGAAGAGTCGCTGGGAGTGGTCCAGCGGCGCGTCGCCGGGGACCCGCCGCACGTCCGGCGAGCCGGTGTGGCCCGGCGCGCGCTCCAGCGCCTCGGTCACGGCCGCCTCGTCGCGGTCCGTCGAGAGATAGAGCGTCTGGCGAGCCGCGGTGAACTCGTACAGCAACAACTCCGCCTGACTCGCTGGCGGTGCCGACAGTGCCACCACGCTCCCGGTCGGAAGCCCGCCGTCGAGTTTTCTATCTAACACGTCGATGCCGGTCGAGAGACGCCGTGCCACGTATTTGCACGATTACTGCTCGTTGTTTCATAAGTATTTGGGCTGGAGTCCTGACACGAGAGCGTCGTGTGCGGCCCGCATCTCGTCGCTGTCGAGGAGTTCGACGCCGCGGTCCACCACGTCTGCGCGCGAGTCGAGTCCGGCCTCCGGGACGACGCCCAGAAGCGGGCAGTCGAGTAACTCCTCGACGCCCGCCGGGGGCCGGTCGGCCCGCGAGACGACCGCGCCCGCGACCGGCGCGTCGAGTTCGCGCGCCATCGCCGCGGTCTTCGCGGCGTCTCGCAGGCAGTCGGGTTCGGTCGTGGTCACGACCACCGCGGCGTCGGCGACCCGGAGCGGCGCGACGGCGTCCGGTCCCGCGCCCGCCGGGCAGTCCACCAGAATCGCGTCGGCGACCCCGCGAACGCGCGCCAGCGGCGTCGCGCCGCCGGACCCCGCGTCTCGTCCCGCGGCGGACCCGGCCGACGGCGGTCCCGTTCCGGCGGGCAGAATTTCGACGCCAGCGAGCGGCGGGTCCGGCCTCCCGGCGACTAACTCGGCGGGCCACTCCTCGGCGACGGCGTCGAGACCGGGCGTTCGTGCGAGTCCGGCCATCGCGTGCAGGTCCGGCATCTCCCGGTCGGCGTCCACGGCGAGGACGCTCCGGCGCTGGCGGCCGAGCGCGGCCGCGAGACCGAGCGTCGTGGTCGTCTTCCCGGCTCCTCCCTTCCCTCCGGCGACGGCGAGCATGGGCCGGGCTTGTCCCGGCTTCCGGTTTGAACGTTCGGGCGAGCATCGAGGAGACTCCGGTCGTCGGAGGCCCCGTCGTCAGTCCCGAATCGGGCGATACGCGCCGTTGATGTCCCACTCGTGGATGCAGTGGGGGTTCCCGGCGCGCGCCGCGCCGTCGATTCGCCACGTCGTCTCGTCGGGGTCCCACACGTCCCGACGACCGCATCGCTGACACTCCCGTTCGCTCGGCGGGTCCAGTTCGACCATTGGTCGAAGAGACGCGTGCCCACTTGATAAATGAGACTCCTGCCGCGGGGTTTGCCGCGACTCGCGAGGTCGGTCCGGTCGGCGGCGCGGAGTCGCGGGACCCCTGTGTCGGTCTCGCTCGACGACCGTCGCGTGTGCTACTCTCGCTCGCCGACTTCGACGTGGTTGTACTTGTGCTTCGAGAATCCGGCCGCGCCGGTCTTGGGCACGTCCACCCAATCGTAGTAGAACCCCTCGCCGACCGGATGATGGAGCGGGAGTGCAACCACGTCCTCCCAGTTAGCGGTCTCCATCTCGCGGTAGGCCTCGACGCGGGCCTGCCGGTCGCGCTCGCTCGCGGACGGGTGGTCGAGGACGCGCTCCCACGCCGCCGTCGCGCGCTCGGCGGCGGGCGTGTCGCCCCACCGGAAGAAGTAGGTGTCCGACGAGGGCGGGTAGAGAATCTTGAGGAAGCTGTCGGGCGATGGGTAGTCCATCGTCCACCCGTAGGAGAAGGCGTCGAGTTGCCCGTTCCGGCCGCGCTCGGCGATGGCGGAGAACGGCGACTGCTCGACGGTCAGGTCGATGCCGACGCGAGCGAGTTTGTCCCGCAGGAGCGTCGCCGTCTCCTTCCACGCCGCCACCTCGTAGACGGTGAGCCGAACGCTCGCGGGGTTGTCCGGGCCGTACCCCGCGTCGGCGAGGACCGCTTTGGCGGCCTCGAAGCGCGTCTCGGTGAGTCCGTAGGGGTACCGTTCGGCGTGGTCCCGGTACGCCGCGTTCCCGCCGGGGTAGAGACCCGGCGGCGTGAGATGGGCCGCCCGCGACCCGCGCCCCTCGTGGACTTTCTCGACCTGCGTCTGCTGGTTCAGGACGTACGCGATGGCCTGCCGGACTGGCTTCTCGACCTGCTCGGTGTTGAACCCGAGGTAGTAGGTCCACGTCAGCGGGACCTGATGGTACTGGACCGTCTTCCCGTTCTCGGGGAGCGGGCCGTAGGTGCCGACCTTCCGGCCCTGCTCGTCGGTGGACTCGATTGTGACGAGGCTCCGGTCGAACTTCCCGCTGGGTACCCAGAAGGCGTCGGCGTTCTCGTTGATGGCGTAGATGTACGACGCCGAGGGGTCGCTCGTGACTTGCCAGCGGATGCCGTCCACGTACGGCCCGTCGCCGCGGTAGTCGTCGCGCGCCGAAACCGCGTACTCTACGTCCTTCTCCCACGTCTCGAAGGTGAACGGTCCCGCGCCGATGGGGTTCTCGGTGGCGAACTCGTCTTGACTCATCTCGCCGTCGTAGCCCGGCACGTCGCCGACGACGCCCTCCGGGACGACCGCGAAGGAGGGGTAGGCCAGCACGCCTAACGCCGCGTGGAACGGCTCGGAGAGGAGAATCTCGACGGTTCGGTCGTCCACGGCCTCGACGCCGAGCGTGCCGGGAGCGTACTCCTCGGCCGTGCCGTCGTCGGTCTCGACGGTCCGAGTCCCGTGTTCGACGCCCAGCACGTCGAGGAGGTCGCTCGCCGAGGTCGAGTTCTCCGAGGCCGCGATGCGCTCGAAGGAGTACACCACGTCGGCCGCCGTCACCGACC
Source organism: Halorussus salinus (assembly GCF_004765815.2). Taxonomy (NCBI): domain Archaea; kingdom Methanobacteriati; phylum Methanobacteriota; class Halobacteria; order Halobacteriales; family Haladaptataceae; genus Halorussus; species Halorussus salinus. The sequence continues at coordinate 286,192 of NZ_ML974129.1, read as the reverse complement.
GGCCGTCCGAGAACGTCGCCTCAGGGTCCAACTCGAAGGTGTGGACGGTGCCGTCCTCGGAGACCCGGTGGTCGTCGGCCAGCAGAAGTTCGGGGTCGGGGTCGCCCTTCGGGTAGTGGACCAACCCGTCGAACAGTTGCGAGACGACGGTGGCCGATTCGTTGTCGGTGGCGGCCGCGGGGTCGAGCGTTCGAATCGAACTGCCGACCATCTGGAACGTCCGGTCGGCCGACGACGATTCGGCTCTCGGTGCGCTACCGCTACAACCGGCCAGACCGACGCCGACCGCGGCGCTCCCGGCGGTAGCCAAGAACGCGCGACGCGACCGGCCGCCGGACGAATCGTCGCGGAGGTGCGTGTCGGGGGACTGTGTCGGTGTCATAGTGTCACGTGCCGCCTCCCGAGGCGGCTATATGTTTCCGTTTTGGCTTCCGACTAAAGATAGTGACTATCGAGAGACTGAGACGCCGTCTTGTCGGCGTGGGGACTCCTCGGCGAGGCCCCAAATCGCTTTGCGGACGACGACGAACGGAGGACCATGCGCAGACGCACGCTACTGCGCTCGGCCGCGGCGGCCGCGACGATTGGGGGGACCGGAGCGATGGCCGCGAGTGGGAGCCGCGACGGGCAGGAGACCACGACGGAGGCACAGGAGACGACGACCGAGGGGGAAGGGACCGCGACCGAGGAGACCGGGACGACCGCCGAGGACGGAGCGTTCGCGCTCTCGACCGACGCGTGGGAGAACGGGGCGACGATTCCGACCCAGTACACCTGCGAGGGCGAGAACAGTTCACCGCCCCTCTCCATCTCGAATCCGCCCGACGAGACCGAGGCGTTCGCGCTGATTATGGACGACCCGGACGCGCCGAACCCGCCGTTCGTCCACTGGTTGCTCTGGAACGTCCCAGCCGACACCCGAGAGATTCCCGCGAATCTCCCGGCGAGCGAGACGCTTTCGGACCTCGGCGGCGCGGTGCAGGGCGCGAACGGCACCGGGGAACTGGGCTACGTCGGCCCGTGTCCGCCGGAGGGCGACCCGCGACACACCTACCTGTTCAGCCTCTACGCGCTCGAAGCGCCGCTGGAGTTAGACCCCGGCGCGGGGTACCAGCAGGTCGTCGATGCGGTGATGCGCAACGCCGTCGCGCGCTCCCGGTACGTCGGTCAGTACGCTCGGAGCGCCGCCACGACGACCCAGTAACGAGTCAACGAAAACCGGCCGTGAGAGCGCATCCGGGCTGTCGGCCCGGACGTACCGACCGACGCCGCGGACCGCGAACCACCCGAACCCTTTTCCCGGACAGCACCGACGGTACGCTCGGTTATGGGGGGAGACAGCAGTGAGAGCGACGGAGACGAATCGACCGGCCGCGACGAGCCGACGAGTGCGACCGACAGGCGGAGCGTCCTGCGCGCGCTCGGCGGAGTCGCCGCGCTGTCGGCCGCGCCGCGCGCCGCGAGCGTGGGGGCGGCGGCGCAGGCCGACCGAACGACGGTTCTCCTCGGGGCGCGACGCGACTACTGGCTCGGCCTCCAGCCGCGAGCGATAGAGGGCCAGCAGAACCCGACGCTCCGGTTGCGGCAGGGCGACCGCTACCGCGTCGTCTGGGTGAACCTCGACGGAGCGCGACACAGACTGAGGCTCCTCGACGGCGGCGGCAACGTCGTCAACCGGACCGAGGAGTCCGCCCAGCAGGGCGCGACGCGGGCGACCCGGTTCCGGGCGCGCGAGGAGTTGGCCAGTTACGAGTGTGAGTTCCACCCCGACGAGATGCGGGCCGCAGTCGAGTTGGGCGAGGGGTTCCCGACGACGACCGAGGCGGAAACGACGGCGGCCGACACCACCGAAGCGACGACCGAGGGCGAGGAGACCGCCGCCGAGACCACGACAGGCGACGGGAACGCGTCCGGCGACGGGAGCGCATCGGGCGACGTGGCGGAGGTCGCGGTCGGGCCGTCGGGCAACTACTTTCGGTTCGTGCCCGAGCGCGTCGAGATTCCGGTCGGGGGAACCGTCCGCTGGAACTTCGAGAGCGCCGGACACAACGTCTCGGCGCGGCCCGAGGCCGCCCGACAGGTGTCCATCCCCGAGGGCGCAGAGCCGTTCGCGTCCTACCCCGAGGGCGAGTCCTACCGCGTCGTCGCCGAGGGCGAGACCTACGAACACGTCTTCTCGGTGCCCGGCGAGTACGTCTACGTCTGCGTCCCGCACACCGGCGAGGGGATGATAGGCACCGTCGTCGTGACCGAATAGTTCTCCCGAGACAGCCATTCGATTTATCACTTCGCTCCGAACACCTCAGGCGGAACGTTAAGCCGAAATCCGCCGAACCAGTTGGTCGTATGTCAGGGGGAGACAGGGGAACGGGAGACGACGGGAGAACCGACGACCCGAAAACGACAGGCGGCGAGCGGACGAGAGAGGAAACGCGAACGAGAGACGGAGCGCGAACGAAAGACGACGCGAGGTCGAGGGACCGCTATCTGAACAGGCGGCGCTTCCTGATGGCTTCGGGGACGCTCGCGGGCGTCGGCGTCCTCGCGGGGAACGTCGGTGGACAGGAGACGACCACGGAAAGCGGACAGCAGGGCGGTCAAGGGACCACGACGCAGGGCGGCGGACAGGGCGGCCAGCAGGAACCGCCGCTGGCCGAGCAGTACCCCGGCCTGCGCATCATCTCCGCGGACCCGCAGAACGCCGAGGCCCAGTCGCGAAGCACCTACGAGAGTTTCATCACGCCGCGCGAAGAACACTACATCCGGAACCACTACGCGACGCCGGAGATAGACGAAGACGAGTGGACCGTCTCGCTGACCGGGATGGTAGACGAGGAGGTCGAACTCTCGATGGACGAGATAAAGCGGGAGTACTCCACCGAGACCGTCACCCACACCATGCAGTGTTCGGGCAACGGCCGGGCGTACTTCGACCCGCAGGTCGGGGGCAACCCGTGGACGTTCGGCGCGGTCGGGAACACGGTCTGGACCGGCACGCCCATCAGCGAGATTTTAGAGGAGTACGGCGCGAACACCGACCGGAACATGTGGCTCTCCGTGATGGGCGGCGAGGCCCCGGAGGGCGAGGACATCTTCACGCGCTCGATTCCGATGCGGAAGGTGATGGCCGACTGCCTGCTGGCCTACGAGATGAACGGCGCGCCGATGAACGACGACCACGGCTTTCCGGTGCGACTGCTGGTGCCCGGTTGGTTCGGCAACAACAACGTCAAGTGGGTAGACCGGATGCACGTCATGGACCAGATGGTGTTCGGCGACGAGTGGGAGGAGGGCGACCAGCAACTCTACACCCACTGGCAACAGTACTCCTACCGCATCATCCCGGCGGGCGAGGAGGCCAACACTCGCCCCCGAATCGGCGTCTTCGACACCCAGCGCCAGATGGACTCGCGGGGCATCGACCAGCCGTTCATCTACGACCAGATAGTCAAGTCGCTCATCGGCTACCCGACGCTGGACTCGACGGTCTCGCCCGGCCCGGACGGCCAGATAGAGGTCCTCGGCGTGGCGTGGGCGGGCGACGACCGAGTTCAGCGCGTCGAGATATCGACCGACGGCGGCGAGACGTGGAACGAGGCGGAGTTCTTCGGCCCGCGGCAGGGACCGTACTCGTGGCGGCAGTTCCGGTACGTCTGGGACGCCAGCCCCGGCGAGTACACCCTCTACTCGCGGGCGACCGACGGGAAGGGCCGGACTCAACCGGCGACCATCTCGAACCCGGACCAAGGCCTGCGCCAGATTCGGGACGACATGTTCCCGTGGAACGTAGACGGCTACGCCAACACCGCCTACGAACCCCACGGCGTGAACGTCACGGTCCAGTCCGACGGCGGTCAGACGACCGAGGGAGGCGGCGGGCAGACGACGACCGAGGGCGAAGAGACGACCACCGAAGGGATGCAGACGACGACTTCCTCGTAACTCTTCTCTTCTGATTTCGATTCTGATGCTCAGATACGCGCATCTACCGACCGGTTTCGACCGGTGGAACAAACCGCATCCCTCGGCGGACTGAAAGGGCGAGCGGGCCTCGCGTTCATTTAGTCGTCTCAACGCGGCCTTATTTCGCCCGCGCAGTTCTGCGCGGGCGAAATATCCCGTTGAGCGACCGCGAGGACCGCGAGGGCTTTCGAATTCCATCCACTCTCGTTCACGACTCTATCTACTCGACCAAACACTCCCGCTTCGAGAATTCTCACCCGTCGTCGTAGCGATTCAGCACTTTCACGTCGAACTCGACGGGTAACCCCGCGAGTTCGTGGTTGAAGTCCACCGTGACCGTCTCGTCGCCGACCTCGGTTATCCAACCGGTCTCGCCGGTCTCCGACCGGACGAGTTCGCCGGGTTCGGCGGTCACGTCGCTCCGGTCTTCGAGGTCGGCCCGCGGGAACTGGACGACCTTCTCCTCGTCGCGCTCGCCGAACGCGCGCTCGGGTTCGACCGTGACGGTGCGTTCGTCGCCGACCGCCATCTCCCGAACCGCGTCGTCCAACCCGGCCACGACCTTCCGCTCGCCGACGCGGAACTCCAGCGGCTTGTAGTCGCGGTGGCCGTGGTAGATGCCGGTCTCCATCGCCACGTCCACGTCCGTCGTGTCGAAGACTTCTCCGGTCTCCTCGCCGTCCGCGATGCGCCCCGTGTAGTGTACGACTGCGATGTCCCCCTCCTTCGCCATACACTCTCACTCGACGCTCTCCCTCTTGAATCCGCGGGAGCGTTCAGTCCGGTCCGGGAGTGAGCGAAAGTCGAATCCGCCCGTGGAACGCTGACGAGAAACGACATGTGAGACTGAAGACATTCACGGATTGCTCGAAGACATCGCTCTCGATACCCGTGTCGGGACACGAGTGACGACGCGACTCTTCGAGGGCGGCGCGTCCGAAGCGATTCGCCCGTCGGTTCGGCCATCCGACGCGAGGTCGCCCGATACCGGGGCACCCGCGTAACTATAAACAGTTACGAAGATATTTTGACGTAGGCTAGAATAGTTACGTCTATGTCGAGTCGGCGCGAACTCCTCCGGCGCGGCGCGGGCGCGCTCGCGGTCGGGAGCGCCGCGAGCGTAGGGGCGCTCGCGGCCCTCTCGAACGCCGACGGCGACGCCGAGGAGGGACGGGACTCCCCGCCAAAGGAGAACGCCGACCGGAGCGACGACCGGGCGGGCGCGTCGGCGGGCAGGCCGAACGCGCTGGTCGCCGGAAGCCTCCACCGAATCGCCAACGCCGTCGGCGACGCCAGCGTCGAGGCCCACGGGAGCGTCGCCTGCCGTCGCCTCCTCGAAGACGGCCTGCGGGACCCCGACGCGGTGGCGCTGGCCGACCCTGCCCTCTTCGCCGGTCTCGCCGAGCGCGTGACCTGCTTCGCCACGAACGCGCTGGTCGTCGCCGTCCGCGAGGAGCTAGCCGACCGGTACGACGACTGGCGGGCACTCGTCGCCGACCGCGACCTCGCGCTGGGCCGGACCGACCCCGACCGCGACCCGTTGGGCTACCGGACGGTGATGGCGCTCGAACTCGCCGACGGCATCGACGCCGACGCGCTCGCGGACCGAATCGACGTGTTCCCCGAGACCGGTCTCCTCCGGACCCTCGAAGCGGGCGGCATCGACGCCGCGTTCGCCTACCGGAACATGGCGGTCGAACACGACCTGCCGTATCTCAGCCTCCCCGACGGAATCGACTTCTCGAACCCCGAACTCGCCGACGAGTACGCCGAGGAGACCCTCGAACTCGCCGACCGGACGGTCCGCGGAGCGCCGATTCGGTACGCCGCGACCGGTCGCACGCCGCGCGGACGCGAGTGGGTCCGCGCGCTCGGGGCCGCACGCGAGACCCTGCGCGACGCCGGGTTCGGCGTACCGGAGGCGTACCCGCGGGAGCGCGAGGTATCGCAGTTCTGACCGTTCTGGAACCGGAATTTACTTGTCGCCCCACATTTTAGGCAAGCCTAAAATGGTCGGCGGAACGCTACGGGACCTGCGAGAACGCATCGCGGACCGACACGACGACGACGGACGGTTTTACGTGAGCTGTGCCCGGACCGGCGAGCGACCGGTCCCGGTCGCGGGTAAACGATTCCCCACGCGCGAGACCGCGGCTCGGGCCGCCGAACTCGCCACTGAGTACCGCGCTCAACTCCGGCGCTACGACCCGCGACTCGCTCACTACGACCTCGTAGTCTCGGAGGAACCCGGCGCGTCGGGACCGGTGGACCCGGTTCCGGTCGCCGACGAGACGAGCGACGCCGCCTCGGCGTCGGACTTCTGTCACGACGTGGCGGCCGCGGTGTTCGAGGCGCTCTCGGACCTCGGCGAGGAGGAAGTCGAACGCGCCGTCTTGGAGGCGTATCTCCACTCCGCCGAGTCGGTGACCGACCCCGACGAACTCTGTCTCGTCTTGCTCTCGACGGCCGCGAGCGAACTCGACGCCCGACTTGCCCCCGACCGGCAGGGCGAGGTCCTGCGGGTCGCCGCGGACCTCCTCGGCGCGAGCGACGAGCGGGAGACACCGCGGGACGAAGACCCCGTGGCCGCGACGCTCGCGCGTCTCGACGACCTCTCGCTGGTCGGCGACTACGCTGTCGTCCGGAACGACGCGGCCGAGGAGAGCGCCGCGGTCGGCGGCACCGACGCCGAGGAGACCGGCGGGTCGTGGACGGTCACCGTCGAGGAGTACGCCTTCGACAGCGTGGACGGCCGGGTGCCGACCCTGCCGTTCGCGGTCGAACTCCTCGGGCGACTGCCCGACGAGCGAATCGCGGTCTCGGACCTCCGGGCGACCGGCGAAGCGGACTGGACGTTCGTCGTCTCAGCGGACGCCGCGAGCGCGCGGGCGGTCAGCCTCGCCGCGCCGGAGGACCGCTGAGAACGCCGCGAAAGGAAACGAAAGAGAACGAGTCCGTGGTCAGGCGTCGAAGTCCGGCAGGTCCTCGGGGGCCTCGTAGTCGGCTTCCCAGTCGATGTAGTCGGTTTCGAGCGTGTCACAGACCACCTGTCCGAGTTCGGTCATCGCGGCGTTGATGCCCGAGACGGCGTTCCACGAGTCGAGGTCGGGGTGGTAGTCCCGCGCTTTCCAGTCCTCGGGGATGCCGGGCGCGTGGTAGCCCACCCTGTCGGCGAAGTCGTCCCAGAAGAAGTCGAACTCCCGGAACAGGTCGAGGTCGGTGGCGATGTCGAACTCCGACTCGTCCAAGTCGGTGTGTTCGGACCACTCGCCGAACGCCTCGTCCCACGCGCCCTCGCGCAGGAACTCCTCTAACTCATCGCGGCGGTAGTCGGTATCGCCCTGCACCTCCACGTCGTCGTACTCCTGTAGGTCCGTCGCGTCCGCCAACTCGGGCGGGTCCGGAACCGTCACGTCGAGTCCCATGCCGGGGTCGTACGCCCGCAATCCCGATAAGGATTCCTTCCGGGCCTCCTCGGGGAGGTCGGCTCCGATACCGGTCGCGCTCGCGCTCACGACGGCGGCGAGTTAGGACCGGCTTTCTCCCCGCGGGAACCGGTGTCATGGTCTCGCTCACGAGCGGTCGTAATCGCCATTTCCGCCGCTCTTGGTCACGTTACGCCGTGAATCGTCGTAACGATTTATGGTCACTTCGTCCTGAGGCCCGCCCGCAGTATGTGGGGGAACGTACCAAACGAAACGCGACGGGTGGCGACGGTCGGCGTCGCCCTGCTGGTGCTGACGAGTTTCGCAGGGGTAGGGATAGCAACGAGCGGCGCGAGCGACTCCGGTGCCGCGCAGGTCCGGGTCGCGCACCTGTCACCGGACGCGCCCGCGGTGGACGTACTCGTAGACGGCGACGCGGTCCTCGAAGGCGTCGAGTTCGGCACCGTCAGCGAGTACTTGGAGGTGCCCGCGGGCGAGCGCACGGTGACGATACAGACCGCCGAGAACGACACCGTGGTCTTCGAGGGCGCGGTCTCGGTCGAGGCCGGGACGATGTACACCGTCGCGGCCATCGGCGAAGTGACCGAGGAGACCTTCGAACCGGCCGTCTACGTGGACGACTACGAGACGCCGAGCGACGAGAACGCCACGGTCCGACTCATCCACGCCTCGCCCGACGCGCCTGCGGTGGACGTGACGGTCGGGGACGGCGAGACGGTGCTGTACGACAACGTCTCGTTCGGTAACGCCAGCGACTACCTGACCGTCCCGGCGGGCGACTACGAACTGGAGATTCGACCCGCGACCGAGGAGAACGATGGCGAGGTCGTGACCACGGTCAACGTCTCGCTCGAAGGTGGCACGGCCTACTCGGCCATCGCGGCCGGGTATCTCTCGCCCGACGACGAACCGGCCGACACGCCCTTCGAGGTCCTGTTGGCCACCGACTCGGGGTCCGAGAGCATGAACATGACCGCGCCCGAAGCGGTCGGGTAGTCCTCGCCTTCTTTTCGGGTCGGAGCCGTCCATCCGCGACTACCGTCGATAAGCCCGGATAACGCCTGTCTCGCGGTCGCTATTGCTACGTTACGCCCGTGAATGGTCGTGTCGATTTAAGTTCGCTTCGTCCTGATGGCCGCGTGCAGCATGTGGGGGAACCAAACAACTGTCACACGACGGCTGGCGACGCTCGGCGTCGCGCTGTTGGTGATGACGAGTTTCGCAGGTATCGGAATCGCAGCAATCGGAGCAAACAACGCCCAAGACGAGGACGCGCAGGTCAGAGTCGCGCACCTCTCGCCGGACGCGCCCGCGGTGGACGTGCTGGTAGACGGGCAAGCGGCGCTCGAAGGCGTCGAGTTCGGAGCCGTCAGCGACTACCTCGCCCTCTCGGCGGGCGAACACACGGTAACGATTCAAACGTCCGAGAACGAGACGGTCGTCTTCGAGGGCAACGTCTCGGTCGAAGCCGGTGAGATGTACACCGTCGCGGCCATCGGCGAAGTGACCGAGGAGACCTTCGAACCGGTCGTCTACGAAGACGACTTCGAAATGCCCAGCGACGAGAACGCCACGGTCCGACTCATCCACGCCTCGCCCGACGCGCCCGCGGTGGACGTGACTGTCGCTGGCACCGACACGGTGCTGTACGACAACGTCTCGTTCGGTAACGCGAGCGACTACGTGGAGGTCCCGGCTGGCGACTACGAACTCGAAATCCGAGGAGCGACCGAGGAGAACGACGGCGAGGTCGTGACCACGGTCAACGTCTCCGTCGAGGGCGGCACGGCGTACTCGGCCATCGCGGCTGGCTACCTCTCGCCCGACGACGAACCGGCCGACACGCCCTTCGAGGTGCTTCTGGCCACCGATTCGAGCGGCGAGATGATGGGGACCGAAACCGAGATGGACGGAACCGAGACCGAGATGATGGGCAACGAGACGACCACCGAGGAGATGTAACGACCGAGGAGACGTAACCACACGAGAAGACGTAACGGCCGAGGAGTACCGCTCCGAGGGGAACGTCGGCGTAAGCCACGTTTCGGACGCATTTTTCTCGGCCTAACTCGGAAAATCGCGGCTTCGAGGCGTTCTATCGCGGCTTACGCGGTGCGACGGTCGGTGCGCTTTATTTCGCTCGATGCCACAACTGGTGGTGCGTATGACAGGAACGAATTCGACACTGACGCGCACGGTAGCCGTCGGCCTCGCGTTGCTCGTCGCCGCCAGTTTCGGCGTCGGGTCCGTGGCCAGCCTCGACGGAGCAGTCGCCTCGACCGCCCAAGACGCCGAGGGCGAATCGGCGGAGGTCCGCATCGCTCACATGTCGCCCGACGCGCCCGCCGTGGACGTGCGGGTGGACAACGAGACCGCCTTCCAGAACCTCGATTTCGGTGACGTGACCGAGTTCGTGGAACTCGAACCCGGCGACCATCAGGTCACCATCGTCACCGCCGAGAACGAGACCACCGTCTTCGACGGGACCGTCTCGCTCCGCGCCAACGAAAGCTACACCGTCACGGCCGCGGGCGAGGTCTCGGAGAACGCCACCGAGGAGTTCGCACCGGTCATCCTCCGGACCGACCCCGCCGTGCCGAGCGGTAACGACTCCGCGGTCCGCGTCGCGCACTTCTCGCCCGACGCCGGGCCAGTGGACGTGACCGTCGCCGACTCCGACGCCGTCCTCGCGGAGAACCTGACGTTCGGCAACGCGACCGAGTACGTCACCGTCCCCTCGGGCGTCTACGAGATAGAGGTCCGGGCGGCCGCCGAGGACAACAACGGCACCGTCGTCGCCACGTTCAACGAGAGCCTCCTCGAAGGCACCGCGTACACCACCTTCGCGGCCGGGTACGCCTCGCCCGAGGACGCGCCCGCGAACCAGTCGCTCGACCTCTTCGTCGGCGTAGACGCCAACGCGACCGACGACGCGACGATGGGCAACGAGACGGAGATGGCCGAGACGACGACCGCGATGAACGGCGAGACCAACGAGACGGCCGACGAGACGACGACGGAAGCGTAGCATCGCGTCCCGGAGACGGAGCGTCGGACCCCGGACCGCTCGCGGTTCGGCGATTCGCCGCCAGCTAAACGCGCGGTAGAACCCGCGTAAGCGATATTTCTTCGAATCGACGCCGACTCGACCGAGCGAAATCACGCCGTTGCGCTCGTCTCGGTCGGATTACCGGGATGGAGCGTCCCCTCGCTTTATCGTCCGTCGAGTCACAGTCAGGTCCGAGACATGACCGACCGGCATACGACCGATAGACACACCACCGACCGAAACGCGACCGACAGCCGTTCCACGCTCGTTCGGGCGACGACGGTCGCCGTCGCGGCCCTCGTCGTCGCCAGCCTCGGCGTCGGCCCAGTCGCGTCGCTGGCCGATCCGAACGCGGCGACCGTACAGGACCCCGAGAACTCGCAGGTTCGCATCGCGCACATGTCCGCCGACGCGCCCGCAGTGGACGTGCGAGTCGGCAACGAGACGGTCGCGCAGGACCTCGAATTCGGCGACGTGACCGACTACCTCGACCTGCAGGAGGGCGAGTATCGCGTCAGCATCGTCACCGCGGAGAACGAGACCACCGTCTCGGAGGTCCAACTCTCGGTCCCGGCCAACGAACGACTCACCGTCGCGGCAATCGGGCAGGTCGCCGAGAACGCCACCGAGGAGTTCCGCCTCGTCGCGCTCTCGGACGCGCGGCGAGCGCCGACCGGGGCCAACGCGTCGGTCCGACTCGTCCACGTCTCGCCCGACCTCGGACCGGTGGACGTGACCGTTAACCGGACCGGCGAGGTGCTGTTCGACGACGTGACCTTCGGCAACGCGACCGAGTACGTCACCGTCCCGTCTGGCGTCTACACGCTGAATGTCCGTGAGGCGGCCGAGGGCAACAACGGGACCCTCCTTTCGACGCACACCGAGAGCCTCCAGAACCGGACCGCTTACTCGGTGTTCGCGGCACCGGAGGACGAGCAACCCGACGAACCGGTCGCGCTGTTCGTCGCCATCGACCAGACCGACAACCCCGAGATACCCGGCGCGACGACCGTCGCCGAGGACTCGACCACGACAGCCGAGAACATGACCACGACCGCCGAGAACGCGACGACAGAATCCTAACTCGGCTTACTCGTCGTCCGTCTCGATTTTCTCGGCGACCGCGGACAACTGCTCGCGGCGCTGGTCGCGCGCGGCGTCCCGGAGCGCCCGCTGGTTCTCCGACGGGCAGTCGAGGTCGGGCACCTCGGTCGGCGTGCCCTCGTCGTCCAGCGCGACGAACGTGAAGAAGGAGGTGGTCGTCTCGCGCTCCTCGCCCTTCCGGGGGTCCTCGGCGCGCACGTCCACCTTCACGTCGATGCTGGTCCGGCCGGTGTCGAAGACGAACGCCTCCACGATGGCGACCTCGCCGAGGTCGATGGGCGAGATGAAGTCCACGTGGTCCATCGAGGCCGTGACGCACTGGTGGTTCGAGAACCGCATGGCGGCGATGGCCCCGCAGATGTCCATCCAGTGGAGGACGGCACCCCCGAGCGCCCGCCCGAGGTTGTTGGTGTCGTTGGGCAACAGGAGTTCGGTCATCTCGGTGTACGAGTCCATCAGCGTCGCTGTGTCCGACATCGTTCGGACCGTCTCGCTCGGCGGTTATTCGCTTTTCTCCTCGCACGTTCGCTTCGAGGTGTGAACGTACCCCGAGCCTACTCCCGCGTAACCCGGCAATTATCGTCCGAGGAGACCCGAGATTTCGGATTCGTGACTCGGGAAACTCTCGGCGGGCTGGTATTTCTCTCGGCACCGACAACGGTAAAAAGGGATAGCGTGTAAGGCGAACGATGAGCGATTCAGCCGAGTTGGACGCCGGAGACGGCGAGGGCAGCGTCCACGTCCTCGGGACCGCCCACGTCTCCGCTGACAGCGTCGAGGAGGTCCGCGAGACCATCGACGAGGAGCGCCCCGACGTGGTCGCGGTCGAACTCGACGAGGGCAGGTATCGCCAGATGCAGGGCGAGGTGGCTCAAGACCTCGAACCCTCGGACCTGCTCGAAGGGAACACGGTCTTCCAGTTCCTCGCCTACTGGATGCTGTCGTACGTACAGGCCCGGATGGGCGACCGCTTCGACATCGAACCCGGCGCGGACATGCAGGCCGCCATCGACGCCGCCGAGGCGGTCGGGAGCGAGGTCGCGCTGGTGGACCGGGACATCCAGATGACCATCCAGCGATTCTGGGCGCGGATGAGTTTCTTCGAGAAGTTGCGGATGGTCTGGGAACTCTGTCTGGCGATGGTCGGTATCGGCGAACCCGACGAAGACGAGGAGTTCGATATCAGCGAAATGACCGACGGAGACGTGGTGACCGCGATGATGGAGGAGTTCCGCCAGTTCTCGCCGGGCGGTGCGGAAGCCCTCATCGACGAGCGCGACGCGTTCATCGCCCACCGACTCGTCCAGTTGCGCGACGCGGGCCACGACGTGCTGGCGGTCGTCGGCGCGGGCCACCGCGCGGGCATCGAGGAGTATCTCGACCACCCCGAGCGGTTGCCCCCGATGGAGGAGTTGGTGGGCACCGAGTCGGGGAGTCGCTTCTCGCTGTTCAAAATCTTCGGCTACGTGATGGCGCTGGGCTTCCTCTCGTTTTTCTTCCTGCTGTTCATGGCGGGCGTGCGCAACTCGCTCCTGCTGGAAGTGTTCGCGGCGTGGTTCCTGTTCAACGGCATCTTCGCGTTCGGACTGGCGAAGTTGGCGGGCGCGCGCTGGACCTCCGCGGGCGTCGGCGGCGCGGTCGCGTGGCTCACCAGCGTCAACCCCCTGCTCGCGCCGGGATGGTTCGCGGGCTACGTCGAGTTGAAGTACACCTCGGTCAACGTCAGCGATATCGCCACACTCAACGAGTTGATGAGCGACGAGGAGACCCCGCTCGGGGACCTCCTCTCCCAGATGCTCGACGTGCCGCTGTTCAGACTCATCGCCATCGTGGCGATGACGAATATCGGGAGCATGATAGCGAGTTTCGCGTTCCCGTTCGTCATCCTGCCGTTGCTCGGCTCGCAGGTCGGCGGCGTCGCCGAGATAACCGACCTGATGATACAGGGCGCACAGAACAGCGCGGACCTCCTCGTGCGGACCTTGACATGACGAGGAGCGCCGAGATGGAGGTGCGGTCGGCGTGAAGGTCGGCTCGATTCGGTTCGGGACGCGCGAACTGCTGGACATCGCCATCGCGTGGGCGGCCCTGAGCGTCGCGTTCGCGCTGTTCTTCGGCGGTGGCGGCCGGACGATTCTCTACCGCCCCGGCGTCTTGGTCGGCCTGCTTCCCGCGAGTCTCGTCACCGCGGGACTGGGCTTCCTGCTTCACGAGATGGCCCACAAGGTGACCGCGATTCGCTTCGGGCAGGTCGCGGAGTTCCGCGCCGACTACGGCATGCTCTTTCTCGCCGTCGCGGGCGCGCTTGCCGGGTTCCTCTTTGCCGCGCCCGGCGCAGTCTATCATCAGGGTCGCTCGACGCTCCGGGAGAACGGCCTCATCGCGCTCGCCGGGCCGCTGACGAACGTCGCACTCGGGATGGTGTTCTTCCCGCTGGAACTCGCGCTCGGCGGGACGCTCGGGAGCGTCGCGGCGCTGGGCGTCCGCATCAACTTCCTGCTGGCGGGGTTCAACATGATTCCGTTCGGCCCGCTCGACGGCAACACGGTCAAAGAGTGGAGTCTCCCGGCGTTCGTCGGGTTCGGCCTGCCCTGCTTCGCGCTGGCGGCGTGGGCGCTCTTCGGCTTCTCGTTCTTCTGAGTTCGGCGAGAAAACGCCGACTTCAGCGCTCGCCGTCCTTCTTTAACACGATTTCGTCGGCGGTGGCCTCCTCGACTGCGGTCTCTTGGACGGTGTAGTCCTCGTCGGAGGAGTCCGCCCGGTCGAGGTACTGCTGGCTGGTCTCGGGGTCCTCGGGGTCCACGTGCGCGACGCCTTGGTCCACCTTGGTGACGGTGCCGACGGTCTCGCCGTCGTGGCTCACGATTCGCTTGCCTTCGGCCTCCTCGGTGAGCGGTTCGTTCACGTACCGTTTTCCGGTCGATTCGGCAAAGAGTACTGTGGGCGATAGCTGGTAGGAACGTGGAGAGGAGACCGACTTTCGAGCCAACCGAAACGCGCTCGGTGACACGGACCACCGAAGCGAACGCTCGACGCGACGAACCGCGGGATGGGATAAAGGGGCCGCCCGCTCGCGGGTCGGAGACCCGTGGTCGTCTCAGCGACCGCTCTCCGGAGCGAGCGACCGCGAGCGGAGGAGATGTCGCCGAGCGACCGCGAGCGGGCGGGGGCTTTCGAAGAGGGAATCGCGCTCCTGTTCGGCCACATTGCAGAACGAGACGGTTGGACGAAGAAGCTAGCTTCAGGCTTGAGCAAATCATGCCGCTAACCGCACCTCGTCCTCCCCACCCTCCTCCCTCGCTCCCTGCGGTCGCGTCGGTCGTCCCTCGCACGACGTGCCGGACCACGAGGGTCCGCCCGCGCGCGCCGAGTCGAAGAGTCGATAGAATCCGGAGCCATCCCTCTCCCGACGCGCAAACGGTGGAATTTTACTCGCGCGACCCGCCCGTCTCACCATGACCGAAGACGAGGAGGAACTCACTTACGCGGACGCAGGAGTGGACATCGAGGCCAGCGAGGCCGCGACCGCGGCGCTAGTCGGTGCCGTGGGCGACATCGACGAGAGCGAGTACGCGGGACTGCTCGACATCGGCGACCGCTACCTCGCGCTGGCGACCGACGGCGTGGGCACGAAACTCCTCGTGGCCGAAGCGTTGGGCGACTACTCGACGGTCGGCATCGACTGCATCGCCATGAACGTCAACGACCTCTTGGCCTCGGGCGTCGAACCCGTCGCGTTCGTGGACTACCTCGCGGTGGACGAGCCGAGCGAGGAGTTCTCGAAGCAGGTCGGCGACGGACTTGCCGCCGGTGCCGACGAGGCCGGTATCGCGCTGGTCGGCGGCGAGACGGCCGTGATGCCCGAGGTCATCAAGGGACTCGACTTGGCGGGCGCGTGCGTCGGTCTCGCGCCGAAAGACGCCGTGTTCCCCGGCGAGGCCGAGGTCGGCGACGCGCTGGTCGGGTTCTCCTCCAGCGGCATCCACTCTAACGGACTCACCTTGGCGCGGGAGGCCGCGACGCGAAACCACGAGTACGGCGACCCCTTCCCGCTCGACGCCAGCGGAGCCGCGAGCGACGAGGAGGACGGCGACGGAAACGAGACCGAACCTCGCTCCGTCGGCGAGGTCCTGCTGGAACCGACGCGCATCTACACCTACCTGCTGGACCACCTGCGCGGCCGCGAGGTCCACGCCGCGGCCCACGTCACCGGCGGCGGATGGACCAACCTCTCACGGATGGGCGAGTTCCGCTACGAAATCGCCGACCCGTTCGACGCCCAACCGGTCTTCGAGTTCGTCCAGCAGGAGGGCAACGTCGGCGACGAGGAGATGCACCGGACGTTCAACATGGGCACCGGCTTCGTCGTCGCGCTCCCCGAAGACGACGCCGAGTCGCTGGCCGACGAGACCGACGGCCGGATTATCGGCGAGGTCCGCGAGGGCGACTGCGTGGCGATTCGGGACCTCGAACTGTAACGCCGGAGCGGTGACGTGCGGTTGCGGTCCGCTCGGCGTCGGCGGTCGCTCGTTCCTTCGTCGGCCGTCCGTTCTCTGCCACCGTCCGAAACCTACACCTGTCTCGAAAAACGAAAGATGTAGTTTTACCACGTCTAAATCTGTCTCCGATACGTCTCAGTTCGCGGCCACAAGACGCTACAGGAATCGCGTCGTACGGCCGCTGGCCATGACGGCAGTGAAAATCATCAAAGTTCTCGGGACTTCCGAGGAGGGATGGGAGCAGGCCGCTCACGAAGCGGTCGAGCAGGCGAGCCACACCATCGACGACATCCACGGCATCGAGGTCGAAGACTGGACCGCCGACGTGGAGAACGGCGAGATTCAGGAGTACAAGACCACCGTCGAGGTCGCGTTCCCGGTCCACGAACAGCAGTAACGCGACTCTCGGGTCGCGTCTCGCGGAGCGAGTCGGTCGCTTACTTTCCGGCGTCGGTGGGTTCCGCGGCGTTCACCCGCCAAGGTGCCTCCTCCGCCGGGGCAGTCAGAGCGTACCCGAGTACGAACCACGGCGTCGTCACGAGCGCGAACGCGACCGCGCCGCCCCCGACTGCGGACCCGTACCCCGCCGCGACAGCGTAGAGCGTACCACCGACCACGAGGAGACCGACCGGAACCAACGGCCGGAGCGACCCCCTGTCGCAGACCGCCGACCCGACGACCGACATCGAGACGAACGCCGCGGCCATCGCCTGCAAGTGAACGTACGACTGCGGTTCGTGCGCGCCGCCGACCACCACGTCGTAGTACTCGGTCGCCACGAGTGCGGCGAAGACGCCGAGCGGAATCCAGAGCGCACGTCGCGGCGTCAACGGTCGATATCGACCCGACCGGGCGGCGAAGATGCCGACGACGAACGAAATCACCGCGAGCGTCGAGAGGAGCATCCGGAGAATACCACCCAACCCGAGGCTCCCGGCGTCTCGCAGTTGGTACTCGTAGTAGACGCCCCGATACCGCACGTACTCGTGGTCAGCGAGCGCCTCGGAGGACGCGGCGTGTTCGCCGGACCACACGCTCTCGGAGTAGCCGTCATCTAGCGCCTCCTCGAAGCGGTCCCGCGCGACCGGCGGGAGGTCGTCGTAGGCGACGGTCTCGTCCGGCGACTGTTCGCCGACCTTTTCGACCGACGAGACGAAGTGGGCGGTCTCACCGTGGTGCGGAAAGAGATAGAGCGGATGGGCGACGAGCGCGAGACCGACGACGGCGAGGAGGACGCCGACCGACCGAGCGTTCATACCCGGCGTCTCGACGGCGCGAGTAAACCTCTTGTGGTGTCGTCTGGCCGACGTGTCCGTCGAAAGCCCGGACGAAAAATCGGGGACGGAGCGACGTTACAACTCGACGGCCATCATCACTTCGTCCACGTACTCGCCGCCTATCTTGTAGTGGTCCTCGCGGACCGCCTCGGTCTCCCAGCCGTGGTCTTTCAGGAACCCGATGGCGTACTCGTTTGTCGAGGGCGCGCTCTGGTAGACTTTCTCGTAGCCGTTCGACCCGGCCCACTCCAGTCCGCGCGCCAGCAGGTGGCTCCCGATGCCGTGTCCTTGATACTCGTCCAGCACGCCGACGGTCAACTCCGCGGTGTGGGCCAACTTGTCGAGTTCCGGCGCGTAGAGGTGGACCCACCCGACCACCTCGTCTCCCGGCCGGACGCCGGTCGAACCGTCCGAGTCGCCGCGCGCCTCGCCGCCGACCGTGGCGACGAAGAACATCCGGGATTCGATTTCGTTGTGGCGCAACAGCGCCTCGTCGTGGTCTATCTCGTCGGCGACGCTCTCGGCGACGATGTAACTGCCCTGTTCTGCGACCCGGCGAATCGCGCCGACGATGCCCGCGAGGTCCTCCTGTCGCGCAGGCCGGATGGTGAACTCGATACCGTCTACGTCGTACTCCTCGGCCGTGCCCTCGTCGAAGGAGGCCCGTAACATCCCGTCGTGTTCCTCCAGATAGCCGTCGCGTTTGAGGATGGCGACGTGGTGGCGGAACCCGCCGGGGTCCACGTGTAACACGTCGCGGGCCTCGTCTGCATCCACCTCGCCGTGGCTCTCGACGTACTCGTAGATTCGTTTCCGGTCCTCGTGGTCGAATTCGAGCGTTTCTGAAAACTTCATGGTTAATGATAACACACTCCGCGATTACTTAACTGTTTCTCGCGCTCCTCCCCACGCGACGCTCCGGTCGCGCTCGGGTACGCCGGTCAGCAGTCGCGCGGTCTCGACTACGTCTCGGGTTTCGACCACGGTCTCGGCGACCTCCCGGACGGTGAACTCCGCGGTTATCTCCCGGCCGTGACACCGGGCGTACAGTTCGAGCCAGTCGTTCGTGGCCTGCTCCAGCGCCGACATCTCCGCGCGGTCGAGGGGCGCGTACTCGCCGGTCCGGGCCTCGACGTACACCGCGACCACCTCGCCGACGCCGTCGCGACAGTAGCCCACGGCGCGCTCTTCGAGTCGGTCGGCGCGCTCCTCGGGCCGGTCGGCGCGCTCGTCGTCCGACGGGTCGGCCGAATCCGCGGGCGAGTCGAAGGTCCGGCGCTCCTCGCGGGCGCGCTCGGCCAGTCGCTCGATTCGCTCGCGGTAGTCGCTCATCTACCCCTCCTTGTACTCGACGCCCTTGCCTCCTCGCGGGTGTTCCCAGTCGGTGTCGGCGACCACGGCGCAGGTGCCACACTCGACGCAGGGCTGGGTGTCGAGGCTGACGCGCTTCTGTTCGCTCCCGTTGGTCTTGACGGTCTCCTCGCGGTAACAGCCGCCGCCGAAGTCCCGCGCGCTGACCGGGCAGGCGGTGACGGCCGCGCCGCTGGCTTCCACCGAATTGTCCCGTAGCTCGATGTGGGGGTTGCCCACGTCGGTATCGTAGGTCAGGTCGCCGATGCGCGTCGCGAGGTCCTTCGGTTCGAAGTCGGCCTCGCCGGTGACACGCTCGCCTAGCTCCTCGGCGATGACGGTCGGCAAAGTGACGTACGGCGTCTGGGTGTCGGGCACGATTTGGGAGAGGTACGGCGAGGAGTAGAGGTCTTCGAGGAGACCCGCCCCGCCGAGCAGGCGCACGCCGAGGCGACCGACCGACGACGAGACCAGCGAGTCGGTCAGGTCGGCCACGGCGTCGCGCTCGCCGAGCGCGCTGGCGACCCGATACCCTTTCGGCCGGAGTTTGCCCATGACGCCCTCGTCGCGGAGCTTTCGCTCGTAGAGGTCGCCAGCCTGCTCGGGTTTGCCGCGCAGTTTGGCCTCGGCGAACGCCTCGCCCGCGAGCGCCCCGGCCGAGACGGCGTGGTTCATCCCCTTGATGATGGGACCCTGCGCTTGCATCTGGCCCGCCGCGTCGCCGACGACGAGGAGTCGCCCCTCGTGGGGCGAGGGGTTCGCGGCCTTCTTCGAGTCGGGCACCAGCTTCGCGCTGTACTCCACTTCGTCGTAGTGGCCCTCCAGCCAGTCGGCGAGCAGGGGATGGGTCAGCAGGTTGTCGAGCAATTGGTGGGGTTCGGCCTCCTGTTCCACGATGCTGTCGAGGTGGAACACCGAGCCGATAGACAGCGAGTCCTCGTTGGTGTAGACGAACCCGCCGCCGCGCACGTCTTGGAACAGGTCCCCCGAGAACAGGTGGGCCTCGCCCTCGTCGTCGGCGACGCCGAACCGCTCGGCGATGATTTCCGGGGGCACGTCCACGACCGCCTTGACGCCTTGGAACCACTCCTCTGGCTCCTCCCAGTCCATCAGGCCCGCGTCGCGGGCCAACTCCGAGTTCACGCCGTCGGCCGCGACCACGAGGTCGGCCCGAATCGGGTCGAGTTCGTCGCAGGTGACGCCGACGATTTCCCCGCGTTCGCGGAGCAAGCCGTTCACCCGCACGTCGGTCAGGAGTCCGCCGCCGGTCTCGCTGGCCATCTCGTGGACGCGGTCGGCCATCCACGAGTCCATCCTCCGGCGAAGCACCGCGTCGGACCACGCGGTGTCGTGTTCGTGGAGGTCCGTGATGTCGAAGGTCTCGACCTTCTCGCCCGCGACGTTGTGCAGGTAGTAGTCGGTGACGGGGCGTTCCGTGGCCTCCTCGCGGAAGTCCGGGAAGAGCGCGTCCACGGTGTAGGGCGCGGACTCCTCGGCGTAGACGAGTCCGCCCGTCACGTTCTTCGACCCGGCTTCGACCCCGCGTTCGAGGACCAGCGTCTCCACGCCGTTTCGCGCCAGTACCGCCGCGGCGGCGGCCCCGCCGGGTCCGGCCCCGACCACGACCGCCTCGTAGTGTTCGTGTTCGTCAGTCATCGCTTACCTCCGCCGTCGCTTTCAGTTCGCCCGCCTCGATGGAGTCGGTGAGGCGGGGAAGCACCTCGAACAGGTCGCCCTCGACGTAGTAGTCGCTGAAGTCCCGAATCCGAGCGTCGGGGTCGGTGTTGATGGCGACGATGGTGTCCGACTCGTCCATCCCGACCTTGTGCTGGACCGCGCCCGAGATTCCGGCCGCGACGTAGAGAGTCGGCGCGACCTCTTGGCCGGTCTCGCCGATTTGGCGCTCCTCGGCGACGTAGTTGGCGACGTGGCCGTCCACGTCGTAGGAGGCCGTGACCACGCCCCGCGAGAGACCGAGCGCGGCGTCCTCGAAGGCGTCTACGAGGTCCAAGCCGAGTTCGATTCCCTTCGTCGGGTCGTCGCCGATGCCCCGGCCGAGGGCTACGACGACCTCGTGGCCGGTCAAATCGACGCCCTCGTCCAGTCGGTCGAACTCGGTCACGTCCACGCGGAACCAGTCGTCGGCGAGCGCGAGGTCGTGTTCGATTACCTCGCCCTCCCGGTCGTAATCCGGGTCGATGGGGTCGAAGCTCCCCGGAATCACCGAACAGCCCTGCGGGTGGAACTCCCGGCCGGGGTTGTCGAGACACAGAATCGTGGAGTACTCGAACCCCGAGAAGTCCGGGCGCTTCATGTGCAGGACGCGCTCGAACTCGACCTTCTCGCCGGGTTCGCCGGTCTTGACCGGGTTGGATATCAGTTCCTCCTCGATGAAGAGTCCGGAGCAGTCCGACGCGAGGCCGGAGTCGAGTTCGGCCTGCACCTGCGCCGAGAGGTCCCGGCCGTTGTTCGTCGCCGGGAAGAGGAAGTAGCGGGGCTTGTCGTAGTCGCGCCACTCGGCGGTCGGTTCGGTGCCGGGGTCGCCGGTCGCCCAGTTGGGCGGTTCGGCCCCGCCGCGGGCCATGTCGGCGACGATTTCGGTGTACGGCTTGTGGCGGAACCGCTGGAGACGGTCGTCCTCGTGGTAGACGGCCACGTCCGCGCCGTACGCGATTACCTCGTCGGCGAGGTCGGTCGTCGCGTCGGCGTCGCCGACGAGGAGGCCGACCACGCGCTCCGATTCGTACTCGTCGTTGTACGCGTCCATCAGCTCGCGGGCCTTCCCCAGCATCTCCTTGGACACGTCCAGCAGTTCGCCGCCTTGGGTCTCGCAGTAGACCCACATGTCCCCGTACTCGCCGCCCTTCAGCGCCCGGACGTGCTTCTTGTCGCGGGACTGGCGTTCGACCTCGTAGCTGACTTCGCCCGCGTCAGGAGCCACTTCGCCCTGTTCGGCGTCACCGGCTTCCTCGGGCGCGTCGGTGCCGCCCTCGTCGGCGTACTCCTCGTCGTGGTCGGTGTCGGCGGCCTCCCCATCCTCGGCGTCGGCCGCGGTCTCCCCGCCCTCGGTCGAGTCCTCTAACTCGTCGATGCGGGCCTGAATCGCCTCTCTGGCCGTCTTGCGGTCCTTGCCTTCCTGTTCGGCCGCGAGCGCGGCGTCGAGCGTCGCGGGGTCGTCGGCCGCCGCGAGTTTCTCCTCCAGTTGCTCGACGGTGTACTCGCTCGGGTCGAGGTCGGTATCGTCGGCCACGCTCAGTCACCTCCCGCCATCGGCCGCATCGTTTCGAGGAGTTCCGCCATTCCCTCCTCGTCGTCGGGGGTCATCGTCGTCGCCTCGCGCTCGGAGGGAGCCTTCGGAATCGGGTCCACGCCCGAGACGATGGTCGGCGAGCCGTCGAGACCGATGAAGTCGGGGTCCAAATCGAGGTCCTCGGCGCTCCACGTCGTGAGGTGGTCCTCGTACTCCGCGACGCGTTCCTCGGTCTCGGCCACGAGTCGCTTGTGTCTGAGTCGGTGTTCGGCCCGCCGATACGACGGCTCGAACTCGGGGTCGGTCACGACGAACGCGGGCAGGGGAGCCTCGACGGTCTCTATCTCGTCCACGTCGCCCTCCACGAGTCGCTTGGCGCGGAGTCGCCCGGCCTCCTCGTCCACGTCCAGCGAGATGACGTGGGTCACGATGGGCCTGTCGAGACACCAACTGGTCTGCGGGCCGGTCTGGCCGGTCTCGCCGTCCGCGGTCTTGAATCCCGCGAACACGAGGTCGGGTTCGCCCGATTGACCGTCTTCCTCGGCTATCTTCTCGATGCCGCCCGAGAGGGTGATGGCCGTGGACCACGTGTCGGCCGCGGCCATCTCCCGATCCGAGAGGAGATAGAGGTCGTCGGCGTAGACGCCCATCGCCTCCTCCAGCACGCTCTCGTAGCCCGGCGGCCCCATGCTCATCACGCTGACTCGTCCGCCCTGCTTGACCTTGGTCTGAAGCGCGGCCTGCAAGGCGAACTCGTCGTTGGGGTTCATCACCGTGGGGGTCGCGCCGCGTTCGAGGTGGCCGTCCTCGTCGAACGACACCTGTCCCTCCCTGAAGTCCGGCACGCCCTTCGTGAGAACTACCGAGTGCATCGACACCACCTGACAATAGTGAGTCTCTCTCCCATACGTCGTCAGTATATCATCGTCAATGTTTATTACATTAACCCCGGATACCGCCCCTCAGCTTCGGAAATCAACGGCAAAACCGAGTGTTCGACCGCCGAACCGGTCGAAGTCCGTCGAATCGTTCGGCGAAACCGCTACAGGGTCGGGAGTCGCCGAGAAACGTACGTCGCAGAATCAGTCGTCGGTGGGCGATTCGGTCGCCGAAGCGTCGCCGTCGGTCTCGGAGGTCGAATCGGTCTCGGAGGTCGAATCGGTCTCGGAGGCTGACTCGCCTTCGGCGGCCGACTCGCTCTCGTCTGCGCGTTCGACGCCGGAGTCGGTCGTCCCGACGCTCTCGGCGGTCCCGTCGGCCGCCGCGCTTCCGGCGGCGACGGCTCCGGTCTCGCTTCCCGTATCGTCGTCGTCGTCGCCGTGGTATCGCTTCCGGCCGCCGTCGCCGTCCGCGGCGATGTGTTCGTGAGTCCCGGCCTTGACCATCGACATCTCGCCGCTCGCGCGCATCGTCCCGTCCACTATCGCACCCTCGTGGAAGTGGAGGTCTTCGCAGGACACGTCGCCCCGGACCTCCACGTCGTCCGCGAGTTCGACGGTCCCGTTCCGGGTCGTCACGTCGCCGTGGATGACCGTACTCTCGCCGACGGCGATGTCGCCGCGCGCTCGGAGACTCCCGAACACGTCGTTGCGCTGGCCGATTGCGATGGACTCGGCGCGGATGTTACCGTGGAGTCGG
Source organism: Halorussus salinus (assembly GCF_004765815.2). Taxonomy (NCBI): domain Archaea; kingdom Methanobacteriati; phylum Methanobacteriota; class Halobacteria; order Halobacteriales; family Haladaptataceae; genus Halorussus; species Halorussus salinus. The sequence goes on along the minus strand of NZ_ML974129.1, from coordinate 262,616 downwards.
CAGTCGTCGCCGATGGTCGCGGGGGTCGAGACCCGCCACGAGTCGTCGGAGACGTGGCCGTTCCGCGGGACGACGACCGGGTCGGCTTCGACCTCCTCGTTTTCGAGGAGTTCCGAGAAGACCTCCTCGGCGGCTTCCTCCTCGCCGATGCGAAGCAGTTGCTGGAGGTAGACGAACACGAAGACGATGGTCGGCATCGGGTTCCGGATGACTATCCACCCGTTGGCCTCGAACCCCTCCTCGATGTCCACGTCGTCGCCGATGTCGAGGTCGCCGCTGACCATTAGGCGACCGCCGACGTGGACGCGCTCGCCGAGGTAGGCGTCCCGGCCCACCAGCACGTTGTCCCGCACGTCCGACCACATGTCGAGGCGACAGTCGGCCTCGGCCTCGATGTGGCCGCCGAACTGGACGCGCTCCCCGGCGATGACGTTGTGGCCTCGGACGCCGAACTCGACCGTACTCTGGCCGCCGACGATTACGTCGCCGTCGGTCACGAGGTCGTGCTCCTCGACTGTCGTCCCGTCCGGGATGGCGAGTTCGTCCAAGGGGTCCGAACCAAGCGGCACACCGGAACGTTTCGGTCGAACCATTATAAACTTCAGTCAGACATCTGCCGGAAATCGAACACTCCCCGCACCGATTCGGAGAGGTTTTTAAATACTGGCCCCAAACGCGGGGGTATGACGACGCTCGCGTTCGACGAGGACGGCGTGGACGTGGTGTACGAGGGCACGGAGTTTCGCCTCTCGAAGGACCTCATCGAAGGGGCGACCGGCAAGTCCTACTTCGACGTGACCGACCACGAGGTGCTTCGAATCGTCGAGAAGGACCCGGAACTGGCTGGCGAGGCCCGACGCATCGGCGATATCCTGCGATAGCGCGCGCCACTCCTCGTCGCGGAGCGCGGCTCCGGCGTCGGTCCCGGATTCGCAGTTCCCCGGTTTCGACAACCTGCCGCCGGTTTCAGGTAGGGTTAAGGGCCGCTGGCCCGAGCAATCGGGTATGAACCTGCCCGCCGACTTCGACCACCCCTCGTGGGTGACCGCGTTCGGAACGCTCGCCGGTTACGGTGCCATCCTGCTGGCGATGTTCGTCGTGCTGTTTCTGGTCCCCTACGCGGCGTTCCTCGCTCTCGGGTGAACCTGTCTGCTCTCCGACAGCTCCGAATAGCTAAGCGTCCTGCGGTCGGTTCTCCGTCGGGGGAATGGGAGTGACAGACACGAATCCGTGGACGACCAGAACCACGACCGACCACGACGAGATACGCGAGTGGGTCGAGGCCCGCGACGCCGAACCCACACACGTACAGCAGACCGGCGAGGGCGACGACCTCGGCGTCTTACGCATCGACTTTCCGGACGACGGCCCGGACCGAAACCTCGAAGCCGTCCCATGGGACCGGTTCTTCGGGAAGTTCGAGGAGGCCGACCTCGCGTTTCGCTACCAGAACGAGAAGAAGAACGGCGAACGGAGCTACTTCCACCGGTTCGTGAGTCGCGACGTGATGCCCGGCCGGACGAAGACGACGACCGACCGCGAGGCTATCCGCGAGTGGGCCGAGAAGCGAGACGCGACGCCCGCCCACGTCGTCGGCACGGGCGAGGGCGACGACGTTGGCATCCTGCGACTCGACTTCCCCGAGGAGGACCCGGACCCGCGACTCGACGCGATTTCGTGGGAGCAGTTCTTCGAGAAGTTCGACCGCGAGCGACTGGCCCTACGCTATCAGGACACCAAGAAGAGCGGCGAGCGAAGCGACTTCCACCGGTTCGTGAACCGCGAGGCGACCGGGGTCGCCGACGTGCCCGAGGCGGACGTGGCCGTCGTCGCCGTGGAGACGGTGCCGGTCGCCGGAGGCGAGACGGGGGCCGACCGCGACACGGCCGAGGAGGCCGACCGCGACGCGGCCGACGACGAGACGAGTCCGGACACGGACCCGGCACGCGGTTCGACCGCCGAGGGCGTCCCCGACGAGGTACTCGGCAACCGCCGCCCGCGAGTGCCGAGACTGACCGCCGGACTCGTGGTGGACGAGATTCACGAGAACGCGCGGGGCTACGACCACTGGAACAAGAACGACGAGTACGTCGTCCTCCGCAACGAGGCCGACGACCCGCTGGACCTGACGGGGTGGACCGTCGAGAACTCCGACGGGACGACCTACGAGTTTCCCGACGAGTTCCTCCTCGATCCGAACCGGTCGGTGACGATTCACTCCGGGTCGGGCGAGGACGCCGACGACCACCTCTTCTGGGGGTCGTCCCGCGCGGTCTGGAAGAACACCGGCGACGTGGTGACCGTCCGCGACGAGACCGACCGGCGCGTGATTCGGGTATCGTACTGACGACGCGTTAGTCGGCTGTCGTGCTGAGGCGGGGCGTATTCCGGTGTCGTATCGAGACGGCGCGTCGTCCGACCGACGGCCGGTCGGCTACCCGGTTCGTGGAGAGAAGGGAAAGTACGACGAGGAGCCCCGTTGTGCGGGAGTTCGCGTCAGGCGAACGTCTTCGAGATCTCTTCTTCTTCGTCCTCGGCGTCGATCTTCGCCTTGGCCTCCTCGAAGTCCGCCATCCGAATCTCGGTGCGGTCGTCGCGGATGGCGAACATCCCGGCCTCGGTGCAGACGGCCTTGATGTCCGCGCCGGAGGCGTCCTCGGCGTTCTTGGCCAACTTCTCGAAATCCACGTCGTCGGCGACGTTCATGTCGCGGGTGTGGATGCGGAAGATTTTCTCGCGGCCTTCGAGGTTCGGCTTAGGCACCTCGATGAGGCGGTCGAACCGGCCGGGCCGCAGGATGGCGCGGTCGAGCATGTCGAAGCGGTTCGTGGCCGCGATGATGCGAATCTCGCCGCGGTCCTCGAAGCCGTCCATCTCGCTGAGCAGTTGCATCATCGTCCGCTGGACCTCGGCGTCGCCGGAGGTCTTCGAGTCGGTGCGCTTGGCGGCGATGGCGTCTATCTCGTCGATGAAGAGGACGGCGGGTTCGTGCTGGCGCGCGACCTCGAAGAGGTCACGGACCAGTTTCGCCCCCTCGCCGATGAACTTGTGAACGAGTTCCGACCCGGCCATCTTGATGAAGGTGGCGTCGGTCTGGTTGGCGACGGCTTTGGCGAGCATCGTCTTGCCCGTGCCGGGCGGGCCGTACAGGAGGACGCCGCTCGGCGGCTCGATGCCGACCTCGCCGAACATCTCGGGGCGTTCGAGGGGCATCTCGACGGTCTCGCGGACCTCGTTCATCTGCTCTTCGAGGCCGCCGATGTCCTCGTAGGTCACGGAAGGACTCTCCTCGACCTGCATGACTCGGGCGCGCACGTCGGTCTCGTTCTCCAGCGTCTTCACGATAGACAGAGAGTTGTTGACGGCCACGCGGTCGTCGGGTTCGAGGTCCTCGCGCATCTCGTCGGTGACCTCGGTGACGGCCTCTTGGTTGTTGCCGTGCTGTTTGATGATGACGCCCTCGTCGGTGAGTTCTTGGACGGTGGCGACGAACAGCGGCGACTGCTTGAGTTTCTTGTTCTCGTGGGTCAGGCGTTCGAGCTTCTGCTGGTACTTGTTGTTCTCGGCGTTCGCATCCAGAAGCTTGTCGCGCATCTCCTCGTTCTGCGACTCCAGAACCTCCAACCGCTCTTGAAGGGCCTCTATCTTGTCCTGCTGGGACGCGCTCTCCTCGTCGTAGGGGAGGTCTACGTCTTCCACAGTGTCGGTCATCACGACGCTCTAGGTCCCTCCCTCATAAGAGGCTTCGGGTGGGTGTGACGCATGTCAGACAGTATCACAGTCGGGTCGGCGAGTCGGGATAGTTTACACCTCTCCGAGGAGGTAATCTTGCGGACGGAACGGGGGAGAGGCGTCCGACTCGCTCGTCGCTCGCGCGCCCGTCGGGGCGGACCGGTGAAATAAACAACAGTAATATATCGAAAGGAGAAATATTATTAGGCCGTATCCAAAAGTAGGTCGTAGCATGAGTACCTCAGAGACTGCACGCACGAAGGAGAGTCGGCTGACGGGGGAGAACGCCACCGAGGAGATACGGGACCTGCCGCCGAGCGCCAAGTTGGTCGCCAAGGTGCTGGAGTACAACGACACCCTGACCCAGAGCCAGATCGCCGAGGAGTCCCTGCTTCCGGACCGGACGGTCCGCTACGCGCTGAACCGCCTCGACGACGAGGGCATCGTCTCCTCGCGGTTCTCGTTCTCGGACGCCCGCAAGCGACTCTACACGCTGGACCTCGACTGACCGCCGACCGCCAGACTTCGACCGAGCGCCTTCGGGGAGCGTGGGGTACCGGTCGGCTCTCGGAACGCTCTACAGTTTTTCCAACGACGCAATATCGGGAGACGTGCCGCTGTCCTCTCGTTTCGGCCTCCTCGTCTCTCGGGTCCTCGCCGTCTCCTCGTCCCTCCTCGTCTCTCGGTCCGCTTCTCGCCCCGCCTCGTCTCTCGGTCCGCTTCTCGTCCCGCCTCGTCTCTCGGTCCACTCCCGGAACGACGCGCCGCGGCCGAAGTGTTCAGGGGCGACGACGAGCAAGGGCCGAGTATGGGCGACGAACTGCAACCCGACGACGTAGAGGAGGGAACGCGCGTTCGCGTCGAGTGGTCGCCGCGGGGCGGTCGCGGGGCCAGCGACGCCGCGACCGGCGAGGTCACGCGGGTCTGGCGGCCCGACGAGGAGGTCGAGGAGTTCACCGTCCAACGCGACGACGACGCCATCAACGTCTACACCGACTACCGGAAACCGGTGGTCGAGCGCGTCGAGGGCGGCTTGGAGGAGGGTGACGACCCCGAGACCGAGACGGTCGGTCGGTTGGATAGCATCGTCCCCGCGAGCGAGTGAACGAGTCGGCGATTTTTTCGTGACTGTACCGGGAATCGTACAGCACCACGACAGCACCGCAGTACAGCACTACGACAGCACTGTAGTACAGCACTACGACAGCACCGTAGTACAGCACTACGACAGCACCGCAACCGTACAGCGGACTATCGCCGACAACGAGGAGTCACCGCACGGCACCACGAGAGCCACACCCTCCCCAACCGATTGCGTTGCTCGGTCGCTTCGCTCCACTGCGCTACTCATCCCTCGCGCGGAAGGACGCGACACGCAGAGCAGTCGCGTCCGCACGCGCCGAATTGAAAGGTGGTACAGTCGCAGTCGTCGCCGATTCTCCAGTATTCCGTGCTGGTCCGAAGCCCCCTCGACCGAAACGCGCGGTCGGGTATCCACACGCATTTGGCCTCTCGCTTCCTATCCGAAGCCATGAACGCCGACGACGTGAAGGAACTCATCGAATCGAATCTCGAAGACGCCGAGGCGACCGTCAGCCACCCCCGCGGCGTGGACGACGAGGACCACCTTGCGGCCACCGTCGTCTCGCCCGCGTTCGAGGGCGAACCGCTCGTCGCCCAACACGAACTGGTCTACGACGCGCTGGGCGACCACATGACCGACGACATCCACGCGCTCGAACTCAAGACCTACACGCCCGACGAGTACGCCGAGCGCGCCGAGGAGTAACCGACCGAGCGTGATTCGAGACCTCCTCGGCCCGCTGGTGGCCGACCCGTTCACCGCGATGAACACGGTGGGGCTGGTCGCGTTCGCGCTCGTCGGCGCGACCAAGGCGATACGCGAGGAGTTCGACGTGTTCGGCATCGCCGTCGTCGGCCTCGTCACCGCCTTCGCTGGCGGGGCCACCCGCGACGTGCTGGTGAACCGCGTCCCGCTCGCGCTCGGGTCGCTCGGCGAGATCAGCCTCGGTCTCCTCGGGGTCGCGCTGGCGGTCGGACTGACCGTCCTCCTCGACTCGCCGGAGGCCCACCCCGTCACGCTCGCGGCCGACGCCGTGGGACTCGCGGCGTTCGCCACCGCCGGGTCCATCGTGGCGACCGACGCCGGACTGTCGAGTTTCGGCGTCGTGGCGATAGCGACCATCAACGCGGTCGGCGGCGGCGCGTTCGCCGACCTCCTGCTCGACCGCTCGCCGTTCGTCCTCTTCGACGACTTCTACGCGAGTTGCGCGCTCCTCGGCGGGAGCGCCTACTGGGCCGCCGGAGCAGTCGGCCTCGGAGGAGGTACCGCCGCCGCCGTCTGCGCCGCCACGACGCTCGCGACGCGACTCGCGGCGGTCAACTACGACTGGGGACTCCCGACGGCCCAGACGCTCGGACTGGCCCGCGAGCGAGTCGGCGAAAAGAGATAGCGGAGTCGTTCGACGGAGGCCCGATAGCCTGACGAAGGCGGAATCGTCGCGTCGCTACCGAGCGCGCTTGACCAGACGGCGGAGGTCGAGGTGGCCCGCGCCGTGGTAGGTCTCGCCACCGGGCGCGTCGTTCGCGGTCTCCTTGATGAGATTCTCGACTTCGGTCGCGCTGGCGTCGGGGCGAAGCGAGCGCACGAGCGCGATGGCACCCGTAATCTGGGGTGCAGCCATCGACGTACCGGCTTTCCACCCGTAGCTGGGTTCGATCTCGCCGTTCTCGTTCGTCTCGTAAACCGTCGAGAACACGAGGTCGTAGTACCAGCCCTCGACTTGGTCGATTGCTTCGGGGTCGTAGTTCCCGCCTGCCGCGCTCACGTCCACAGCCTCGCCGTAGTTGGTGTAGTTGGCGGGTTGGGCCGTCGATTTCTCCAACTTCTTCAGCGCCTTGTCCTCGCGGCTCTTCTTCTTGTCGTCCCAGAGGTAGCCGATGGGACCGGTCGCGGCGACGCCGAAGATGCCCTCGACTTCGGTCGGGAGGCTGAGGACGCCCTCTTGGTCCATGTCGAGCGCGTCGTTACCCGCGGAGTTGACGATTATCATGTCCTGCTCGCGAGCGTACTCGGCGGTGCGCCGGTACATCTCCTTCACGTCGAGGAGGAACGGGTACTCGTCGGGGTAGACGTACGGGAGCGGGTAGCCGAGGCTGATGTTCGCGGCGTCACAGTCCTTGTTGGCCGCGTCCACGAGCGCCGCGATGGTGTCGCCCGTCGCACCCGCCACGCCGGAGAAGACCCGGTGGGAGAGGACTTCGGTGTCGGGCGCAGTGCCGAGGACGCCGTCGCCGCCGTCGTTGGTCGCCGCGACGGTGCCCGCGACGTGGGTGCCGTGGTCGCCCGCGCCGTTCGGTCGGAAGTCGTAGGGGTCCGTGGTGAAGTTCTCCGATAGCTCCTCGTTGACGACGCCGTCGAGGTCTGGATGGTCGTAGACGCCCGTGTCCACGACCGCGACGCGGGTCCCCTCGCCGGTCGTCGTGTCTTGGACCGTCCGGCCGTTGCCGGGGTTCTCGGTCAGGTCGCCGACGCGCTGGGCGCGCTTGTCCCACTGGAGTTCGGTGTTCGTAGGCGCGCCGCTGTCCCACGCCGGGCCCGAACTCCCGCGGCCCTTCGCCGGGTGTTCTTTCACCGGGCCGCCGTCGGGTGTCTGGTCGTGCTGGTAGACCGCCAAGTCGGCCACCGTCGAGGCCGAACCGGGTACCGCGCCGGGGTCGCCACGCGCGGCGAGTACATCTATCTCCGAGATGTCGTGGATTATCTCCACGTCGTCCGGAATCTCGCTGCGCGATACCTCGCGGAGGTCCACGAGGAAGCGTCGGTCCGGCCCGCTCGCGCCGCCGTCCGCGCTCGCGCCGCCCGTCAACAGCGCCGCACTGCCGACCGCTCCACCAGCCGCCTTGAGAAACGTCCGTCTGCTATGGTCTGACATTCCATCCTCATCCTTGGGAGACACATACTTAATATTTAGCATAAACGGCTGTAAATACCTCTTCCGTTCTACTAATTTATCCAATAATATCTCCGATACTGGATCGTCGTCGAGTACGGACGGTCGGTTCGACTGACTGTCCTGAAAAAAGGGACCGACTCAGAAGTTCGGCTGTGCGACTTCCGTCCGGTTGAGTTCGCGGTTGTGCAGCGACTCGCCCGTCTCGCGGTCGAAGACGTGAATCGCCTCCTCGGGAATCCGCGCGACCACGGTCTGGCCGCTCTCGACGTTTCGCAGGCCCGAGACGGTGGCGACGAAGGTCTCGACCTCGCCGCCGGACCCTACCGCCTCCGCGTCGGCGAAAGTCAGGTAGACGTTGTTCTCGTCGCCCATCGGTTCGACCACGTCCACGGTCGTCTCGAACTCGTGGGGACCGTCGCCCTCCGCGGCGAGTTCGATGTCCTCGGGCCGGATGCCGAGGACGAGTCGCTCGTGGCCCTCCACGTCGGCCAGCAACTCGTCGGAGAGGAGATACTCGAACTCGTCGGCGACGAGGCTCTCGCCCCGCAGGTCCACGTCGAAGAAGTTCATCGACGGTTCGCCGATGAACCCCGCGACGAAGACGTTGGCGGGTTCGTGGTAACACTCCAGCGGCGTGCCGACCTGCTGGAGTTCGCCGTCGTTCAGGATGGCGATGCGGTCGCCCATCGTCATCGCCTCGGTCTGGTCGTGGGTGACGTACACCGTCGTCACGCCGAGGTCCTCCTGCAACCGCTGGAGTTCCGTCCGCATCTGCGAGCGGAGCTTCGCGTCCAAATTGCTCAGCGGTTCGTCCATCAGGAACACCTCGGGGTCCCGGACGATTGCCCGACCCAGCGCGACGCGCTGTTGCTGGCCGCCCGACAGCTCGCCGGGCTTGCGGTCGAGCAGGTCGCCGATGCCCATCATCGCGGCGGTCTCCTCGACCTGCGTCGCTATCTCGTCGTCGGGCATGTCGGTGGACTCCTCCAGTCCGAAGCTCATGTTCTCCCGCACGGTCATGTGGGGGTAGAGCGCGTAGGACTGGAACACCATCGCGATGTCGCGCGCGGTCGGCGGTTCGTCGGTGATGGAGTGGTTCCCGAGTCGGATGTCGCCCTGCGAGACGGTTTCGAGACCGGCTATCATCCGCAGGGTGGTCGATTTGCCACAGCCCGAGGGACCGACCAACACGAGGAACTCGCCGTCCTCGATTTCGACGTGAGCGTCGTCCACCGCCACGATGCGGCCCCCGTCGTCCTCGAACCACTTGGTCACTCCGTCTAACGTCAGTTCGGCCATCGTTTCGTCCTCCGTCGTAGAGTAGTGTAAGTGTTTGTCATGATTCTCAGGCCTCTCCGGCAACTCCCTTTGCGAACTGTTCGCCGAACAGGACGTACACCAGCAGCGTCGGCAGAGCCGCGACGAACGCGCCCGCCATCTGCGTGTTGAACGACTCCACGATGCCGCCGGTGAGGCTGTTGAGCGCGATGGTCACCGGCGCGGCCGCACCGCCGCCGGACGGCAGGATGACCAGCGCAAACAGCAGGTCGTTCCAGACCTGCGTGAACTGGTAGATGAGCGTCACCGCGAACATCGGTTTCGACAGCGGCAGGACGATGTTGCGGTAGATGCTGTAGACGCTCGCGCCGTCGAGTCGCGCGGCCTCTATCATCTCGTGGGACAGCGACTGGTAGTAGCCTCTGAACAGCAGGAACGTGATGGGAATCCCGTACGCGGTGTGCGTGACGATGAGGTTGATGATGCTCGCGTAGTGTTCGTGCATCAGCGGCAGGCCCCAGAGGAACGACAGCAGTTCCTGCGTGTTCACGATGGCGTAGAGCCGCGATAGGGGCACCAACACCGCCTGATACGGGATGAAGATGCCCGCGATGAACAGCGCGACCAGCGCGGTCTGGTACTTCCAGTCGATGGTCGTCAGCCCGTAGGCCGCGATGGACCCGAGCGTCGCCGACAGCACCGTCGCCGGAACCGCCAGCAGGAGGCTGTTGACGAGCGCGTTCGACATGGCGTCGAACGCGATTTCCCACGGCTCGACGGTGAACCCGCCGCCGAAGGGCGGCAGGAACGGCACGGTCCGATTGAACGCGTCGGTCGTCTTGAACGCGGTCATCAGGCCCGCCTCCAGCGGCGCGAGGTAGAACGCGACGAGTCCGAGGAGCAAGGCGTACAGCGCGGCCCGTCGCCCGTCGGTGTCTCTCACTCGCCGCTCGATTCGCTCCCGTCTGGTGTGGTCGTCCGGATTCGGACTGGCTGGCGCGCCGCTCATAGTTCTCCTCGTCGGTATTCGCTGTAGAGGTACGGTGCGACCACCGCCAGCGCCATGCCGAACAGCACGATGGCGATGGCCGACCCGTACGCCCAGTTGTTCGACCCGAACGCCTCGCGGAACATCATCGTGGCGAGGATGTCGGCGGCCGGGCCGGGGTTGTTGCCGAACATCACGTAGAGGAAGTCGAAGGCCTTCAGCGCGAACACCATCAGCACCACCGCGGCGCTCATGGTCGAGGCCCGAAGCTGTGGCAGGATGACCCGCCAGTACATCTTCAGGCTACTCGCGCCGTCGACCTTCGCGGCCTCGTAGTGAGCGGTCGGAATCGCTCGAAGCCCCGCGAGGTACACGACCATCGCGTACCCCGAGAACTGCCAGATGAGCGCGAAGATGACCGCCGCCAGTTTCGTCTCGGGGTTCGAAATCCACTGTAAGGTGAGGAAGTCCAGCCCCAACTGGCGGAGCGTGACGTTTATCATCCCGATTTCGGGATTGTACATCCACGCCCAGAACTTCGCGGTCACGACGAACGACAGGCTCATCGGTAGCAGGTAGACGATGCGGAAGGTGTTCTCGAACCGTATCTCTTGGTCCACGAGGATGGCGAGCAGGAGGCCGACGACGAGACAGACTCCCGTGAACGCCACCAGCAGGACCAGCGTGTTCTGGGCCGCGGTCCAGAACGACGGGTCCGAGAACGCCTCCCGGTACATTTCGAGGTCGAACTCCGAAATCTTGTACTCCGGCAGCAGTAGCCCCTCGAAGTCCGTCAGCGAGATGACGAGGTTCCACCCGATGGCCCCGTAGACGAAAAAGCCCATCAGCAGGAACGGCGGGAGCCAGAACGGCATCGACCGGAGGAAGTCGCTCGACAGGAGCGACCGGCCGGTTCCCGTCTCGGACTCGGCGGACTCGCCCGTAACGGTGGCTCCGCCGTCGGTCCGAACCTCGCCCGTCTCGTCGCCGTTCCGGGGGGTTATCCGTCGGAGTGCGTCTTTGAGTCGTTGCATGTGAAAAAGGGACAGTCGGAATCGACTTCAGTTGAACGCCTGCGTCAGTTGCTGGTAGGTGTTGTCCACGTTCCAGTTCGAGATGAAACTCGCCATCGCGTCGCTGATGTTGCTCTTGGGGTCGGGCGCGATAGCGAGGCCGTGTTCGATGGACTGGACCTGCGAGTCGGAGTTCTGGAAGTCGTCCATCTGTCGGGTGAGGAACGGCCCGAACGCGTCGCTCGGCACGTCGGTCCGGGGCGGAATCGACCCCTTCTTGGGGTTGAACCGCTCTTGGGCGTCGACGGAGCCGACGTACTGCAGGAACTTCGTCGTCGCCTCGGGCGAGGGGTTGTTCGTCGGGAAGGGGAACGAGTCCATGTTGAGCGCGTAGACGCCCTCGGTTCCGGGGAACGGAACGTGACCCCAGTCGTCCTCGAACTCGAAGCCGTCCTGTCCGCGGTACATCCCCGCGGCCCAGTCGCCCTGATGGAAGAAGGCGGCCTCGCCGTTGAGGATTTTCTGGTTGGCCTCGGTCCAGCTCACGGAACCGGCGTCGTCGTTGACGTGTTCGGTGTAATCGACGACCGTCTGGAGCGAGCTTTTGACCGCCTCCTCGTTGTCGGCGACGTTACCCTCCGCGAAGGAGTTGTACGTCTCCACGTCGTTCTCGCCCAGCAGGACCGTCGCCCAGAGCTGCGTGGTCGACCACGCCGAGGAGGTCTGGTGGGCCATCCCGACCGCGTCCGTCTCGGACTCGACGGTCTCCATCGCCGAGACGAGGTCGCCGGGCGTCTCGATGGAGGCGGGGTCTACGCCCGCGTCCTCGACGACCGAGACGTTGTAGAACAGGTTGTTGATGCGGTGGATGTTCAGCGGCACCGTCACGAAGTTCCCGCCGGGGCGAGCCGCCTCCTTCGGGCCTTCGAGGTAGGCGTCCTTCATCCCGTTCTGCGACCAGACCGAGTCGCCGATGTCTTCGAGCTTGTCCGCCGCCACGTACGGCTGGAGGTTCGCGCCCGGCCACGCCTGCCACGAACTGGGCGGGTTGTTGTTCAGCACGCGCTTCTTGATGACCGTTTCGAGGTTCTGGCCCGCGCCGCCGGAGACCGGGTTCTGGTTGACCTCGATGTCGGGGTACGCCTCCGCGAACCCTTCGAACAGCGCCTCGACCGCCGCGGCACCGTCGCCGCCGGTCCACCAGTGCTGGACCTCCAGCGTCTCGTAGTTCGAGGACTCCTCGGTGGTGGTCTCCTCACCGTCGTCCATCGACTCGGTGGTCTCGTCCGACCCGGAGTCGGTAGTCGTCGTAGACTCGCCCTCACCGCCACCGCCCATACAGCCAGCTAGTCCGGTGACGCCGATAGTACCCGCACCGGCCGCCTTGATGTAATCGCGCCGAGAAACGTCGGAACCTTCGTTGGCATCTGTCATACTGTGAGCCTAAACGAAAACATCTCCCACCAGCCTCTTAAACGTTGTTGAAATTAATGCAAGACCGAGTAAATTGTTACTCAGTGACACACGGGTCGGTAGAAGGTCCTGTTCGGTAGCCCCTCGCCGTTGGAAGTATATGGGCAGGTAAATTTACTTGAGGTCGTATCGGAACGATAGCTTGTCGGAAAACGAATAGTAGTGGGGCTGAAACGGCTTATTAGATGTCAAGTAATCCAGAACTATAACCGAAACGACCGACTCTCGCGTTCGTTCCGACACTCCACCGAGAAAATTCGACCGTTCGGACCGGTTCCTGTTTCCGGTCTCGGTTCTCACCGTGGGCGCTTCGCCTCCCTCGTACCCGACGACGAGACCGAGTGCGCACGATATTTATCTGCGGGTGATGGACCTTCGAACGGATGACTAACGACGAGGACTACCGGACGGAGGAGGACAGTCTCGGAGAGATGCAGGTCCCGGCCGACGCCTACTGGGGCGCACAGACCCAGCGCGCGCTCCAGAACTTCCCCATCTCGGGCATCACGTTCGGGCGGCGATTCGTCCGCGCGCTCGGCGTCGTCAAGAAGTCGGCCGCGCGAGCGAACCGCGACCTCGAAATGATTCCGGAGGAGAAGGCCGACGCTATCGTGGAAGCCGCCGACGAGGTCATCGCGGGCGACCACGACGACCAGTTCCCCGTGGACGTGTTCCAGACCGGGAGCGGGACCTCCTCGAACATGAACGCCAACGAGGTCATCGCCAACCGCGCCACCGAAATCTACGGCGGCGAAATCGGGAGCAGGGAGATTCACCCCAACGACCACGTGAACTTCGGCCAGTCGTCCAACGACGTGATTCCGACCGCGATGCACGTCGCGTCGCTGGAAGCCGTCGAGAAGGACCTCCTGCCCGCGCTCGACTCGCTCCGGGAAGCCCTCGCCGCGAAGGAGGGTGAGTTCGACGGCGTGGTCAAGACGGGCCGCACCCACCTGCAGGACGCCACCCCGGTCCGACTCGGACAGGAGTTCGGCGGCTACCGCACGCAGGTCGAGAAGGGTCTCGCGCGTCTGGACCACGTTCGGGACCACCTCTCGGAACTCGCGCTCGGCGGTACCGCAGTCGGCACCGGCCTGAACACCCACCCCGAGTTCCCGGAGAAGGCCGCCGAGTACATCTCCGAGGAGACCGGCGTGGAGTTCCGCGAGGCCGACGACCACTTCGAGGCCCAAGCCGCTCACGACGCGATGTCGGAGGCCCACGGCGCGCTCCGGACCATCGCTGGCTCGCTGAACAAGATAGCGAACGACCTGCGTCTGCTGGCGTCCGGCCCCCGGAACGGACTCGGCGAACTCGAACAGCCCGAGAACCAGCCCGGTAGCTCCATCATGCCCGGCAAGATAAACCCGGTCGTCGCCGAGGCGGTCAATCAGGTCCACAAGCAGGTCGTGGGCAACGACGCCGCCGTGAGCGCCGGGGCCGCCGAGGGCCAAATCGACCTCAACCTCTACAAGCCGGTGTTGGCGCACAACTTCCTCCAGTCGGCCGAACTGCTGGCCAACTCCGCGGAGGTCTTCGGCGAGAAGTTCGTCCGGAAACTGGAAGCCAACGAACAGCACTGCGAGGAGCAGGTCGAACAGAGCATGGCGCTCGCCACCGCACTCAACCCCCACATCGGCTACGACAAGGCCAGCGACGCCGCCAAGACCGCCCTGAAGGAGGGCAAGACGGTCAAGCAAGTCGTCGTGGAGAAGGGGTATCTCAGCGAGGAGGAGGCCGACGAGGTCATCGACCCCGAGAAGATGACCCACCGCGGTATCCTCGGAAGCGACGACTGAGAACGGCGACCTCCCGCCGACGTTCTCGCTTTTCGTAGCGTGGCGCGCCATCGGCCGCTAACTCGGCCACGAAATCCGCGCGCTCGAATCGCCCACCAGTCGTTTCAGACAGGCTACCGTGTCTCTCTCCATGTCCGACCGTGACACCGCGACCTTCGACATGACGCGCAACGAGGCCCGCGTAGTCATCGCCGCGCTTTCCGACGAGGAGATGACTTCCTCCGGTGACCGGGGGATGCGCCTTCAGAACGTGCAGGACCACCTCGCGGCCGAGTTCGACTTCGACGAACACCGCGGCGTCGAGAAGGGCGAGATGGCCGCCGGGGACGACACGGGATGGCTCGACAACGACTCCATCTTCGGCGGCAACGACCCCGACGACACCGAGGAGGTCGAACTGTCCCGCGCGGAGGCCGACGCCGTGACCGACGCGCTCGCCGGGTTCGAGTTGGACGAGAGTCACGAGAACGCGGGGACCGCCGAGGACGTACGCCAGCGAATCGCCGACTCGTTCGATTCGTAACCGCGGCGGGGTCCGCTCGCCGCCCGGCCTGAGTCTCGTCCGGCCCGAGTTCAGAGCGGGAGCGCGGCGGTGAGCGCACCAGCGACGGAGCCGACGACGGTCTCCCAGACCGAGAAGCCGGTGAAGATGGACAGCACGGTGTCGAGACCGAAGAACAGGAACAGCACCGCCCCGGCGTAGTGGGCCTTCCGCACGTCGAACTTGTGCGAGAACGTGTGGAAGAAGAAGGCGTTGGCGAGGCTGACCGGGATGATGGCCAGCATCTCGCCCGCCCAAATCGCGGGAGTCGCGCCGTACTGGGCCGCCAGACCGATGGTGACCAGTTGGGTCTTGTCGCCGAACTCACCCGTGACCATCATCACGAAGATGGGGAGGAAGCCGCCGAGGGCGTCGGGGACCTCGCGGCCGAACACCGACACGTCGAGGTCGCCCGTGCCCATCATTCCGCCGTCGGTCTCGGCGGGGGTCTCGCCGCGCTCGGGGGCCGACCGGACGAGGAGGGCCGCGAAGACCAGAAAGAGCGCCGCGGTGAACGCGTCGAGGTAGACACCCGGAAGCGCGCCCTTCAGCGCGCTCCCGAACCAGATTTCGAGCGCGGTCCACCCGGCGAAGGCGCTTCCGGCGGCCGCGACGACGACCCACGGGTTGTATCGCGTCGAGAGGCCAGCGATGATGAACTGGACCTTCTCGCCCGGAAGCACCGCCAGTTGCGCCGTGAACGCGACCACCGTGATTTCGAGCCAGCCGGTCATCGAGTCGTCACCTCCGCGGCCGCACGTAACGGAACCGTCTGCGACGCGAGCGTGGGAAGGAAGCGCATCGTTGCTAAAAATTAGATACGTCTAAACTAAAGTACCTTTCCTTCTAATCAGTTTTTCCCGATTCGGAGTCGAGACTGCGACTCGCGACGACTGCGATACCCTACCGACTCGGCGGAAAAAAGCGACGCGGCCGCCTCGACGGAGGCGGCCAGCCTCCGACGCATCCGGGCTACTGGTTGCGACTGGCTTCGAGGTAGAGGTGCCCGAGCGCGAGACCGAAAAGCGGGAGGAGGACCGCGCTCATCCCGGCGGAGACGACGCCGCCGACCAGCGTGTACGGGCCGAGCGTGTTCGTCGCGACGTTCGACAGGCCGACCGAGACGAAGTAGACGAGGCTGACCCCGAATATCTTGGTGACGTTCCCGCCGCCCGCGCGCCACCCGGCTTTCAGGCTGGCGAGCGGACCCTTCCCGTCCACGACGCAGGCCGGGAACGCCAACAGGAATCGGTGAAAGAGGTAGACGCCCGGCAGGACGAACAGGACGAGTCCGACCGCGGTGAGTATCCCCACCGGGATAGCCACGGCGACGAGCGCCGGAACGCGCTTGGCGACCGGGACGAGGTGGTCGCCGAGCGGTCGCGTTCGGTTCGCCACGGCGTCCGCCGAACTGGCGTACGCGACGCCCCAGACCACCGCGATGGCGAGGAGGTAGACGAGATACAGCGCCCAGACCCACGTCGCGACTTCGGGGAGCTCACCTGACGCTGGCGCAGAGATGCCGACGAGCGCGACGACCGAGAGCGACGCGACGGCGAGCGCGAAGCCGACGAGTTCGAGGCGGTCGGTCAGCGCCTCCCACGACCACAGGAGCGTGTCACCGACTCCGAGGGTGCGGACGTGAACGTCGTCGGTCGGTTCGACCGATTCGGGATGTCGTTCGGTTCCCATCGGTTCCCCGGTTAACAGACGGTTGATATAAATTCCGGGGGTGTGCGGGAATCGGGGACTCCCCGCTTCGCTCGCCCGACCTACTCCGCCTCGCCGCCACCGATGCCCTCGCGGGCGACGCGGGCGCTGGCCTCGCGGACGAACTCGTCGGGCAACTGCTCGATTTCGCCCGCCTGCACCCGCCAGAGGTTCGCGTAGAGACCGCCCTCGGCGAGGAGGTCCTCGTGGGTGCCCCGCTGGACGATGCGGCCCTCCTCGACGACGAGGATGGTGTCGGCGTCCCGGACCGTCGAGAGCCGGTGGGCGATGACGAAGGTGGTGCGGTCGGCCGCGAGTTTGTCGATGGACTGCTGGATGAGCATCTCGGTCTCGGTGTCCACCGCGGAGGTGGCCTCGTCGAAGATGAGGATTTCGGGGTGTTGGAGGATGGTCCGCGCGATGGCGACGCGCTGGCGCTGGCCGCCCGAGAGCTTGACGCCCCGCTCGCCGATGTCGGTGTCGTACCCCTCCGGGAGGTTGGTGATGAACTCGTGAGCCTCGGCGCGTTTCGCGGCCTCCTCGACCTCGTCGCGGTCGGCGTCGAAGTGGCCGTACTCGATGTTCTCCCGGACCGTGCCGTCGAACAGGAAGTTGTCCTGTCCGACGTAGCCCATCGACCGGCGGAGGCTGGACAGCGTCACGTCCCGAACGTCGTGACCGTCGATTTCGATTTCCCCGTCGTCCACGTCGTAGAGGCGCAGGAGAAGTTTGACGATGGTGGTCTTGCCCGCGCCGGTCGGGCCGACGACGCCGACGGTCTCGCCCGGTTCGACCTCGAAGTCAACGTCTTCGAGGACCGTCTCGTCCTCGTAGCCGAAGGTCACGTCCCGGAACCGGACTCGGCCGCGGACCGATTCGAGGTCGATGGCGTCGGGCGCGTTCTCGACGCTCGCGGGGAGGCTCATCAGCCCGAGGATGCGCTTGGTCGAGGCCCGCGCGTCCTCGTATCGTTCCACGATGGTCCCCATCTGGGCGAGGGGATTGACCATCCGCTGAGTCAACAAGAGGAACGTGACTAGACTACCGACCGAGAGGTCGCCCGAGAACGGACCCGGCGGCCCCTCCAGAATCCAGACGCCGCCGACGACGAACGTGGCGATGAACGCCAGCGAGGTCAGCGCCTGCAAGCCGGGCCGGTAGACGAAGCTGAGTCGGAGCGCGAGCCAGTCCAGCCGGAAGTACTTGTAGGAGTGGTCCTCGACGCGGTCGTCCTCGTACTCCTCGGTGTTGCTCGCCTTGATGACCTGAATCCCGTTGAGGTTGTTCTCCAATCTGCTGTTGAGGTCGCCGATGGACGAGCGCACGTCGGCGTATCGCTCCTCGGCGAGTCGGGTGTACCAGTAGGTGAACAGCATCGAGAGGGGGATGACGACGAGGGTAATCGCGGCGAGTTGCGGGTTCAGCCACAGCAGGACGACCGCGGTTCCCAACATCAGGACGCCCAACTGGATGGCCTCGCCCATCATCGAGTCGAGGAACTGCTCCAGTCGGTTGGTGTCGTTGCTCAGAATCGAGATGAGTTCGCCGGTCTGCATCTCGTCGAAGAATTCCATGTCGAGTCGCTGCATCTGCTGGTAGGTCGCGGTCCGGACCTCGTGTTTCACCCGGTGGGAGAACAGATTCAGCGAGGTCTGGCGAACGAAGTTGAGGACGGCCTGCCCGACCATCGCCACGCCCATCAGGACGATGGCGAACCAGAACTGGTCGGCGGTCTCGTTCGGAAGCCACGCCGCCGGGACGCCGGGCAGTGCGAACGCTTGGTTGTCCCGGAAGACGGCGTCGATGGCGACGCCGAGGACGACCGGCGGGACCAGCGAGAGGAAGCGCGCTCCGATACTCGACAGGATGCCGACCGCGAACCAGCGGCGACTCCCCTCTCCGTAACGCCGAAACAGCTGTATCAGCGGATTCTCTACCTCTTGGCGGTGTTTCTCGACGTACTCGGCGTCGATGGCTTCGTCGGTACTCATCGAACTCGGTAATCTTCGAGAGATATTGCCAGCCAAGTGAAAAGGCTTGCCGAACCAGCATGCGTGTCCGACTTCCGGTCGCTCGACCGGCCACCGAGGACGAGGAGTCCGCCAGCGACCCGGACGAGGAGTTCGTCACGGACGAAGACGGGGAGACTTATCGGCCGCGAGGCACTTGTATCGGGCATGGAAGTGCTGAACCCGCGCGTCCGCTTCGCTTGGGCGGTCGGCGCGTTCGTGACCGCAGGTATCGTGGGCCTCCTCGCGGCGGTGGTCAGCCGATTCACCCTCGGTCCCGGCGTCACCGTCGGTCTCGCCGTCGCCGTCGGGGCGCTGGCGCTCGGTCTCGTCTTCGTCGTGTTGCGGTATCGGAGTTGGAAGTTCGAGGTGCGAGAGGACGACCTCTACCTCGAACGCGGCGTCCTGACGCGGGTCAACACCGTCGTCCCGTTCGTCCGCGTCCAGCACGTGGACACCCAGCGCGGACCGGTCGAGCGCACGCTCGGACTGGCGAGCGTCGTGGTCTACACCGCTGGCTCGCGCGGGGCCGACGTGTCGATTCCCGGCCTGACGCCCGAGCGAGCCGACGACCTGCAAGAACAGCTCCGTCGCCTCGCCATCGAGAGCGAGCGCGAGACCGACGCGGTATGAAGCTCCACCGCCTCTCGATTCCCTACCGAGCGGTCTCGCGCGGCCTGAGCCTCGGGCTGATGCTGTTTTTCGTCGGCCAGTCGCTCGGCGACGCCGAGGAGCTTCCCATCCCGGTGTCGGGACCGATGCTGGTCGCGCTCGGGGCGCTCGGCGTCGTCGCCGCGGCGGCGTGGCAGGTCGCCTACTACCGGCGCTTCGAGTATCAGCTTACGGGCGACGGCCTCGAAATCGCCTCGGGGGTCCTCTCCAGACGGAACCGAGAGATTCCGCTCCGGCGCATCCAGAACGTGGACATCTCCCGGAACGTGATTCAGCGCGCGCTCGGCATCGCGGTCCTCGACGTGGAGACGGCGGGCGGGGGCGCGACCGAAGCGAGCCTCCGGTACGTCGGCTACGACGAGGCCAAGCGCGTCCAGCGCGAGATTCAACGCCTAAAACGCGACGAGGAGGCCGACGGCGAGACGGACGGCGAAGCCGCCGGGGCCGACCCCGACGAGCGCGAGACGGTCCTGTTCGAGTTACAGACGAGCGAACTCGTCCTGCTCAGCCTCCTCTCGTTCGACTTCCGGTACCTCTCGGTGTTGGCGTTCGGCCCGGCCGCGCTCCCGTTCGTGCCGGGGTTCGCGGAACTGGCCTTCCTCGGCGGCGTCGTGTTGGTCGCGCTGCTGGCGGGCGCGATGTGGGCGCTCAGCGCCGCGCTCACCTTCGCGCGCTACTACGACTTCCGGCTGAGTCGGCTCGGCGACGAGTTACGATACGAACGGGGACTCCTCCAGCGGTACGACGGGTCGATTCCGCTCGGGAAGGTCCAGACGCTCACCCTCGACGCGAACGTCCTGATGCGGCGGTTCGGCTACACCACGCTCGCGGTCGAGACGGCTGGCTACGGCCCGGCTCAAGCGCCCTCCGGCGGGTCCGAGGCCGCGATTCCGCTGGCGACCCGCGAGCGCGTGCTTCGACTCGCCCGCGAAGTCGAGGAGTTCGAGATGGGCGAGTTCTCCCGGCCGCCCAAGCGCGCCCGGACGCGCTACGCGGTCCGGTACGCGCTCGTCGTCGCGGGCCTGTCCGCGGCGCTGTTCGCCTTACAGGTGGTCGTCGGCCCGCCCGCGCCCGTCCCGGTTCCGCTCGCGTCGATACCGCTGGTCTTTCTCCCCGTGGTTCCGGTCGCGGCGCACCTCAAGTGGCGCAACCGCGGCTACGCGGTGGGCGACGACCACGTGCTGACGCGCAACGGCTTCTGGAGCAGGACGACCAAAGTAGTGCCCTACTACCGGGTCCAGACCGTCATCCAGACCCAGACCGTCTTCCAGCGTCGGCGGAGACTCGCCACCGTGGTCATCGACACCGCGAGTTCCGCGGGCGGAGTCGCCGCCGCGGTGGACGTGGACGCCGAGACCGCGCGCGAACTGCGCGAGACGGTCGGCGAGGAGTTACAGGCGAGTCTGGCGGCGCGACGGGCCGAAGCGGCCTCCTCGGAGTAGTCGGGAGTTCGTCGCCGCCCTGCACAGCGTTCGGTTCTTTCTCAGATAAGTACAAATAATGAGTGAGTTAGAAAATTTTATATCCGATGGATTGGTATGTCAGACCATCCCATCCTCGGTTCGCCGAGCGATGGAGACTCCACCATGAGACGAACCACGACGCTACTCGTTACAGTATCGCTCGCACTGCTCGCGGTCGGATTCTCGACTGCTGGCGTCACCGCGCAAGCGCCCGCCGACCTCGGAACGTCCTGTAGTTGCCTCGACGGCGGCGGCGGTGACGACGACGACGGCGGCGGTAACGGCGAGTTCAAACCGAGTCTCGCCGACGACTTTGTCGTCGAACTCGACTCCGGCGGTGGCGGAGGCGGCGACGACGGCGGTGGCGGCGGTGGCGGTTACCTCGAACCCTGAGACGGCGACCGAGACTGAACGGTTTTTTACCCCTCGCCGACTCATTGCCGGGTAATGACCGACCACGATTACGACGAGTTGGGTCTCGTCGCGGGACTGGAGATTCACCAGCAACTCGATACGGAATCCAAGTTGTTCTGTAACTGTCCGACCGAACTCCGGGAACCCGACGAGTCCGACCGGCGGTTCCACCGCTACCTCCACCCGACCAAGAGCGAGCTGGGCGAGCTAGACGAGGCGGCGCTCGAAGAGAGCCGCGTCGAGCGCGAGTTCGAGTATCTGGCCTACGACACCACTTGTCTGGTCGAGGAGGACGACGAACCGCCCCACCGACTGGACGACGAGGCCCAAGCGGTCGTCCTCGAAATCGCGCAACTGCTGGACATGGACGTGGTGGACCAAGCCCACGTCATGCGGAAAATCGTCGTGGACGGCTCGAACACCTCCGGGTTCCAGCGCTCGACGCTGATGGCCTCCGACGGCGAGATTTCGACCAGCGAGGGCGCGGTCGGCATCGAGGACCTGATGCTCGAAGAGGAGAGCGCCCAGCGCGTCGAGGAGCGCGAGGAGGGCGTCCTCTACAGCCTCGACCGACTCGGCATCCCGCTGGTCGAAATCGGCACCAAGCCCGACATCCGCTCGCCCGAGCAGGCCCGCGAGGCCGCCGAGCGAATCGGGATGCTCCTGCGCTCGACGGGGAAGGTCAAGCGCGGACTGGGCACCATCCGCCAAGACGTGAACATCTCCATCGCCGAGGGCGCGCGCGTCGAGGTCAAGGGCGTCCAGAGCTTGGACGACATCGACGACCTCGTGGAGAACGAGGTCCACCGACAGGTTCGGCTCCTCGAACTCCGCGACGAACTCCGCGAGCGCGACGCCTCGGTCGGCGACGTGGTGGACGTGACCGACACCTTCGCCGACACCGAGAGCGGCGTCATCGGCTCGGCGCTCGAATCCGGCGGGAAGGTCACGGCGGTCCCCCTCTACGGCTTCGACGGACTGGTCGGCGCGGAGATTCAACCGGACCGCCGCCTCGGGACCGAACTCTCGGACCACGCCAAGCGCCACGGCGCGGGCGGCATCTTCCACACCGACGAACTCCCGGCCTACGGCGTCACCGACGACGAGGTCGATGCCCTGCGCGAAGCGGTCGGCGCGGGCGAGCAGGACGCGGTGGCCATCGTCGCCGCCGACCCCGAGACCGCCGAGTTGGCCATCGAGGCCGCGGCCGAGCGCGCCGAGACCGCGCTTGAGGGCGTGCCCGAGGAGACTCGCGGCGCGAACGAGGACGGCACGACCCGCTATCTCCGGCCGCTCCCCGGCGCGGCGCGGATGTACCCCGAGACCGACGTGCCCCCGGTCGAACCCGACCCGAGCGAGGTCGAGACGCCCGAACTGCTGACCGAGAAGGTCGAGCGGTATCAGGACGAGTACGGTCTCGACGCGGGCCTCGCCGAGCAGGTCGCCTACGGCGAGCGCATGCCGCTGTTCGAGCGCGCGGTCGGCGAGTTGGGCGCGGACCCCACGCTCGCGGCCCAGACCGTCGAGAGTACGGTCACGGAACTCCGGCGCGACGGCGTGCCGGTCGAGAACCTGACCGACGACCACTTCCTCGGGACGCTCGACGCGGTCGCCGACGGCGAGACCGCGAAGGGCAACGTCGGGGACCTCCTCGGGGCGCTCGCGGAGAACCTCGAACTGACCGCCAGCGAGGCCATCGAGCGGGAAGGTCTCGGCAGTGCGGGCGAAGACGAGGTGCGCGAGGCCGTCGTGGAGGTCGTGGAGCGCAACGAGGAGCAAGTACAAGACGAGGGCATGCAGGCGTTCTCCGGCCTGATGGGCGAGGCGATGGGCGCGCTCGGCGGGAAAGCGGACGGCGACACGGTGAGCGAGTTGTTACGTGAGGAGATTCAGAAACGCGCCTGACTACACGTTTCCCAAAGCAAGGGAATTCGTTCCCTAAGCATTCTCCAGTTTTCGCCGGGCGTAGAACGCCGGGTCGAAACGGGACGAGGAGGTGAACTGCACCGAAGCGAACGCCCGGTCGTTCAGGATAGCTCGTGTCCGCAGTTTCGACAGAAGTTCGGAACGGACTCGGCCGTAATCTCCGTTCCGCAGTCCGGGCAGAACGCCGTTCCCGCCGCTCCTCGGGACTCGGAGTCCCTCCCACTCGCCGCCTCTCGGCCCTCCGCGATAGCGTCGACGGCGAACCGAAGGGACTCCGCTATCTCGTCGTCTTCGCCGACGAGACGTTCGAGCGTCGCCTCGTCGCGCCGGTCTATCAGTTCGGGAGCCGTCCGCCCGATTCGTCCGAGAGCCCGCGCCATCTGTGCGCGGGCGTCGGGGAACTCCTCGGATTCGATTCGGCGCGCGAGCGTTCGGACGACTTCGGCGTCCGCCAAAAGCGCCGGGGATTCGGTGCCGATGTCGCCGAGCGCCTCCGCCGCACTGGCGCGAATCCACTCGTTGCGGTCGTTGAGCGCCTGTGCGACGTTGGTAATCGCGGTCGTCTCGGCGAACCGCTCGGGGGAGTGCTGTCCCAGCGTGGCGACGGTATCCAGCGCGAACGTTCGGACGTTTATATCGCCGTGTTGGAACGTTCGAAGGACGGGACCCATCTCGTCGGCGACGAGGTCGGGTTGCGCGGCGGCGACGACCGACAGCGTCTCCGCGGCGTCCGTCCGAACGTCTTCGGAGCGGTGGCTGGCCAGTTCGGCGAGTGTCGTCACGTCGTCTGCGTCGGCAGACGATGGCGATTCCCCGACTGCATCGAGCGTGCGTCGTTGTCGGTCGGTGGGCGTGTCTGACATCTTTCCGTCGAAGTTACGACTCGTCGTCGTAGCCCAGCGTCTCTACCGCGGGCGCGTCCAGCGCGAACGGGACGGCCCGCGTGTCCGTGGAGAGTTCCGGAGAGGAGTCCCCGGTGAGCAAACCGAGGTCGTCCAATTTATCGACGACCTGCGAGACGGCCGTCTTCGCGTCCGCTTGCTCCCGTGCGTCGAGGGCGACAATCGTTCCGTCGCCCGAGACGACGACCGTCGCTAGCGGACTGTCGGGCTGGTACGCGACACCGGAGAACGTCTCCTCGTCGTAGACGCAGTCTTCTTCGTCCAAGGCGATCACGACCGACTCCAACGAGAACGCCTGATCGACGCTGGCGTACGCGGCGTTCTCTCCCTCCGACAGAGTAATCGGGAGTTCGGATACCCGAGAGCGGAGTTCTGCTACCGATATCGTATTTTCTGACACAAAACGTAGCACAAATCAAATATTATTAAATATTCTGGTTCTGTGACGCTCACGTGTCTTCGCGAGTAATCGACTCGAAAATCCGTCCCGCAGTGTGGCCCGCGATTACGCCGCGTCGTCGTGCAGTCGCTCGACCGACCCCTCGATGCGCTCGATGCGCTCGACCTGCTCGTCGGTCGCCTCCGCCACGTCGGCGACCTCGCTGGCGATGTCGGTCGCGTGTCGGGAGACCTCCTCGACCATCGCCGAGACCTGTTCGGCGGCGACCGCCTGCTCGTCGGTGGCCTCGGCGACCTCGCCGATGCCGTGGACGGTCTCCTCGACCGCCTCCACGATGTCCTGTAGGGTCTCCAGCGAGGACTCGACGTTCTCGACGCCCGACTGGATGCGGCGCTCGGTCCGGTCCAGACTCTCGACCGTGTCGTCGGTCTTGGTCTGAATCTCGCCGACCATCGCCTCGATTTCGCTGGCCTGCTCTTTGGACTGCTCGGCGAGGCTCTTTACCTCCTCGGCGACGACCGCGAAGCCGTCTCCGGCCTCGCCAGCGCGCGCGGCCTCGATGGAGGCGTTGAGCGCCAGCAGGTTCGTCTGCTCGGCGATGTCGTCGATGACCTCCACCACCTCGTCGATTTCGGCCACGGTCTCCTGTAGGTCGGCCATGTCGCCGGTCACGTCTGCGCGGGCGGCGTCGATGTCCTCCATCGCCGACATCGCGTCGCTGGCGGTCGCTTGCCCCTCGGTGGCGAGTTTCTTGGCCTGTCGGCTGGTCTGTTCGACCTGCTCGGCGCTGGCCGCGACCTCCTCGACGGTCGCGCTCATGTTCTCGGTCTCCTCGGCGATGTCGTCCACGTCACCGGCCTGCTCGCGGGTCAGTTCGTGAATCTGGTCGGCGCTCTCGGCCACGTCTTCCGCCGAATCCGAGAGGTCGTCCAGCGACTCCTCCACGTCCTCGGAGATTGCCTCTTGAAGGTCAACGAGCCGTTCGTTGGTCTCGCGGACCTCCTCGTTGTACGACTCGATGTAGGTGTCGGAAACCACCTGCATGTCGAGGTTGACCACCCGCAGGAGGGACAGAATCTCGTCGATTCCCTCGGTGAACTCCTCGCGGACGACTTCGGCGGCCTCGTCGCCGACGCGGTCGGCGGTCCGCTCCACGACGCGCTCGCCGATTCGGGGCACGAGAACGTTGAGATAGAGCGCGTACGCCCCGAGGTAGTGTTTCATCGGCATGTCGAGCATGTCGTGAATCTTGCCGATTCGCGCGCGGTTCTCGAAGTACTCGCGGTCGTACTCGCCGGTCGCCAGCGAGAGGAGATACTCGGCTTGGGTCTCTTTGAGTTGCTCGACGGTCCGGGTCGAGCGATTCAACACCGCGGTCGTCTCGTCGTAGTCGGTCAGATGGTCGTAGAACTCGTCGACCGCCTCGTCGGCGACCGACTCGAAGAGGTCGGCCATGTCGGCGAGTCGCGCCGCGTCGTCCGGGCCGAAGCCGGTGAACTCCTTGCGCCACCGAATCTCGTCGTCGTCCACGTCGAGCGCCGCGAGCAACGAGTCGCCGTCTACTCGCTCCGCCAACCCGTCGTCGGGAACTGCAGATTCCATGTTCCTCACGACTGTAGTCCCGTCACTTAATCACTCTGAATATTATCATCGCTGAAAAAGACTCGACCGAACGCGTGCGGCGCATTTATCGGGGGCCTCACGTCCGGGGCCACGCGTAGCGCCGGAGGCCCGAGACGAACTCGCGGGAGACGACCGACCAGTGGGGTTCGCTGACCCGCTGTGAGAGTCGGTAGGCGACCCACACCAGCAGGACCGCGAACGCGGCGTCGGTCACCCAGTGGACGCCCAGATACAGCGTCGAGAGGACGATGGCTCCCGCCAGAAGCGCCGCCGTGTAGGCGTAGCGCGTGTCGGCCTTCTGGGCGTACAACGCCGCCAGCACCGACAGGCCGGTGTGGAGACTGGGGAACGCCTTGACCAGCGTATCGGTGCTGTAGATGCCGTGCTGGATGGCGGGGGTCAACTCGTACATCAGCGGTTCGACCGTCGAGAGGTAGAGTCCCGACACCTTCACCGGGAACAGGAGGAAGAACGGCACCGCGCAGACGACGACGATGACGTACGCCAGCGCGTAGCGATGGGCCTGCTCCTCGTCGTGGGCCTTCAGCTTGAAGTACGTGAACAGCACGATGAAGGGGAATCCCACGAGGTAGACTCCGGTGGCCAACACGGTCAGGGGGATGCTCGTGAACGCTTGGAACGCCGCGACGGTCGCGCCTTCGACGGCGTAGATGGCCCCGGTGAATGTCCGAGCGACGTGGAAGTTGAGCGCGAGTCTGTTGACGATTTCGGTCACGACCCACGCGACCCCGAGATACTTCCAATCGGTCCGGACGAACTCCACCAGTAGGGTCCGGAACCGCTCGTCGGGGAGGAACACTCGCTTGCCGACGAGCATGGCCGCGATGCTCGGGACCGCGACGAGGAGGGTAAACTGCGTACCGAGCGGGAGGGAGGCAAACATACTCGTAGGTAGTTATCTGCTAGTCCGATAAAAGATTTGACTTTCTCGCCCTGAGCGCGGCCGAGAGAGCGATACGAGACTGTGTAGCACGATTGGAACCCCCACGAACGACTCTGGGAAAGAGTATCGACAGCGAACCTGAAAACCGTTCTGGCGCAAGTCCTATCGGTCGTCCGGCGTCGCCGTTCGCTCGGTGGCGTCGTCTCCGTGGTCGGCGTAGTCGTCCCCGGTTTCAGCGGGGTCGCCCCCGCTCTCGGCGTGGTACATCGCGCGCCGGAGGAGACCGCGGAGCGTCTGGACCTCGCGGCCGGTGGGGTGGGCGCGCCCGAGGAGTCGCCGGGCGAGTCGGACCGTCTTGTCGCGCTTCTCGGCGGGGTGGTCGATGGCGTCCAAGAACTCGCCGAAGTGGTCGTAGAACCCCTCGATTTCGGCCTCGTCGGCGCGCTCGCGTTCTACGTCCGGCAGTTGGGTCTCCTCGACGGTCAGCTCTCGGAGTTCGTAGAGCGTGACGGTCGCGGCCTGCCCCAAATTCAGCGACGAGTAGTCGGCGCTCGCGGGAATCGAACACACTTGGTCCACGCGGGCCACCTCGTCGTTGGTCAGCCCGTTGTCCTCGCGGCCGAAAATGAGGCAGGTGTCGGCGTCCACGTCGGCCAGACTGTCGGCCAGTTGGTCTACCGTCTCGAACGGGAACCGGCGGTGTTTCCGGGCGTCCTCGTTGGTCGTCGCGGTCAGGCCGACGGTGTGGTAGTTCTCCACGAGGTGGTCGAACGTCACCTCGTCGTAGTTCGGGAGGATGTCCTCGCGGGCCTGTCCGGCGAAGCCGTAGGCCTCGCTGTCCCGGCCGAACTCCGGCGGGTCCACCAGTTTGAGGTCGTGCATGCCGAAGTTCTTCATCGCCCGCGCGATGGTACCGATGTTGCCCGGCGTCTTCGGTTCGACGACGGCGACGGCTGGCGGCTTCATGACGGGTAGTCACGACCCAAGTCGAGGTCGTCTTCGGGTTCGGCGTCGCTCTCGTCGTCTTTCGCGTCGGCGTCGCCCGACCGCGGGTCCGGGTCGGCTTTCCGCTCGGCGGCCTCCTCGCCGGTCGTGGTCTCCATGTTCCGGAGGTCGATGCGCTCGCGCTCGTCGTCGGGCATATCGACGTTCAGGTCCTCCATGTCCGGTTCCGGCGGTTCGGGGATGTCGTCGGGGTCGGTCTCGACGTGTTCGACGCCGCCGTACCCCTCGGGGGCGCGCCCGCCGTCGGCGAACCACTCGTGGAACTCGTCCTGTAGCTCCTGTTGGCCCTTGTACTGGCTCCCGCCCTCCTCGGCGAACCAGTAGAGGAAGTCCGGTTCGTGGTCGGCACAGAGGACCACCTCGCCGAGCGGTTCGCCGTAGACGACTTCCGACTCGTTGCACCGGTGGACCTCCTCGTCGCCGTGAATCAACCAACAGCCGTCGCAGGGTGAGGCGACCAGCGCCTGCAACCGGACCAGTCGCTTGCGCGGGTCCGAGGGGATGTCGTCCATCGGTTTGAACTCGCCCTCGTCGGTGAACACCTCGTCCTCGTCGAACCGCCAGCCGCGAAGCCCGATACTCACTTTGCCCATTTGCGCGAGGGTTCGTGTTCGGCGGTGAAAAAGAGCGCGTTCTCGGCCGTCGCGGGGCGCGTTCGAGGCGGACATGTTCGGGCCGCCGACGGTGCCGTGCGGGGCGGTTGCGGTCCGATAGGTATCGGCGATAGTTCGGTTCGCGGCCGCAGTACGGTTCACGGTCGTATCGTATCACCTGCGAGCGAACGTCAGAGAGCCGTCGGGACCAGTCTCGGACCTCAGTGAACCGCGTTCGTCGCCTCGCGCATGATTTCGACGGCTTCCTTCAGCGACTCCATGTCGGTCGCGTAGGAGATGCGGGCGTAGCCCTCGCCGTGGTCGCCGAACGCCTCGCCGGGCACGACGACGACGCCGCGGTCCAGCACCTCGTCGGTCCAGCCCTCGGGGACCTTCGGCATCGCGTAGAACGCGCCCTCGGGCGTCGGGCAGTCCAGTCCCATGTCGGCGAAGCCGTCCAGCAGTACGTCGCGGCGCTCCTCGAACGCGGCGACCATCTCGTCCACGCAGTCCTGCGGCCCGGAGAGGGCGGCCTCCGCGGCGAACTGCGCCGGGGCGCTGGCGCAGGCCTGCACGTACTGGTGGACCCGGAGCATGCGCTCGATGCGGCGCTCGCTCGCGGCGACCCAACCGAGTCGCCACCCGGTCATCGAGTAGGTCTTCGAGCAGGCGTTGACCACGACCACGTTGTCCGACTCGGCGTAGACCATCGGCGAGTGGTGGTCGCCCTCGAAGACGATGTGTTCGTACACCTCGTCGGAGATACAGAGAACGTCGTGTTCGTCGGCGATGCGGGCGAACTCCCGCATGTCCGCCTCGCTCTGGACCGCGCCGGTCGGGTTCGCGGGGCTGTTGACGATGAACGCCGCGGTGTCGTCGGTGATGGCCTCCTCGACCGCCGCGGGGTCGAGCGTGAGGTCCTCGCGGAGCGCGACAGGCTTCGGCTCCCCGCCAGCGATGTGGGTCAGTGCCTCGTAGGAGACGAAGCCGGGGTCGGGATAGATTACCTCCTCGCCGAGGTCCACGTGCGCTTCGAGCGCGAGGTGTAGCGCCTCGCTCCCGCCCGCCGTCGCCACGAGATTCTCGGGCGGGACCGAGAAGTCGTTGTCCCGGTCGTGCTTCGCGCTGATGGCCTCGCGGAGTTCGAGCGTCCCCTTGTTGGAGGTGTAGGCGTCCGCTTTCCCGGACTCGATGGCCTCGACCGCGGCCTGTCGGGCGTGTTCGGGCGTCGGGAAGTCGGGTTGCCCGATGCCGAGGTTGATGGCGTCCTCGCCAGCCGCCTCGAACACTTCGCGGATGCCGCTGATGGAGACCTGCTCTACTCTGTCGGAGAAGTCCGTCATGTGTCCCACTGTGGCACCCCGAACGATAATTGTTGGTGTTCCGAAGCTGACTCGAAACGAAAGATACGACGGCCGGAAACAAACGTCAGGAGAGCCGCGCCGCGATGTCGGCTTCCGTGATGATGCCGACGGTGTTGCCGCGCTCGGTCACGATGACCGCCTTGTTGTGCCCGAGGTCGGTACTCAACTCGTCCAGCGTGGCGTTCTGCCCCTTGGTGGGGAAGCTCTCGCCCATGAACTCCGAGACCGGTTTGTCGCGGGACTCCTCGCCGACGCTCATCAGGTCCTCGAAGCTGATGGAGCCGACCGGCACGCCGTCCTCGATGACCGGCAGTTGCGAGAACCCCGCTTCCTGCATCTTCGAGACCGCCTGACTCACCGAGTCGTCCGGACCGACGCTGACTACGTCCTCGTGCATCAGGTCGCCCGCGCGAACGATGTCACCTTCCGATTCGTCCAAGGCGTCCACGATGTGTCGGAGCGTCGAGAGCCGCGGGTCCACGTCGCCGCCTTCGATGCGGGCGATGAGGGGTTGCGAGACGCCCGCCCGGTCGGCCAGTTCGCTCTGGGTCAGGCCGAGTTCGGTCCGGCGCTCCCGGATGTCTTGGGGCGTCGGTAGTTCCATGCCCTCGCATAACTAACGGTTATAAATAAAGGTTCGGTTCTACGGTACGGGCGTCCGAGTTGCGCTCGGCCGACTTATTCGTCGCCGCTACCGAGTTCGATGTCCTCGTCCTCCTCGTACTCGATGGTCTCGACGATTTCGAGGGGCACGTCCCGGAGTGCCCCACCGATTTCGCTCTTTGCGATGCGTTGGGCGTGCTCCTCGCTGTCGGCGTTGAAGACCTTCATCTCCAACAAGAGTCCCACGAGCGCGGTTCCCGCCGCGATGAACGACGAGTCGAACGGCTCGCCGCAGGCCGGACACGGCGTCGCGCCGACTTCGACTTCCACGTAGTCCATGTCCTTTTCGTTGAGCCGTCTTCCGGCCTCGCTGACCGCGACGCCGATGGCGTCGTCGATGTCCTCTACGTCGCGTACCAACCATGCCGCCTCCATCGCAACGAGATAGTTGCTCATATCGGGGCCTCGTTCCGCGGTGGTTCGTGTCTTTCGGTTTTGAACCGGTGCGCGTGGGCCGTGCGCACGAGACACGCGGACGCACGAGGAGTTACCGGGCCGAACGTCGATACCACCGAGCCGAGGTCGGTACGCGCCACCCGCGCCCGAGCCGCGGACGTGAGCGGTATAATTCTCATAAGTTATGCGTACGCCGGGCGTCGCCAAGTCGGTGCCTACGTCCGCGCGGTCCGGAACTCCTATTTCGTTGAACCGAACGCAACCGAGGTTGAATCGCAAGACTGCGGCGACCTCAAACCAAAATATAATCCATTATAAATTATTTCTTTCAGTAACTCTTTTATACTCCCTCGGTTGACCCTCGCCCGAGGTACGAACTCAGATGCCCACGCGGATTCACCGTGCAATCCTGTTCGCCCTGTACCAGACGAGCGTCGCGACCAGCATCCTGCTGTTGCCCCTCGCCGTCCTGACCCGGCAGGTCGGCGTCACGCTTCCGGCGCACAGAATCGTACAGCGGTTGGAACAGGCCTACGACGCGACGGCCTGACGTTCCCCCGACGACCAGCGCGACGATTTCTCGGCCGACCGACTCCGGAGTGGCGACTCCGGCAAAGACCACCGAGACCCCAGTCGTCCGAAGAGTTGGTTTTATCAGTACCGGCGGACTAGGGACGGGTAATGCGTAGCCCAATGCACGGTTCCGAATTCTCTCAGAACGTCTCGCGTCTCGAACCGGACAGCACGAACCCCTACGAGCCGGAACTCGGCTCGCTCCCGAACCGCTCGGTCGACGCCGAGGAGATCCAAGAACTCAAGACCGGCACCACGACCATCGGTCTGACGACGACCGACGGCGTCGTGATGGTCACGGACAAGCGCGCCAGCCTCGGGAACATGGTCTCGTCGAAGACCGCCCAGAAGGTCGAGCAGGTCCACCCGACCGGCGCGCTCACCATCTCCGGGTCGGTCTCGGCGGCCCAGTCGCTCATCCGCACCCTGCAGGTCGAGGGTAACCTCTACAACACGCGGCGCGGCGAGGACATGAGCATGCAGGCGCTCTCGACGCTCACGAGCAACCTCCTGCGCTCCGGTGGCTTCCTCATCACGGTGCCGGTCCTCGGCGGCGTGGACGAGGAGGGCGGCCACATCTACTCCTACGACGCGCTCGGCGGCGTGACCGAGGAGACCTACAGCGTCTCCGGCTCCGGGTCGCAGTTCGCGCTCGGCGTCCTCGAACAGGACTACCACGAGGACCTCGGACAGGACGAGGCCCGCGAGGTCGCGGTCCGCGCGCTCAAGAGCGCGGTCGAGCGTGACACCGCCTCCGGCAACGGCATCTGGCTCGCCGAAATCGACCAAGAGGGCGTCGAGATTTCGGACTACGAAGACTACGACGACGCGCTGTAAGACGACGAATCCGTTTCTGGGGCACTACGCCCTCGACCTCGCTATTTTCGCCCGGTAGCGCGAGCTATCCGCATCGAGGAGACCGCGGTTCCTTTCGAGGAGACCGCGGTCGCTCGTCGGGGTGCGTCGAGAGTCGGCCGACGAAGACGGCCGGTCGCTACTCGTCGCGCGTCCGGTCGGCGAAGACCACCGTCGCCACGGCGTGAATCGGCGCGACGACCGCGGTACTCGCCGCGGCACCGACGACCGGGACGCTCCCCAGTAGCCACGCGCCGAGGCCGAACAGGACGACGAGACCGAAGACGGTCGCGCCCTCGCCGACGGCGCGCCGGTGACTTCGAACCATCCCCGCGCGGACTCCCGACCCGCCGACCACCAGCGCGGGCGCGGCGAACAGGCGGACCGCGACGACGGCGTACGCGACGAGGCCGACCACCGCGAACCACCCGAGACCGTCGAGGAGTCCGAACAGACCGACGAGGACGTGGGCGACGACGACGAACCCGAGGTAGGAACCGAGGCGGCCGGAGTCGAGCGAGTCGAAGTCGAACCGGCCGGAATCGGACCGAGTGGAACCGGACCGAGCGGAACCGGACCGGTCGCCCGAGCGCGAGCGAGTCAGGGACTCGCCAGCGTCTCTCGCCCGCGAGAGCGTGAGCCACCCCGCGATTGCCACCGCGAGGAGGGCCGCGAGTTCGAGACCGAGCGTCCGCGCCAGATAGCCGACTTCGAGGTCCACCAGCGCCGCGGGCCGGGTCCCGGTCGCGCGGAGTCCCGTCGGATAGAACCGATACGCCACGCTGACGGTCACGTCGCCGACGAGTTCGGGCGTCGTGGTCGGCACCGGGTCGTGCGCCCGGAGCCAATCGACGCCCGTCAGGACGACTCCCGCGACGAGGAACGGGACCGCGAGCCACGGGTCGGCGACGATGCGACCGAGGGACGCGCGGAGGAGACCCGAGACCGACGTACTCGGCAGGCGCTCGCGGTCCACGCTCTCGGCAGGCGGGACGCCCCGTCCGTCGCCGGGCGCGTCGGTCCCGGTCGGCCCGTCGGCGCTCATCGGTCCTCCTCCAGCGCGACGATTCGGTCGCGGGCGACGAAATAAACCGCGCCGTCGCCGACCGCTGGCGTCGAGAGCGGCAGGCGCGACTCGTAGCGCCAGCGGACCGACCCGTCGGCCGCGTCGAGCGCCACGAGTTCGTCGTAGTTGCGCCCGTAGACCACACCGTCGGCGACCACCGGGGTCCCCTCGGTGAAATCCGGCGCGGACCATAGCTCCTCGCCCGTGTCGAGGGCCAGCGCGTGGAGTCGCCCGCCGGTGGACGATTGGACGTACACCGTGCCCTCCGCCACCGCGGCCGCGCCCTCGGTCGCGTTGCCGCCGTGGTCCGCGCGCCAGCGAACCGACCCGTCGGCCGCGTCCAGCAGGGTGACGCCGGTTCGGTCCGGGACGACGACGCCCTCGCTGGTCGCGGTCGGCGCGAGGACCATCTGTTCGTCGAGGTCGGTCCGCCACAGCAGCTCGCCGGTCGCGGCGTCGTAGGCCGTCGCGCGATAGGGCCAGTTGACCGCGAAGACCCGGCCGTCCCGAACCGCGAGACGCCGGAGTTCGTCGCCGGGCGACGCGCGCCACCGTTCCCGGCCGCTGCTCGCGTTGAGCGCCACGACGTAGCGACTGTTGGGCATCGCCGCGTAGACGGTCCCGCCGACCGCGACCGGCGGAACGCTGTAGAGGACGCTTAGCGCGGAGTTCCGGCGTGGGCCTCGCCACCGCTCGACGCCGAACTCGCGGTCGAACAATCCGAATCCGCCGTCCGCGTTCAGACCGACGACGGTCCGGCGGGTCGCAACTGCCAGCGTATCGGTGGTGTACGCTTCGGCGGGAGCGCGGGCCGGACTCGACCGATACGCCCCCGCGTGGGAGAAGCGGGTCTCGCCGGTCGCGGCGTCGAGCGCGAGGAGGGAGCCACCCGTCGCGTAGAGGGTGTCGCCAAGCAGAATCGGGGCGGCGCTCGGGCCGGAGAACTCGTCGGGTTCGCGCCGCCACGCGACCCGCGCGCCGTCTTTCGGTCCGGCGGCGTCGGGGTTGTAGCCGGTGCCCGCGGCGTCGTAGCGCGCCATCGGCCAGTCGAGCGCCGAGTCGTCGTGGGAGGCGGAACCGTCGTCGCCGCTGGCGCGAACCGCACCGATTCCGACCAGTCCGGAGCCGAGTCCGGCGAGGGCGGACCGCCGGGAGAGGAGAGACCGTCGAGAGCAGTGAGGGACCATACCGGGTCGTGGGAGCGTCCCGACAAGAAAGTCCCGCTCGGCGCTCGCGTGTCGCGCGTCGCCTCGGTGCGTCGCTATCGCATTCGGTGTCAGATGCGGTAAAAAGAAACCGTGGGTGTCAGTCCTCGCGTTCCATCTCGGTGTCGCCCCGTCCCACCCAGTCCGCGAAGGTGCCGTCTATCAAGGTCTCGCTCTGTCGCTCGACGTACTGGCTCTGCATCTCGTACACCGCGTCCTCGAAGTCCGCGCCGCCGTCCACCTCGTCGCGGACGCGCTCGCGCTTCCAACTCGCGGGGGTGAGGCGGTGGCGCGCGCGCTGACGGAGCGGGTAGAGGTATTTGGCGGCCTGCTGGTCGCTCAGGCCCCGCATCTGAAGCCCGTCCTTGGCGTGGGCGAAGATGTCGGAGTAGACCTCCTCGTGGTCGGTGGTCTCCTTGCCGTCGTTGGTAATCCAGTAGAGGTCGGCGTCGAGGCCCTCCTCCATCGCGTCGTAGAAGTTGTCCTTGGCGACCACCCAGTCGAGGTGCCGGACCGGGTGTTCGCGCCGGTAGGTCGATTCCAGCAGGCCCGCGAACGCGGCCTGAAACGCGATGGAGTCTCGAACCGTGGGTTGGGCCGCGATGGGCCGAAACTCGATGCGAGCGTTGGCGGCCGACCGGGTGGCCCCGCCGAACACGGGGCGAACCCAACGCCAGTAGGTCCCGTGCTTGTGTCGGAAGTGGGCGAACTCGTCGTCGAACCGGTCGGTGGTCGAGACGGGCATCGGGACGATGGTCCGGTCGCTCGCGATGCGCCCGACGGCCTCCTCGACGCTGTCGAAGTCCCGCGGGAACCGCACCTTGTCCGACTCGTCCACCGACCGATTGAGGACCGTCTCGAAGACGCCGATGCGATGCTCGTCGTAGCCGTCGGCCAGAATCTCGTCGGCAGTCGCGTCGTCGTCGTAGAGGTCCGGCGGGAAGAACGGTGAGTTGACCCCGAGCGCCAGCAGGGGTCCCGCGATGCGAATCGCGTACTGGAAGTAGGTCGGCAGGTCCCGCGCGTGAGGCACCTGATAGTGGGGCTGGATGGAGGTGATGAGGCTCTCGGGCATCACGGTGTCCGCCGACAGGGAGACGTGCGGGGCGTCGAGACACATCCCGGCCTCGCCCTCGGAGTTGGCCATCGCGTGGTAGCGCACCGAATCGCTCATGTTCGAGGCGATGCGGACCCCGCGGTCCGAGACGCTGTCGGTCAGGTACTGGCGGGCCGTCTCGCCCTCGGGCGGGACGGTCCACATCGCGTCGCTGACCAGTCGCATCCCCTCCGCGCCGGTGCGGTCCTCGGCGGCGGAGAGTCGGGCCTTCACTTCGGCCTCTTGGGCGGCCAGTCCGTGCGTGTTCAGCGGTTGGGGACTGGTGGACATCTCGGCGTTGTGAAGTCCCAGTTCCTTCTCGAAGCCGATGAGGTCGAGGAGCCGTCGGGGAACCCGCCGGAGCGCCCCGCTGTCGGCGTCCACGGCGTAGAACTCGTACTCGAAGCCGATGATGGCCTGCGGGTTGTCGAAGGTCCCGTCGTCTACCTCCTCGACGATGACCTCGGCGTCCGCTTCGACCTCCGCTTGGAACTCGTCTGGAGCGACCGAAAGCACGTCTTCGACCTGCCCTGCGAGGTCGGACTCAGGCATACCCGGTACGTCTCGGGGGACTGCCTTGAATCCACGGGCTATCGCGTCAGGGCGTCTCGTCCGCGTCAGCCTCCTCGTCGGCATCTGACGCTTCGTCCGAATCCCGGCGCTCTCGCCGGGCGCTCGCGGTGAGACTCCCGGCGATGCGGAACGCCGCGAGGTCGAGCGCCGCGAACAGCAGGCCGACTACCGCGCCGACCGCGAACGCCAGCAACGTCGCGACGCCGACGAACGCGAGGAGGTAGAGCGCGCCCTCGACGGTCGCCGACCCGACCGAGACCGACGAGGCGACGACGACGCCGACGAGCAACCAGAGAAACAGGACGCCGTCCACTCCCGCCCACTTCCCGCCGGTCCCGACGAGGACCGAGCGCGAGACCGGCCCGTCGCGTCCCGCCGCTCCAATCGCGGCGAACGCCCGGCGGGTCGTCCACCACGTCGTCGCCCAGAGGCCCAGATAGAGTCCGAGACCGACCAGCGTGTCGAGGCCGCCCAGCAGGTCGCCGAGCGCGCCCGACAGGTAGAGCGCGCCGACGAGGAGGGCGGTCAGCGCCGCGGTGTGGAACGACGCCAGCGCCCAGACGACGAGCGGGTCGTCGGCGACGCGGGCGAGCGCGAGCGGCGGGGACTCCTCAGCCATGCGCCAACACCTCCGCGAGCGCGACGAGGAGGGCCAGCGAGAGCGCGGTCGCGGCGTAGCCGAGGCGGAGTACCCGTGCGTCGATGTTCGGCGCGGCGGTCGCGGTCGAATCGGCTCCGGTAGCCCCGGTCGAGTCGGTCCCGTCGCTCGCGTTCGCGGCCGCGGTCGAACCGGTCGTTGCGGTCGCGCCGCCCGGAACGTGGCGCGGGCCCACCGCCAGGAGCGGACGGGCCACCGCCGGCGCCCG